>JANNHK010000331.1:0-4839 GCA_031404355.1 Actinomycetes bacterium
CTCACGCGCGTGCTCGGGGTCGGTCTGCGCGACGACGTCGTAGCGTGCGTCGAGCAACGCGAACACCGCAGCCGCAAGGTGCTCGGCGCCCGCCCCGGTGAAGTGGACGCCGTCGTCGATGCGCACGCGAACGGTGTCGCCTTCGGCGTTCTCGAGCGACTCGGTGTAGCCGCCGTCGTCGCCCGCGAACAGGCGGTACGCGTCGACGTAGACGAGTTCGGGCGACCGCAGGGCAGCCTCCTCGCGCATCACCCGGTTCACTTCGATCGCGCCCTTGTCGCGACTGTCGGACCGCATGGTGGGCGCACCGATCCATAACACGACGCGATCGTTCTCGAGCAGCAGATCCATCATCTCCGCGACCTTGGCCCGATAGTCGGGTTCCCAGTCGGGAATCCCGTCGTCGTCGCTGTCGTGGGAGCTGACGATCGTGGCGTCGTTGGTGCCGATCATGAACACGACGACCTCGGGGTCGTCGCGGGGCATCACGTCCTCGGCGTAGTCGGGCCAGTTGCGTACGTGCGTGGCCAACCCGCTCGACACCTTGTAGTCGACCGTCGTCTCGACGACACCCGTCGTGCCGTTGAACCCGCCGAGTGCGGGTCCGAGCGCGCCCGACAACGAGTCGCCACCGACCCACACACGTAGCGGGTCTTCGTACGTCAGTGGGCGTGTCGGTGCGTCTGCAACAAAATTGTTAAGTTCCGGAAGGTCCTCGTCGTCGAACGTTCGGCGCGTATTCGGCTCGTCGTCGTCGGTCGTGGCTTCGACGCTGTTGCCCGCGTCGTCGTTGAGGGTGAACGCGACGACGGTTGCCGCGCCACCGACGATCATTGCCGCGCAGAAGATGCCGGCCCACCGGTAACGGCGGCGGCGCGCGTCGAGGCGGTCGGCTCTGGAATCTTCGGAGGCTTCGTCAGACATGAATCACTCGGGGGGAACCACTCGAGGAAGTACTCGACTCTAGTCTCCGAACATCCTCACGCGGACTCGGCGCGGGCGCCCTGTTGGGTGCGATAGAGCTCGGCATAGACGCCGTCCCGGGCGTAGAGCTCCGCATGGCTTCCCGATTCCACGATGCGGCCGGCGTCGACGACCAGAATGCGGTCGGCGCCCACGATCGTCGAGAGTCGATGCGCGATAACTAGTGCAGTTCGGTCACGGAGTGCATCGTCAAGTGCCCGTTGGATCGCGACTTCTGACTCCGAATCGAGATGCGCGGTCGCTTCGTCGAGCACCATGATCGCCGGGTCTTTGAGCAAGAGACGCGCGATGGCAAGCCGTTGCTTCTCGCCACCCGACATGCGGTAGCCGCGCTCGCCGACGATCGTGTCGAGCCCTTCGGGAAGTGACGCAACCAGTTCCCAGATTCGCGCCGCCCGCAACGCAGCCTCGAGGTCGGCATCGGTTGCATCCGCGCTTGCGAAACGAAGGTTGGCGCGGATCGAGTCGTGGAATAGGTGCGGGTCTTGCGCGACGAGCCCGACGGCTGCGTGCAGCGACTCCTGGGTCATATCGCGTACGTCGATGCCGTCGACGCGGACGGAACCCTGCACGACGTCGTGTACTCGGGAGACGAGCATCGCGAGCGTTGTCTTGCCTGCACCGGAGGGACCGACGAGCGCGACGGTCTCACCGGGCTCGACGGTGAGGGAGATGTCGCGCAGGATCCACTCGCTCGGCTCGTCGCCGCCGGCTGTGCCCGGCGCTTCGAGCGAAGGCAACGACACGAGGTTTCCCGCGGGGTGGCGGAACCACACGTGGTCGAACTCGATGCGGCCCTGTGGTGCGACGAGCTCGACCGGGTGTTCCGGGTCGGTGATCGAGGCCGGGAAGTCGAGCACTTCGAACACGCGCTCGAACGCCACGAGCGCGCTCAGAACTTCGACGCGTGCGTTCGTGATCTGGGCCAGTGGCTGGTAAATCTGCCCGACGTAGAGCACGAACGCGGCCACCGTGCCGACCGACAGCACCCCGGAGATCAGGAGGTTGCCGCCGATCCAGTACACGACTGCGCTGCCGACGGCCGCGACGAGTCCGAGCGCGACGAAGAGCACACGGCCGTACATCGCCGACTTCACACCGACGTCTCGCACGCCTGCGGCCCGGCGGGCGAACTCGTCGCGTTCGCGGTCCGGACGGCCGAAGAGCTTCGCGAGCAGCGCGCCGGCAACGTTGAACCGCTCGGCGGTGACGCTGTTCATCTCCGCGTTGAGCTGCATGCCGCGCCGGGTGAGTACCTGCATGCGCGGACCCATCCGGCGGGCCGGGATCAAGAACGCAGGGAGGATCAGCAGCGTGAGCAACGTGAGCTGCCACTGCAGCTTGAACATGATGGTGAGCGTCACGGCAATGGTGATCGCGTTCGACACGACGGTGCCCAACGTGCTCGTCACGGCCTGCTGCGCGCCGATGACGTCGTTGTTGAGACGCGACTGGAGTGCGCCGGTCTGGGTGCGCGTGAAGAACGCGATCGGCATGCGCTGGACGTGGTCGAACAACGCGACGCGCAGGTCGTAGATGAGGCCTTCGCCGATGCGTGACGAGAACCACCGTTGGACGAGCGACAGGAGCGCGCCGGCGAACGCGAGGCCGACCGCTGCTGCGGCGAGGAGGGCGACCATGGTGCGGTCCTTGTCCGGGACTGCGGTGTCGAGGAGGCTGCGGAACAGCAACGGAGGGATCGCGCCCGCGATCGCCCCGGCGACGACGGCCACCACGAAGCCGACGAGCAAGCGGCGGTAGGGACGGCACATCGTCAACACGCGGCGCAGTACGACGCGATCGATCTGGCGCCGGCGGATCGCGTCGTCGCGTGTGAAACCGGAGATCGTGCGGTGGTCCATCACGTTGAGCACGGTACCGGGCGCTGCCGGGCTGCTCGGCTCCGCCCCTCGGTAACGTGCCGGTCATGACGACAACGGTCGATCCCGAGATCAGGCGCGAGATGATCGAGACGGTACGCCGGTTCATCGCGCGCGAGGTCATTCCCGTCGCGTCCGAGATGGAACACGCCGACGAGTACCCGGCCGCGATCGTCGAGCAGAT
Source organism: Actinomycetes bacterium (assembly GCA_031404355.1). Taxonomy (GTDB): domain Bacteria; phylum Actinomycetota; class Acidimicrobiia; order IMCC26256; family PALSA-610; genus JANNHK01. The sequence goes on from JANNHK010000331.1 coordinate 3,049, forward strand.
GAAGGCACTCGGGCTGTTCGGCGTCACGATTCCCGAGGAGTACGGCGGGCTCGGGCTCGACCTCCTTACCTATATCGGCGTGATCGAAGAGTTGGCGTACGGCTGGATGTCGCTCTCGGGCATTGTCAACACCCACACGATCGCCGCCTATCTCGTCATCCACCACGGCACCGAAGCTCAGAAGCAGCGGTGGCTGCCGCGTCTCGCGACGGGCGAGATCCGCGGGTGCCTTTCGCTGTCGGAAGCCGACGCGGGCAGCGATACGCGCAACATCGCGTGCCGCGCGGTGCGCGACGGAGACGAGTACGTCGTCAACGGCACGAAGTTCTGGGTGACCAACGGCGAGCGCGCCGCGTTGGTCGCGTTGGCGGTACGCACCGAAGAAGGCATTTCGTGCCTCATCGTCGAGAAGGAACCGGGTCCGCGTAGCGGGGGACTGACCGTGAGCAAGAACATCCCCAAGCTCGGGTACAAGGGCATCGAAACGGTCGAGATGTCGTACGTCGACCACCACGTCCCCGCCGACTCACTGCTCGGCGACGCGGGGCGAGGCCTTTCGTACATCCTCGGCGCGCTCGAGGTGGGGCGCATCAATATCGCGGCGCGCTCGGTCGGTGTCGCCCGCGCCGCGTTCGACGCCGCGCTGTCGTACGCCCAGGAGCGTCACACCTTCGGCAAGCCGATCGCGCAACATCAAGCGATACAGATGAAGCTGGCCGACATGGCCACCAAGGTCGAGGCGGCGCGGTTGCTGACGGTGAGCGCGGCGGAACGCAAACAGCGCGGGGAGCGCTGCGACGTCGAAGCGGGCATGGCCAAGCTGTTCGCGAGTGAAACGGCGTTCGAGGTCGCGACCGAGTCGTTGCGGGTGCATGGCGGCGTCGGTTACACGACCGAACTTCCGGTCGAGCGGTACTACCGTGACGCGCCGCTCATGATCATCGGCGAGGGCACGAACGAGATCCAACGGCTCGTCATCGCCCGCGGTCTGCTCGACCGCTACGGCGACGTAACCTCCTGAGGTGCGCAAACTCCTGGTTCTCTCCGTCACCGCTCTCCTCGTCTTCGCGGCGTGCGGTGGTGACGACGACGACGCCGGTTCGACGGCCACCGAGCCGTCCGCCGAGGAAGACGACACGGCCGAAGATGACCCCGACGACGCCGACGACGACGCCGACGCCGACGACGGCACCGGCGACGACGGCGAGTTCCTCGATGACGACGCGTATACCGAGGTACTCGCGGAATCGCTCATGGACACCAACTCCGGCTTCGCTGCCCCCGAGGACGAGGCGCAGTGCGCGGCGGAACGGATGGTCGGCGAAGTCGGCGCGCAGCGGATGCAGGAGGCCGGGATCACCGAAGCGGCACTCGCGGCCCCCGAGAACGGTCCGAGCGACCTGACCGAAGCCGAGGCCGGGCAAGTCGCGGACGCGATGATCGAGTGCATCGATCTCGCATCTGGAATGGCATCCGGCTTCACGGGCGACGACGACGTCTCGGCCGAGGAAGCGGCGTGCCTCGCGGAACAGGTCGGCGACGGGTCGGTCATCCGCCCGATGCTCGTCCTCGACATTCTGGAGGGTGAGAGCGCGTCGCCTCCCGCCGACGTGGCCGAAGCATTCGCGGACCTCTTCCTCGATTGCTTCGACTGGTCGGCGCGTATCGTCGCCGAGATCGAAGCGGGCGGCACCGACATCACGCCCGAGCAGGAGGCATGTCTCAAAGAGGTGATTCGCACCAGCGAGCTGTATCGCGAGATCTTCATCGGCGGCATCTTGAAGGAGGACC
>JANNHK010000332.1:0-11659 GCA_031404355.1 Actinomycetes bacterium
GTCCGGAGTACCTGTTCTGAATTAGCGTGCCGCCTATGCGCGTTGTCGTGTTGGGTCCGGGGTTCGGGGGCCTGGAGCTGACGACCAGGCTCTCCGAAGAGTTCGGTGCCGACGTCGACGTCGTGCTCATCGACAAGACCGACGACTTCGTCTTCGGGTTCTCCAAGCTCGACGTCATGTTCGGGCGGGCGCTCCCCGAACAGGTTCGCCACCCGTATCGCGACTTCGTCAAACCGGGTGTGCAGTTCGTGCAGTCCAGGATCCGTGCGATCGATCCCGACGCCAAGCGCGTCGAAACCGACGCCGGGACCTTCGATGCCGACATCCTCGTCGTCGCACTCGGCGCCGATCTCCACCCGGAGGCGACGCCGGGCCTCGTCGAAGGCGGCTACGAATTCTACACCGAGGCCGGCGCGTTCGCGCTGCGCGACGTGCTGGCCGACTTCGACGGCGGGCGCGTCATCGTCGCGGTGACCTCGACGCCCTTCAAGTGCCCGCCCGCACCAAGCGAAACCGCGCTCTTGCTGCACGACTTTCTCACCCGCCGCGGGCTACGGGACCGGTCGCACATCGCACTCGTCATGCCGTTGCCGGTTCCCATCCCACCGTCGCCCGACGCGTCGAAGGCGCTGCTGATCGCGTTCGAGGAGCGCCGGATCGACTGGCACCCGGGCACGCTGGTGCGCGGCCTCGACTCGGCGCGCCGGGTCGCGCTGCTCGGCGACGGCGCCGAGATGCCGTACGACCTCTTCCTCGGCGTGCCGACGCACCGGGTGCCGGAGGTCGTGGCACAATCGGGCATGACCGTCGACGGCTGGATCCCCGTCGACCCGGTCACCCTCGAGACCCGTTTCCCGGGCGTGTACGCGGTCGGCGACGTCACGAGCGTCGGAACACCGAAGGCGGGCGTGTTCGCGGAAGGCCAGGCGGCGGTCGCGGCGGGGGGCATCAGCGCGCGCATTCGCGGCGAGGGCGAGCCGGCCGGCTACGACGGTCGAGGTATCTGCTACCTGGAGTTCGGTGACGACCAGGTCGCGAAGGTCGACGTCATGTTTACGAGCGGGCAGGCGCCGCGCGGCTCACTCGAAGGCCCTTCGCCCGCGCTCGCCGCCGACAAGGCCGACTTCGGCTCCAGCCGCGTGCAACGCTGGTTCGGGCGCACCTGGCCCTGAGCCGGCAGGCCGAAGCGACGGTGTCGACGACTACCGAGCGCGCAGCTCTCGGAGGGCGACGGTCCGCGCGCTCACGAGTTGTCGGACGTCGTCGACCTCTTCGTTGATCGCCGCAAGTTCGACGCCATGGACCGCTGCCATTGACGTGCCCGCGATCGTCGCAAGATCGGTCGCGACGCGTTCGTACGCGTCGACACGCGCGCGGAGCGGCGCCAACGCCGCCTTGAGCATGTTCGGGCTGAGATCCGCGGCGGAGATCGCTTCGAGCTGCGCGTCCAATCCTTCGCCGACCGCTTCGAGACGAGCGCAGAGCAAGCCGAGGTCGCCCAGAGCCTCTCCATTCGCGGTCGCGGTGGCCACCGCGCTGTGCGCGCCGTGGCGACTTCGATCGAGGCGCGACCGCATGCGAACAAGATCGCGACCCGGACCCGGCGCCAGGTTCACGCGCTGACGGTTCAGCGTCGTCCGCATCCACCGTCCCGCCCGCCGCGCCTGGATGTAGACCAACGCCAGCAGCGCGAACAACATCGCGGCAACCACGGCGAGCACGGTCAGCACCGCGCTCGTGATCTCCGACGAGAGCGAGCCAAGTCCCACGACGACCTCCCGTAACCCTCAAGCGCCGACGCGCGCCAGCGTAACCTCGACCTCGTTACGGCGGGGGCGCCTCGACCAGAACGCATGCGGGTGGAATCGAGACGGATGTGCGCTGACCCTTTCGTCGCCCGAGTGCCGATTCGACGGGTCGCGAGCGGCTTACGAAGATTTATCCGCGGCTTTTGACCTCGGCGCGGTACACGCGCACCTCGCTAGGGTCGCCCGGTGCTGTTTGTCAGTCTGCGTGATCTCCAGTGGCGGCGGCGGCGCTTCACGATCGGCGTCCTCGCGACCGGTCTCGTGTTCGCGCTCGCGCTGTTGATCACGGGCTTCGCCGGCAGTTTTCACAACGAGGTCAAGCGCGCCGTCGACGCGTTCGCCGTCGACCGTTGGCTCGTCCCCGACGGCGCGTCGGGACCGTTCACCTCGGCTGCCGTCTTCCCCGCCGTGGTAGCCGACGAGGTCGCGCAGGTCACGGGCGTCGACGCCGCGGCACCCATTGCCGTCCTGCGCGACAGCGTCGACCTCGGTAGCAGGACCGACGTCAACGTGATCGCGGTGACGCCCGGCGCACCGGGATCTCCGGCGGTGCGCAGCGGGGATGCGTTGTCGAGATCAGGTGAGATCGTCGTCGACGCGTCGACGGGCCTCGACGTCGGCGACGAACTCGACGTGTTCGGAGAAACGTTCGCGGTGGTCGGCACAACTTCCGGCATCACCTACTACGCGGGCACGCCCACCGTGTTCATACCGATCGAGGATGCGCAGCGCCTGGCGTTCGCCGGGCAGCCGCTCGCGACCGCGGTCGTCACCACCGGCGCGATCTCCGAGTTCGACGGGTTCCAGGTGCTCACCAACGACGACACCATCGAAGAGCTGCGGCGCCCGCTCGGGAAGGCGACCTCGACGATCGACTTCCTGCGCGTCCTGCTGTGGATCGTCGCCGCCGGCATCATCGGTTCCGTCGTGTACCTCCAGGCGGTGGAGCGCACACGCGACTTCGCGGTGCTGAAGGCGACCGGCACCACCAACCGGACGCTGGCGATCGGGCTCGCAGTACAGGCGATCATCCTTGCCGTCACCTCGGCTGCCGCCGCGGTCGTTCTCGCGCTGGCGTTGAGCCCCGTGATGAGCATGGACGTCGAGATCCCCGCTTCCGCGTTCGTGGTCTTGCCGATCGTCGCGATCGCCGTCGGGCTGCTGTCGAGCCTGGCGGGACTCCGGCGGGCAGTCACGGTCGATCCGGCCCTGGCGTTCGGCGGCTGAGATGACGACCCACGTGCAGATCCGCGATCTCGTGGTCGAGTACTCGAGCGGTGGGTATCCCGTGCGCCCGATCAACGGCCTCGACCTCGACGCGTCGCCGGGCGAAGTCGTGTTGCTCCTCGGCGCGAGCGGATCGGGCAAGACGACACTGCTGTCGATCCTCGCGGCGATCCTCACCCCGACCAGCGGATCCGTGCGCGTCGGCGATGCTGAGGTGACGACGCTGCGCGGGGCGGCGTTGACGCGTTACCGGCGCGACACGGTGGGCGTCGTGTTCCAGGCGTTCAACCTCATCCCGAGCCTCACCGCGCTCGAGAACGTCGAAGTGCCCCTCCGGGCCGGCGGCGTCAAACGCAAGGTCGCCAAGGCGCGCGCGAAGATGCTCCTCGAATCCGTCGACCTCGCCGAGCGGATGACGCACCGGCCCGGCGACCTGTCGGGCGGCCAGCAGCAGCGGGTGGCGATCGCGCGGGCGCTCGCGCACGACCCGCCGCTCGTGCTCGGCGACGAACCGACGGCCCATCTCGACTACATCCAGGTCGAGGGCGTATTGAAGATCCTGCACCGCATCGCCGACGACGGCCGGCTCGTGATCGTCGCCACCCACGACGATCGCATGATCCCGCTCGCGGACCGGGTGGTGAACCTCACCCCGCGTGCCGACGTCGAGTCGCGGCCGCCGGTACGGGTCGAACTCGCGGCCGGCGCCGCACTCTTCGCGCAGGGTGACGTCGGCGACCTCGTGTACGTTGTCGAATCGGGCGAGATCGACATCGTCCGCACCCGCGACGACGGGACCGGCGAACAGGTCGCGATCGTCAAGCCGGGGAACTACTTCGGCGAGTTGGCACCCATGTTCGGGCTCCGCCGTTCGGCCGGAGCGCGAGCGACGGAGCCGACCGTCGTGACCGCGTACACCCTGCGCGATTTCCGCGAGCGGTTCCAACTGGTGACGCCGACGGAGACGCTCGCCAACGCGGCCGACTGAGCGTTCGGCCCGCGGGTGTGACATCGTTCACTTGAGTCAAGCGGGTTCGATGCCGAATGTCACATAGCCATGCCCCGCCGTCCGCTCCTTCTTCTCCTGGCGGGCGCTCTCCTCGTTCCTTCCGGCGTCGCGGCCGCGGCCGACGGCGAGGAAGCCACCGACGACGAGATCGCGGGGACGCTGGTGGTGGCGCACGGCGACCACTTCGCCAAAGGCCACGCCGACGAGGGCTACGAGGTCCACGCCGAAGGTGATGTCCCGATCACGCTCGATGTCGCGGGCGGTTCGCTCGACGCACTCGTCGGCGAGGAGGTCGTGGCTCGCGGCTCGGTCGAGGGCACGACGCTCCAGGACGCGGTGGTCACTCCCGCCGACGAAGGGACAACCGACGGCACCGTCGCGACATCAGGCGACATACACGCCATGGTCAGTGGCACGAAGAAGGTCGGAGTGCTGCTGATGAACTTCTCCGACCGCACGACCGAGCCCTGGACCGCAGCGCAGGTAGACGACATCTTCTTCGGACCGACCGGGAGTGTCGACCAGTTCTACCGAACGACGTCGGACTCGGCCGTGAATCTCACCGGCGCCGTCCACGGCTGGTACACGATCGCGAGTTCGTACACGACCTGCTCGTACACGACCTGGGAGTCGTCCGCCCGGGCCGCGGCAACGGCGGCGGGCGTCAACCTCAACGCGTACGACTACCTCGTGTACATGTTCCCGTCGGCCTCGTGCGGATGGTCGGGACTCGCGCGGGTCGGTGCGTCCGGTTCGTGGATCAACGGCACCTCGAGCGTGTACGTGATCGCCCACGAACTCGGCCACAACTTCGGCGTTTGGCATTCGTCGACGAAGTCGTGCACGAATAGCGGCGTCGCCGTCACGCTGTCGGCCACGTGCACCAACAGCGAGTACGGCGATCCCTTCTCGGTGATGGGCAGCGCGCTCCGCACCCACCACGCCGGCCACTCGCATCGCATGGGCTGGGCCACGACGCCCGCGCCCGTCGCGAACGGAACCCATCGAATCGCCCGCCTGCACAGCGGAGGTTCGCCCCAACTGCTACGCGTCGCTCGGGGTTCGACCGGTACCTACTTCGACCTCGAGGTGCGTTCCGACTTGGCGGCCTTCGACACCTACGGCACCGGCAACGCGGTCGTGAACGGGCTGAGCATTCGCCTCGACAGCTCGGGCTACTTCGGGAACAGCTCACTGTTGGACATGAACCCGTCGACATCGACCTTCGCGGATGCCGCGCTGCCCGTCGGTCAGACGTTCGTCGATTCGACCACCGGCGTGTCGATCCGCCTCGACTCGATCGACGCGACGGGTGCCTACGTGACCACCGGTGGCGGACTGGACGGCACGCCGCCGTCGGCGCCCGGCAATCTGCGGATCACGGGCACGACGACGAATTCGGTTTCGATCGCGTGGAACGCGTCGACGGACGACGTCGGAGTCGCCGGATACCTCGTGTACCGGAACTCGACCCACGTCGACTCGACCGCGTGGTTGTCGTTCACCGGCTCCGGTCTCGCACCCGCGACGCACTACACGTGGACGGTCCAGGCGTACGACTGGTCCGGAAACACAGCGCAAGCATCGGTCGCCGGTTCCACCGCGCCTGCTCCGGCTCCGCCTCCCCCGCCGTTGCCCCCGCCGCCCGCGCGACCGTCGCCCGGCGTCGTCACCCCATGGGGTCCGACGATCGTGCGCGACGGAGCGCTCGTACCGATCCCGCACTCCACGCCGAAGGGTGTCACCGTCACGGCCGCCGCGCTGACGGGCACCGGTGGAGGGTCGTGGACGGTCAGCGCCGACGGCGCCGTCTACACGAGCGGCGACGCCGCGAACCTCGGTTCGCTGCAAGGGATTCCGTTGAACCAGCCGATCAACGCGATGGCCGCGACGCCGACAGGTCAGGGCTACTGGCTCGCAGCTGTCGACGGCGGCATCTTCGCCTTCGGCGACGCCCGCTTCTTCGGATCGACCGGCGCCATCACACTCAACCAACCCATCGTCGGCATGGCACCGACACCCACCAACAACGGGTACTGGCTCGTCGCCCGCGACGGCGGCATCTTCGCCTTCGGCGACGCTCGCTTCTTCGGATCGACCGGCGGGTCGTCCGTCGGGAGCGACATCTCGGGAATGGTCTCATCTGCGACCGGCAACGGCTACTCCCTCATCACCGCCGACGGCCGCGTATTCGGTTTCGGCGACGAGTAGGTGCGGGGCGACCCCGCCTGCGGGTCTTCAACACTTCGACGTCGCACTCGCCCTCCACGTCTGTGGCCATCCGTTCGACGTCGCGATCGGTCGGCACCTTGCCGGTCTTCGTGCGGGGAGCGTGTCCACGGACGCGCTCCCCGTGCGCACATTTGTATCGTTACGGTTCGCGACGACTTCAGGAGCCGGAATCGTTCGGCACCAGGGTGAGCGCCGAGTAGCACATCTCGTCTTCGGTGCCCTCCGACCAGGTGACGTAGCGGTTCCTCGGAACGGGTAGGCGATTGCGGTCCCATGTGCACTCGACGCGCAAGGTGTCGCCGGCGCGCAACTCGAGCGGCGTCTCGAACTCGTAGTTGAGTTGCCAGCCGAAGTTCCAGTTGGCGATATCGAGAACGACGCGCTCTGTCTCGGCTCCCGGGTTGAGTGTCATCCGGAACGTGTTGCCGAGCTCGTGCATGTGTCCGAACACCGCGATCGCGGTTGTGTTGTCGCCGATGGTGTGGTCACAGCTCGCGCCGGCGACACCGTCGTCGAGCACCGCGAGTTCTTCGAGCGTCTTGCCGCACTGCTGGCGCAGCCCGTCCCCAAGCAGCGCACCGAAGGGCCCCCGGGTTTCGAGCAGCTCGCCGATCACGTTGGCACGGTCGCAGAGCGGGCCCTGCTCGATGCCGGGCCGGCATGGGATTTCGGCCGGGGCGAGGTACGTGCGGTACAGCAGGTCAATGGGTTCGTCGCCCGCATCGGCGAACCTCAAATGGAGTGTCGACCGGTCCAGGGGCGCGTGATGCGCGAAGTGGTAGTGGACCTGGAGCAGGATCGCATCGCCCGGCTCCATTCGTATTCCGGTGCCGTCGCGCAGGCGCGTGGGTCCTTGGCCCGGTCCCCACGCCATGAACTGGGTACCGCCGAATCCGTCGTCGCAGTCCCACCCGCTGCCGTTCCCGGCGCGGTCGAGCGCGCCGAGCCGTTCCCGGTCGGCGACTTCGGTGATCTGGTACCCGAGCGCGTGATGGACGACCTCGGGCGCGCCCGGCTCTAACTGATAGCCCGTGATCCAGCTTCTCTCCGTGAGGCCTGGATCGAGCAGAAAGCAGTGGTAGTCGTTGACGACGTCGGTCGAGCCCTGGTACGCGCGAGCCGGCCGGAGTGCGACATCGGCGTCGAGTTCGGTCGCGGTCGTGTCGGAGGCCTCGATCGGTGTCGCGGCGTCGACGTCGAGTGCGCCGCCGCCGTCGGCCCAGTCGACGATCGCCTGGATCTCGTCGTCGGAGAGCGACCAATCGTGCAGAAACGACGCGCTTTCCTCCGACGCAGGCCACGGCGGCATGAATCGCGCGCTGGTGACGAGCTTGAGCCCGGAAGCGATGGCGGCTGCGTCATCGGCGGTCTCGAGCTTCCACACCGAGGCGCCGACCCCGCCGTCGTTGTGGCACGACGCGCAGGCCTGCGCGAGCACGGGCATAACCTCGTGCTCGAAGGACGGACCACCGGCATCTGCGGCGACGCGTGTCTCGCCCGGACGGGGCACCGTCCGCGCTACTCGGTACTCGCTCGGGTCGACGAAGGTCACATCGAAGGTCAGTTTCGCATCGTCACCGGTTTGCACGAGGCCGAGGACTGTGATGGGGCCGACACCGAACGTCGAGAGCTGCACGGCGGCGCTGGCAGCGACGTGAACCGTGCGGCCCGTCCGCTTGACCGTCGCGTCGAGGATCACTGGCGCAGTCGTCGTCTTGACCGTCAGGTCACCTGTGATCGAGAGACGGTACTCGGTGCCGTCGTCGATGGCATCCGGCAGGCCCTCGATCGCCTTCGGTACGAAGGTCGCGAGTGGATACTTGCCCGATTCGAGGAAGTCGACTCGGATTCTCCGATCGCGCAGCGACTGGTCGGAGGTGAACTGCGCGACATTGACCACGATCGTGCCGAGCATCGATGCCGACGGATCCGCGTCGTCGATCACGAGATCACCCGCGATCCCCCGGGTTGTGCCCGTCGCCGTGTGCTCGACACCGGCGAGGTTCTCCTCGACCTCGTAGCCGACCGAGGACGCGAGCGGGTCGACACGGTACAGCGTCTGCGACGTTCCACTCGCCGCGAGTTCCGGCGCGATCGGGACGGCGTACGACACGGGAACGTTGGGTACGTACAGCTGGTCCCAGGCGTACCAGGCCCCACCCCCGATGACGGCGACGACGACTGCAGCGCTCCCGAACAGCCACGGGTGGGAACGGATGAGCCTCGCCACGCGCTTCATGGTCGCCCCGTCATTGCATGGTGCCAACCACCCGTAAGGTCGCCAAGCGAAGGTACTCCACGAATGGCGCAGCGGTCACCGGGTCGGGAAGCGGGAGCGCGAACTTTTCGCCGAGGTGACGGCATGGAACGTGACCAACTGCTCGTCGTGCATTGTTACTCGCTGTGCTTCCGGCCATCTCGGCGGACGAACACTCACAACAGGGCCACGAACTCCTCCGGAGCGATCCCGGCTTGGCGGAGGATGGATCGGAGCGTTCCGCGAGCCAGTTCGGCATGCATGGGAACGATGACGATCCTTCCATCGTCACTGCGAAGCTTGACGTGACTCCCCCGCTGGCTCACCTGTGCGAAGCCAGCCCTACCGAGAGCCTTGACAACGTCCGCGCCCGAGAGGACAGGTAGCGAGCGACTCACGCAGACAGACGGACAGTCGCGATGATCGGCGGCTCAAGATCCTCGGGGAGCGCTTCGTCCTCGAAGTACAGCTCGAGCGCTTCCTTCAGACTGTCGAGGGCTTCTTCGACAGTGTGCCCTTGGCTGGTCACCTCGACCTCGAGGCAACGAGCAACATAGAGATCGCCCTCACGCGTGACAGCTGCGGTGAACTGCATGTCACGATCGTACCGGGCCTGCCGTAGCGGGAGAACGAACGTGGGCCCGGCTGGGATCGAACCAGCGACCAAGGGATTATGAGTTCTCACCCGGCGAGCGCTGTAGTGACCGGCGTATTCGCAGGTCGCGAACGAGCGTCGCGGCCATTGTTACTCGCTCACTTCGCTTACTCGTTACATTCCCGACCCGTCGTCGAGGGGCTGGGCGTCGGGGTCGGGACCGATCTGGTTCGGGTCGTCGCTCACGTCGATGCTCACGTCGAACACCGGCTCGGGATCCAAGTCGACGAGTTCGGCCACCGTGTCGGTGGGCGCGGCGACGTCGATCTCGACGTCGGGTCCACTGTCGAGATCGGGTGGATCCTCGATGAGCACGGGGTTTGGCCCGACCGGCTCATCGCCCGGAAATGAGCGGTCGTCGGGGTCCTTGACGATCGGCGCGGCAGTCTCGCCGGCTACGGGGTCGGCGGCGACGTCGACCTCTTCGCTGAAATCGGTGGAGTCGCTGTCGACGGGGGTGTCTCTGCCGTCGACGGTTGACGGTTGCACGATGTCGGATGCGTCATCGGTGGCGCTCGAGTCGGCGCTTGGTGCGACAGCTAGGCCGGCATCTGCGCCCGAGGCGGTCTCGGTCGCGTCTTCGAACACGTCGACGACGCCTCCCTGCGGGCGCGGCGGGTCCGGAGCAAGGTCGTTGTGAATCATCACGTCACCCGTACGCAGATCGATCGTGTCGGATGTCCCCGAGCCGTCCGCGGCGATGTGCGTGACAAACCGCGTGCCGCTCATGGTGTCCCAGGCGCTGTCGACGGAGCCGTCGACGCCCACCGAGTAGTTGACGCCGCCCTGGCCATCGCTTCGAGTGATGCTCGTGGTGAACGAGCCCGCCTCGACGCGCTGTTCCATCGTCTCGACGTCGCCGAAGATGTCCGTGTGCTCGGTCACGACCGTGCCATCGGACCGGGTCGACGTGAACGTCTGATCGATATGACCCTCCGTGTCGATCGTCTTGTCCTCCGTCGAGCCGTCGGGCTTCACCACCGAGATCGACACCCCGTTCGGCCCGCTCGTGGTCGTGGTCTGTGAACCATCGGGGAGGGTCAGGTGGCTGATCTCGGTCCGTAGTTCGATGCCGTCAGGCCGGGTGACGATGGAGACGCTCGCGCCGAACTGGTCGGTGAATTCGCGCGTCGTCTCGACGCTGCCGTCGGGGCGTTCGTGGGTGAATGTGCGCCCACCGTTGTCGTCGGTGACGAGTGTCCTGCGCTCCATCGTGCCGTCGGCGTGGCTCATCACGGTCGTCGAGGTGCGCCCGTCGGCGCTCACCCTCATGGTGCCCATTCCCTCCGGACCCGCCGATTCGGTGATGACCGACCCATCCTCTGCGGTGCGCTGGAGCACCGTGCGCGTCTCGGTGGTGCCGTCGGCGAGCACCTTGACTTCCCGGTTGGTTCCGTCGGGGTCGGTCGAAGCCGTTGTCGTCTCCACCTTGCCGTTCGGCAGGGTGTGCTCGGCGAACAACGACCCGTCGTCGCGTCGCGTCGTCGATATCCGCTCAACCGTGTGATCGGGATGATCGATGACCATCACAGTGTCGCCGTTCGGCAGCGTCGATGTACGGGTGGTCGTCATGTCCGGGGCGCGTCGTACGACGACTTCAGCGCCCGTCGACGGATCGGTCGTGCGGATCGTGCGGGTCGCGTTGCCCTGATTGTCGACGCTCACCGTCGTCGTCGAGCCGTCGTCGTTGCTGATCGTGGCCAAGGAGTGGCCGCGGCTGAACTGAACGGTCGAGTCGCCCATTGCACTACCTCGATCGAATCGAACGATGCGCTCTCGCTTGGATCGTAACGATCCGCCGCGACAACCGCACCGGGCACACACCCGGTAGTCGCGAAGCGAAACTCGAACCCGCTGGAAGAGTTCACTCCGATAGCGATCGAGAAGGCCGCAAGAGCTGCGCTGAGCCAAACGAGCACACCCAGCCCCCCTTCGGTCCGGGCGAGCCGACCGAAGACCGCCCCGAACCGCTGGCTTGAACGAGCAAGAACCGCGCTCGCAGGCGCAGCCGTCGCGGCGCTCGTAGCTTCGGCGACCATGCGGGGTAGTTGCGCCCCGCCTGGCGGGAAGGCAAGACGGTCGCGACCGATGCCATGATCGAGACTGTACGTCTGGCACTCGAAGTCACAGGCGGTATCGGTTACACCCGCAACTCCGACATCGAACGCCTGTACCGCGACATCCACGGCTGCCTGTTCCACCCGCTCCCGCGGGCCAAGCAGACGCAGTTCACGGGGCGCGTCGCACTAGGGCTCAGTCCCGTCACGTGACGGGAGCGCACATCAGGCGTGTCAATACATAGGTTGCGTGGGCCCGGCTGGGATCGAACCAGCGACCAAGGGATTATGAGTTCTACGCCAGTGAGCGCTGTGCTGACATTCGTTTCCGCAGGTCGCTCGCGAGCGTCGCGTCTGAAAGAAGCCGCTGGTATCCGCGAGGTAGGGTTTTGAAAGCACTCGATGGCCGACGCC
>JANNHK010000333.1:0-2232 GCA_031404355.1 Actinomycetes bacterium
GCACCGAGTCGCCGAGAAACTCGAGTCGTTGGTTCGAGTCGGCGACCCCGTTCTCCGCGCACCACGAACGGTGCGCGAGCGACCGCAGGAGCAGACTGCGGTCCACGAACTGCACACCGAGCAGATCTTCGAGCGTGGCAATCCCCGCGGGTTCGACGTATTGGGGAAGCGAAGTCATGGGCGGGCCTCGAGGCGGGCGACGACGCAGTCGACGGCGTCGCGCACCGTGCGCAGCTCGCTCAGGTCGTCGTCGTCGAGTGAGAGACCGATGGTGCGTTCGCCGATTTCGGCTTCGACCGCTTCGACGAGGTCGATGAGCGCGTAGTCGTCGGCGTCGAGGTCTTCGCGCAGGCGCGAGTCGAGCGTCACGGAGTCGAGGTCGACTTCGAGGATTTCGGCGAGTTGCTCGCGCACGATGCGCGCCACGTCGTCGGCACCGAGCGGCCCGCGTCGGCTGTGCGTCTCAGCCGGCATCGGAAACCTCAACATGGCTCCCTCGGTCGCCGCTCGGGGCCGTCGGCTCGTGGGCAGCTCCCTGCGTCCGCACGACTCCCGTGAGGCGCCCGACCACGTCGGATCGGACCGACTCCTCGGCGACACGGACCGCGTTGACGATTGCGGTCGCCGACGACGAGCCGTGCGAGATCACGCACACACCTTTGACGCCGAGCAGTAGGGCGCCACCGGTGTTGTCGGGCAGGAGCGGCGCCGCGACTTCGAGCATGCGCAGCCGCAACGCGTCGGCGACCTCCGCGAACGCGGGTTCGTCGAGCACTGCGAACACGAGCCCGGCGATGCCGAACATCGCCCCTTCGAGCGTCTTCAACGCGACATTGCCGGTGAATCCGTCGGTGACGACGACGTCGACAACCGGGTTCATGAGGTCGCGCCCCTCGACGTTGCCGCTGAACCCCTTGACCCGGGTCAGCAGCGGGTACGCCGCCTTGCGGAGCGCATCGCCCTTGCCCGGCTCCTCGCCCACCGAGAGCAGCCCGACTGTCGGTTCGTCGACGCCGAGCCGGGTCCGGGCGTACTCCCGTCCGAGTTCGGCCCACTGCGCGAGCCAGGCCGGTTCCGGGTCGACCGTGGCGCCCCCGTCGACGAGCAGGTTGAACCGGTCCGAACCGGGGGTCGGGATCGGGACCGCGATCGCAGGCCGGTGGACGCCGCGGATGCGGCCCATGCGGAGCAACGCCGCGGCCATCGTGGCGCCCGTGTTTCCCGCCCCGACCATGGCGTCGGCCCGACCGTCGCGAACGGCCTCGGCGCAGCGCACGAGCGACGCGTCCTTCTTCGAGCGAACGGCCGCGGCCGGTTCCTCGTGCATGGCGATGACTTCGGAGGCGTCGAGCACCTCGATCCGCTCCGGAAGCGGGCCCGGCGGCAGGTGGGCGGCGATCGCGTCGGCTTGGCCCACGAGAAGGATGTCGACATCGAGAACGCGGGCGGCTTCGAGCGCGCCCGCAACGATCTCACCGGGCGCGCGGTCTCCGCCCATCGCGTCGACCGCGACCACCGGCCGTGTGGCGGACCCGCCGCTCGCCGTACGCGCCTCGACTATCGCACTACTCGACTTCCACTCGCTGGCGGCCCCGGTACCAGCCACAGTTTCCGCACACCGTGTGCGGCAGGCGCGACGCGCCGCAGTTGGGGCACAAGGAGTGCGACGGACGCGCGAGCTTCATGTTCGCGGACTTGCGCGAACGCGTCGCGGACCTGCTCATCTTGCGCTTCGGGACAGCCATCACAAGCTCCTTGGGGGGATCACAGTTCGAGCGACCGCAGCGCCGCCCAGCGCGGGTCGGAATCATCGGACGTGCAGTCGCACGTGGACTCGTTGCGGTTCACACCGCACGAGGGACAGAGGCCGGCGCAGTCTTCGCGGCACACGGGCGCGAGCGGGAGTTCGAGAACGAGGGAGTCGCGCACCATCGGCTCGAGGTCGAGCGACTCGGCGTCGAGTTTGTAGGTCTCACCCGGCAGCGGGTCCGGCTCGAACAACTCGTCGACATGTACCGAGACCTCGTCGCCGACGGGTTCGAGGCACCGGCAGCAGACGGCCTGCCACGGCGCGCGCACGCTGCCGCGGACGACGATGCCCTCGGGGATCCGCTCGAGCGCGATGTCGACGGCGATCGGCTGATCGCTCGGCACGCTGACGGTCTCGTCGCCCAGACCCGCGAGCGACTCCGAGACCGTGACGGCCCGGGACGCGCCGGGCCGCCGCATGAG
>JANNHK010000334.1:0-5237 GCA_031404355.1 Actinomycetes bacterium
GACAACCGCCTGTACGTGGCCGAACAACCGGGGACGGTCCGCATCGTCAGTACCACGGGGGTTGTCTCGGCGACGGCCGCGCTGACGCTGACCGTCGGTTCGGGAGGGGAACGGGGCTTGCTCGGCCTCACGTTCTCACCCGACGGCACGAAGCTGTACGTCTTCTACACCGAAACGGGTGGCGACATCACCATCGCCGAGTACACGATGGCGGGCGACATCGCGACGGTGTCATCGCGTCGCGAACTCCTGCGCATCGAACACAGCGCGCGCGGCAACCACAACGGCGGCCAGATCGTCACCGGGCCCGACGGCATGCTCTACATCGCCACCGGCGACGGAGGTGGCGGCGGCGACCCCGACCTGAACGGGCAGAACCTCAACACGCTGCTCGGCAAGATCCTGCGTATCAACCCGGCGCCGTCGGCGACGTTGCCGTACACGATCCCGGCCGACAACCCGCTCGTCGGCCAAGCGAACCGGCGGGGTGAAGTCTGGATGTACGGGTTGCGCAACCCGTGGAAGTTCTCGTTCGACCGCCTGACGGGCGAGATGCTGATCGCCGACGTCGGTCAGGGCCAGCACGAAGAAGTCGACCTCGCCGCCGCGGGCGAGAAGGGATCGAACTGGGGCTGGAACCTGCGCGAGGGCTTTCACCCGTACAACGGCGGCGCGCAACCGGCCGACGGCCAGAACCCGATCTTCGAGTTGTCGCACGACGACGGCTACTGCGCGGTGATCGGCGGCTACGTGTACCGGGGCGCCGCGATTGCGAACCTCGACGGCGCGTACGTCTACACCGACTTGTGCGCGTCGAACGTCGCGGCGTGGGCCGACGGTGCCCAGCGCGATTTCCCGCAGACGTTGAGTTCGCCGACGACGTTCGGTGAAGACCACAGCGGCGAGCTGTACGTCGGCGCACTCGACGGCACGATCTCGAAGCTCGTGCCCGTTCCCGGCGCGCCGGCGACGGTCTCCGCCGGCGATCAGTCGATGCTCGAGGGGAACAGCGGAATACGGAAGATGACCTTTGCGGTCGCGCTTTCGGAACCGGCCGACGCGCCGGTGACGGTGCGTTACGCAGTCACGAGCGGAACGGCCACGGGCGGACCGAGCAAGATGCCGGGCGTCGACTTCAGGACCAGGACCGGAACCCTGCGCTTCTCGACCGGTTCGGTATCCAAGACGGTCACGGTGTCAGTGTTCGGTGACACCGTGCCCGAACCCGACGAGACGTTCGCGATCACACTGTCGAACCCGACGGGCGGTTACAGCCTGGGTCGCGCGGTCGGAACCGGCACCGTGTTGCACGACGACGGCACCGCGGGCGGTGCAACGATCGGCGTGGGTGACGCCGCGCTCGTTCCCGCGGCGAGCGGGCAGCAGAACCTGGTGCTGCCGGTCACGCTCTCCTCGACCGCACCGGCGCCGTTCACGGTCACCTACACGATCACGCCCGGCTCCGCGACGCACAGTTCGAGTGCTTCCGGTGGCGGCGACTTCGGCGGGCCGCTGTCGGGCACGTTGAAGTTCAGTCGGAGCACGTGGCTGAAGAACGTGTCGGTGCCGATCTGGTCCGCGACCGATACCGACGGCGACAAGACCTTCACGATCGCGCTGACCGGCGTCAACCCCGCGGGCGTCACCGTGCTGCGCGCGACGGGAACCGGAACGATCCTCGACGGCTGAGCCGGTCTCGTCACGGCCGCCGGGCGGTGATCAGCCAGGTGGAGCTTCCGAAGAGCACACCGTCGGCCTGTTCGTGGGCATCGATGGTCTTGCGCAACGCGGCGAGCGCCTCGGCGCGACCGTCGGCGTCGAGGTCGTGCGCCAACCCCTGCACGATGCCGAGCGTCTGCATGAACGCGAACGCGTCGTCGGCGTCGGCGCCGAACTCGATCGGTTCGTCGACTGCCTCGAAGTCGATGTGGTCGTAGCCGGCGGCGGTAAGAATCGCAGTCGCGCGATCCGGGTCGGCGAGCGAGAACGGTGTCGGCGCGTCGGGCGGTGGCGTCGGGAGTTCGCGCCCGAGCGCCAGCGCCGCTCGCAGTTCCGTCAACCACTCGTTCGCCGACAGCTCGCCCCACGCGAGCAGTGCCAGCGTGCCACCGGGGGCGAGACCACGACCGATGTTCGTGAACGCGGCAACCGCGTCCGAGAAGAACATCGCACCGAAGCTGCTGAACGCGACGTCGAACGTGGCTTCGGTGAAGCGATGCACCTGCGCGTCGCCCTGCTCGTAGCTGACGTTGGCGAGGCCCTCGGCGATCGTTCGCTCTCGGGCCACGTCGAGCATGACGGCGGACAGATCGACGCCGAGCACCGAGCCGTGCGTTGCGATGCGGCCGATGTCGCGCGTCGACTTCCCGGTGCCGCACCCGATGTCGACCACGGCGGCGCCGGTCCCGATCAGGCCGGCATCGACGAAGCGTTGCCAGTGACGGTGACTGGTCCGGTCGTATCGATCCGCGTGCTCGGCCCAGTGCTCGCCTTCGTGGCCATTCCAAGCCGCGGCTTGGTCGACATTGACTGTTTCGCTCTTGGTCATGGCGAGAGCGTCGCGCCGCGCCCGCACAGGAGCATCGGGGGATCCCCCTATAGGGGCCCTGGTTTCGTTCGGGTGCGCGCGAGGTACGCCGCCGCCTCGGCCCGGCTTCGGAGCCCGAGTTTGGAAAGGATCCGGCCGACATGGTGTTCGACCGTCTTGGGACTGATGAACAGCCGATCGCCGATCTCGGCGTTCGTGAGCCCGTGACCGAGCAGGTCGAGCACCTCGTCCTCGCGCCGGGTCAGTTCCGTTCGCCGTTTCGGGCCGGGTGGGCCTGCCGCGCCGAGGGTTCGCAACAGGGCCGTCGCCTCGTCAGCTCGCCGCCGGTCGCCGAGTTCGTCGAACACGCGGAGCGCCGCGGTTGCCTCGGCCACCGCGACCGTCGGCCGATCGGCGGCCGCGACCCGGGCCGACTCCAAGCGCACTGTCGCCACTTCGGCCGGCATGCCTGCGGACGCGAACATCGACATCGCCTCGTGCCAGCATGCGCGCGCGTCACCCTGGCCGGACGCCACGCACACGCGCGCGCGGGCCGCGGCACCGAGCGCACCCAGGTAGGGCGACGCCTGGTTGTCGACCACACCGGTGAGCGTGGCCGCCGCCTTCCGGGCTCCGTCGATGTCGCCCGAGTCGACGCGCGCTTCCACGAGGAGGCTCAGCAATGGCGCGAGCACATGATCTTCGTAGGGTCCGCCTTCGACGACCCGGTCGAGCAGCTCGACCGCGAGCAAACCTTCGCCGCGCGCGAGGTGGAGCGCGGCGAGGGGACGCACCGCGTCCTCGTGATGGTCGAGGCCGACGAGAAGTTGGTCCGCCTCCTCGAAGCGGCCCTGCCGGACTCGGAGCTCGGCGAGTCGACAGCATGCGGCGGCGCGCGCCCCGAGACCGTCGGGCATCAGGTCGATGGCGGTAACCAGCTCGTCCTCGGCGTCTGCGAAGCGGCCGGCCGCGACAAGAAGACCCGCATAGTGCGCGCGGCAATAGCCGGCAACGGCAACATGGTTGCCGCGCCGCAGCACGGGCTCGGCCGACCGCAACCACTCGTCGGCGCGGCCGACGTCACCGGTGCGCTCGCACGCGGCGAACAGTCCGCACAGACAGCCTTCGACCACCGGGAGCTGGACGACGTCGCCCGAACAGATCGCGGCCAGCGCCGCGTCGAGATACCGCATCCCTTCGTCGACGAGACCGGAGAAGATCAGCATCATGCCCAACCCGGTCGTCGCCTCACACTCGAGGTCGTGATCGCCGGACCGCGCGCCCACCGCGATGGCTTCGTTGTAGAGACCCCGCTGCACGTCGAGATCGTCGCCGTTTCGAGCGTCGTCGAGCGTCAGCCAACCGCGCCCCGTGTCGTCGCCCGCCTGCTCGAACAGCGTGCGCGCCCGCGCCGACCATCCGCGGTACACCGCCCAGTCGCCGAAGACCCAGCCTCGGAACCACCCGACCGTCCGAGCGGCGCGCGCCGCGCCGGCGAGGTCGCCTGCTTCTCGATACGCCGAGTAGGCCTCCTGGTAGCCGTCGACCGCCGCCGCGTAATCGCCGCGCGCATGCGCCTCCCGACCGCGAGCCTCAAGGTCGCTTCCGACGTTCGTCACAGACCCAGGTTCGCGCAAACGGGGGTTACCCCTGCTTCGGATAGCCAACGGCGCCGAACATCTCCCGTGGTCATGATCGGGTCAGACCATTTCGACGGTCATGCGCCCCGGGCGATCTTTGGGTGCACCGAGAGATCGGCTTGGTCGGCGAAGACCGAGCCGGCGTGCCAGCCTTCGGCATCACTCACCCTTGCCCGCAGCGGGCGCACGGATGGAAACGTCTGTGTCGCCAGTGCGGCCGCCGCTTCGGCGCGCGCGGCGAACATCGGCACCAGCGCGACGCCCGTCTCCGCGGCCGCGGCGCCGACCGTCTCGTCGACGGTCTCCTGCAGCCGTTGCCCGATACGGACTGCGAACGACATGAGGAACGCACGCCGGAACGCGGTGGTGCGGGTCCGGCCGAAGTCGTCCTGCTTTGATCCGGCACGCCGCGATGCCGCCGTCGCTTGCAACAGGAGCGAGGTGAACAGCTCCTCGACGGCGTCGAGGTCGTCGGCGAAACCGAACAGCTCCACGTGACGGAGCGGCTTCGGCCACACGGCACGACAGTCGTTCGCGTCAGCGACGCGGGAAAGCAAGACGACCTTCGCGGAAAGGTACGGGTCTTCGACGTCGAGGCGACGGGCCAACGGCGTTTGGCTTCCTTGCGGCTCGCCGCGGTCGAGCAGCACCCGGTCGATGCGGTACCGCGCGATGAGTTCTTGGGCCTTCGCGGTGAACGCGTCTGCCTCGGCGTCGAACGGTGTCGCCTCCGCCTTGGCGAGCAACAAACGGACCTTGTGCAGCACGCTGTCGTTCGTGTCCATGCCGCTGTTCTAGCGGAGGTGTGAGACAGCAACGCACTGACCGCTATTCCAGTGGGATTCAGCCGACCAGCACGCCTCGGATCTCGACGACCCGGTAGTCGCGGGTCGTCGTCACGGCCACCGTCCCGACATCCACGGGAAGCGCGACACTCAGGTTCGGGCCCGTGAGCGTGAACGCCGCCGTCCAGGTCGACGACACCGACAACACATACGGGCCCTTCGTCTCGTAGGTGTACCGGGCGGGCGGGTCGGCCTCGCTGCCACCAACATCGCTCGTGCTGCGGC
>JANNHK010000335.1:0-2182 GCA_031404355.1 Actinomycetes bacterium
ACTCGATCGACCACAGTGACGAGGACACGGCATTCGTGGGCGGCATCGTGAAGCTCGGGCACATGATCGGCCTCGAGGTCGTCGCCGAAGGTGTCGAGCGGGTCGAACAGGCCCTGCGCCTCGTCGACCTCGGCTGCGACATGGCCCAGGGGTACTTCTACTCACGGTCGTCCGAACCCACGGCCCTCGACCGCCTCATCGGCGCGATCGAGCACACGGCCGTCGCCGCGGCCGGGCAGTAGTCACTCCGGCGCCCGATCCGAAGTGGGCCGGGCGGCTCGTTTTGGCCGCGCCCGACCGTCGGGCGCTGGCAATGTAGGCCGCTTTCGCCGACAATGAGGCGTTCATGGGGACGCGTCGGCGTACGCCGCATCTGATCGGCCGCGAGCGGCCGCTGCGCGACCTGCTCGACGCGCTCGAAGAGACCGGCCCGTCCGAAGGCGCGCTCGTGCTGGTGAGCGGCGAAGCCGGTATCGGCAAGACCCGCCTGCTCGACGAGTTCGCCGCTCGCGCCGAAGAAGTCGTCGTCGCACGCGGTGGTTGTGTCGAGGGGGTGGCGTACGCGCCGTGGACCGACGCCCTGTGGTGGCTGCTCGAAGCTATCGACCCCGCGGCGCTCGACGAACTCCCGCCTCGTCTGCGCGCGCAGCTCGCCCCGCTCGTCCCACAGTGGTCGGACACGAGCGCCGAGGGCGAGAACGAAGACGGTGGGCAACACGCGCTGTTCGAGGCCGTGGTCGAGCTCCTTCGGTATGTCAGTGCGCGCACCAAGCTCGTCCTCGTCGTCGACGACGTGCACTGGATCGACCCCGCGAGCCGTGGGCTGCTCCGCTATGTCGCCGGGAACCTCCGCCGAATCGGCATCCTGCTCGTCGTCGCGTACCGGCCCGAGGACTCGGCGTCAGAACGCGAGTTGCTCGCCCAGCTCGGACGCCTCGGTCGCCTCCGTATCGCGCTTGAGGGCCTCCCCGAGGACGCGGCCGCCGAGATCGGCAGGTATCTGCTCGGTGACGACGCGTCGCCCGAGGATGTCGAGCGCGTCGTGGGTGACGCCGACGGCAACCCGCTTTTCGTCGAAGAGCTCGTGGCGGCGCTCGACGAGGGGGGCGTACCGCCGACGGTGCGCGACCTGATGCTCGTCCGTTTCGAATCGCTCGACGACGACGCCCGCCACCTCGTTCGCACCGCCGCGCTCATCGGGCCTCGCGCACCGAGCCCGCTGCTCACCGGCGCGTCCGGCTTCGATGAGACGCGCGGTCGCGCGGCCGGGCGCCAAGCGGTCGATACCGGCGTGTTACTCACCGATCCCGACGGGCGTGGCTACGTCTTCCGCCACGCGCTCTTGCGCCAAGCGATCCTCGACGAACTCGTGCCCGACGAGCGGGTCGAGCGGCACCGGGCGATCGCGGTGGCACTCACCGAGCATCCCGAGCGCGCGCCGGGCACGGACCACGTCGCGGAACTCGCGCGCCACTGGGCCCTTGCCGGCGACACGGCGGCCGCGCTCCACTGGGCAGTTGCCGCGGCGCAACACGCGGAATCCCGCTACGCGTACGAGGCCGCCGCCGACGCGTACGACCGGGCGCTTTCCCTGTGGGGATCGGTGCCCGAACCCGAAGCGCTCGCCGGTATCGACCACGCCGCGCTCCTCTTGGCTGCCGCTGATACATCAGGTCTCGCCGGGCGCGTCGAGCACGCGGCCGATCTCGCGACCTCCGCCGTGGAAGAGGCGTCCGCGCTCGATCCGACTCGCGGCGTCGATACCGCGGCGCGCGCCTACCCGATGCTGTGGGTAGCGGACCGAGCCGGGGAACTCTTCGAACTCGCGTCGACCAGACTCGAGCCCGTCCTCGGCGATGTCGACGGGGCGACCCGCGCTCGCTTTCTCGTCAGCACGGTCGAACACACGCTCGAACTCGGGTCACCGGAAGAGATCCGCGACGCGACATCACGCATGATGGCGGCCGTCGACGAGGTCGACGACCCGGCACTGCGGGCTCGTGCCCATGTCGTCAGCGCCGGCTACTACGAACGCTCTGGGCAGTTCGACTTCGTCGAGGTCGAGTACGAGCGCGCGACCCAGATCGCACGGGACGCTCACGCGCATTCCGCAGTCGCGCTCGTGCTGTACAACCACGCGGCTTTCTGTACGTCGGTACCTGACTACCGTCGATGCGCCACG
>JANNHK010000336.1:0-7281 GCA_031404355.1 Actinomycetes bacterium
GGGCATCGGATCGATCGGCGGCAGCTATTATTTTCATAGCGCGTCACGCAAGCTCAGAGCGGAAACAGACCGCGGACCTCGCCGCCAAGCGGGCGATGGAGCACGGCATGCGGCAGGTGGAGGTCTTCGTGAAGGGACCGGGCGGCGGACGCGAGCAGGCGATCCGCTCGCCTGGCTGAGCTGCGACACGATCGTCTGCTCCGAGGCCATGCCGGTGCCGCCTCCGTTCCGTCCGTTCAACGAAAGTACAACCTGGCTGGCTCTGGCGAAGGGGCGGGCATGGCGGTTCGGCGGATAGTTGGGGCGTTGGCTCTCCCGGCGCTGGCAGTTGGGGTGCTCGGCCTCGGTCCAATGGCGGCCGAAGGGGCGGACACCACCTCGTGGACCGGTGAGGTGCTGACCCGGGTGTCGATGACCCACAGCGCCGAAGGGCACGCGGCCCACGGTGCGGGAACGATGCCGATGCGCACGGATGTGCTCCTCGACACGGGCACGGAACGGCTGCGGCTCGACACCGCCGGGCTCCCGGACTTGGCGTTCGTCGCGGGGGGCGACCGTCGTGGTGGAAGGAACGCGAGCGGGCTCGACGATTGACGTTGCCGCGGTCGCACCGGCCAGTGGCATGCGCGCGCAACTCGCCGCGCCGGCGGCGCCGACAATTGCTCCGGGCGTGCGTTCGGTTGCGGTCGTGATGGTGACCTACGCCGACGCTCCGGCCCCGGTGCGCGATGACAACGCCGTGCGGCAGGCGTTCTTCGACGGCACGACGTCGGTCGGCGAGTTCTACCGCTCGCGAGCATCGTCGGCGAGTGACACCCGTCACGTCCCTGAGCCCGTGTCCCCCGCCCGGACCAGGTGGGTCGTTTCCACCGTGTAACCGAGATCCCCTTGGACGGAGGAATTGTGGGCGCATTCAGAACTCTCGTCGTCGCCGGCGTGCTCGTCGTGGCAGTCGGCAGCGTGGCCGGCCCAGCCGCGGCTGGACCGGCGATCGGCGGGCCTTCGCCGAAGGCAAAGGTCGACGTGATCGGAGGTCGCCTGGCGGTGACGGCCGCGAACGGCGTCAACGACGACATTGTGTTGACCTCGGTGGGCGACGGTGCGGTTCTCGTGGATGCCACGGGCCTTCTCGACGTGCGTCGCGGCTGCACCCCCGATGCGATCGATCCGAGCCGGGCTACCTGCACGGGCGTGCGCATCGTCGATCTCGACTTGCGTGACGGCGACGACTACGCCGAGTCCCGTGTGGTCGACCTCACCGTCCAGATCGCGGCCGGAGCCGGCAACGACATCGTCGTCGGTGGCCCGTCGCACGACCGCATCACCGGTGGTAGGGGCTCCGATCTGATCAAGACCTACGGCGACGGCTTCGACCTCGTCGACTGCGGCTCCGATGGTCAAGACGTCGCGCAGACCGATGCCGGCGACAAGACGATGCAGTGCGAACTCGTGGCGCACCTGCCCGTGTAGTCAGAGCACTATGGCGGCGACCCGGGCGGTGTGAAAGGCCCGGTCGCCCCAGCTGCGGGCGAGGGCCCACGCCCGTTTCATGAACAGGTGGAGGTCGTACTCGGTCGTGTAGCCGATCGCACCGTGGCACTGCAGCGCAGCCCGGGCCGTCAGCAACGCGGCCGAGTCGGCTTTGAGCTTGGCCATGCTCGCGTGTGCGGGTTCGAGCGTATACGCGGCGCGGTAGACGAGCGGGCGGGCGAATTCGAGCGCGACCCGCGCGTTCGCGAGGTGGTGCTTCACCGCTTGGAACGAACCGACGGGCACGCCGAACTGTTTGCGTTCCTTCACGTAGTCCACGGTCATCTCGACCATGCGGTCGGCCAGGCCGCACTGCTGGGCCGCGACGCCGATCGTGCCCCTGTCGAACGCGGCACCCATGTCGGCCGGAGTGAAGGTGCCCGTGACGGCGAACAGGCGCCGGGCCCCGTCGACCGACGGGTGCGCCCGCAGCGTCGCGGCGGCGCGGTCGATGCGACCAGCCGTAGTAAAGATCACGTCGACGGTGTCGGCCCAGGGGACCAGATCGTGCCCGGCCGACACGCTCACCGACGGGTCGCCGAGGAGCGGAACGCCGCACGCAGCCGTCTCGACGATGGGTTCGGGTACCGCGTGGCGCCCGGTCTCTTCGAGGAGCAACACGAGGTCGACCATCGTGAGCCCGAGCCCGCCCGAGTCTTCCGGCGCGAGCAAGCCGACGACGCCCATGTCGACGAGCGTTGCCCACAGGCCGGGAACGCGGCCGGTCTCGTTGGTCCACGCGTCGCGCACGTGCGCGGGCGTGCACTCTTTGGCGAGCAGGTCGCCGAGTGCGGCGCGGAACGCGAGTTGGTCGTCGGTGAACGCGAACTGCACTATTTCCTCGGGAGTCCCAGGACGCGCTCGGCGACCACGTTGCGCTGGATCTCGTTGGTGCCCGCGTAGATCGGGCCCGCGAGCGCGAACTGGTAGCCCTTCATCCACGCGGCATCGTCACCGTCGAGGAGCTCGGCATGCGGGCCGAGCAGGTCGAGCGCGAGTTCGTGTAGCTCGACGTCGAGGTCCGACCAGAACAGTTTCACGAGGCTCGACTCGGCGCCCGCCGGTTGCCCCTGGGTCAGCTTCGTCACCGTCCAGAACGTCTGCCACCGGTACGCCTCGGCGTCGACGTATGCCGCGACGAGACGCTCGCGTAGCTCGGGAGGCGCGCCGCGCGTGCGGTACAGGTCGATGAGCCGCTGCGCCGTCGCGAGGAAACGACCGGGGGAGCGCAGCGTGAGCCCGCGCTCGGAGCCCGTCGTTGCCATCGCGACCTCCCAGCCCCGGTTCGGCTCCCCGAGCACGTCGGCATCGGGGACGAAGACGTCGTCGAGGAACACCTCGGCGAATCCCTCGTCGCCGTCGAGTCGTTCGACGCCCCGCACCGTCACACCGGGTGTGGCGAGATCGACGAGGAAGTACGTGAGTCCGCGGTGGCGTTCGGCGTCGGGATCGCTGCGGAACAGCCCGAACATGTGCGTGCAGAACGCGCCGCGCGTCGTCCAGGTCTTTTGGCCGGACAACCGCCAGCCGCCGTCGGCGCGTACCGCGCGCGACTGGATGCCCGCGAGGTCGCTGCCCGCGTTCGGTTCCGACCAACCCTGGCACCACGTCTGCTCACCCGACGCCATCTTCGCGAGCACGCGGTCCTTCTGGTCGGCCGTCCCGAACTCGAAGATCGTCGGCGCGAGCAGGAAGATGCCGTTCTGGGTGACCCGCTGCGGTGCGCCGGCGCGGTAGTACTCCTCTTCGAAGATCAGCCACTCCCACAGCGACGCGTCGCGGCCGCCGTACTCGGCCGGCCACGAGACGACGGCGTACCGGGCGTCGAACAGGGCGCGTTCCCACGCGAGGTGGGCGGTGAACCCCTCGCGCGTGTCGCCCGACGGCAGGCGGCCCGGACCGGACGAAGGCGGCACGTTGGCTTCGAGCCACGAGCGGCATTCCGCTCGGAATTGGTCTTCTTCGGGACTGCACCCCAGGTCCACGTCCGCATGCTCGCACAGCCACCCCCCGATGGCAGGAATCGTCCGGTACTAGGCATTGCGGCCATCGCCGGGACACCGCACAATAGGAAACGTGCGGGTGGTGTTTGTCGTCTATCCCGGGATCACTGCGCTCGACCTGGTCGGGCCGCACGAGGTATTCGCCGCGACCGGCGCCTACGAGTGCGTCGTCGCCGCGGCCGAAGCCGGACCGGTCGCGTCGACCCGGGGTCCGGGCATCGTCGCCGACCGGTCGCTCGCGTCGATCCGTGGTGCGATCGACACGCTCGTCGTCGTCGGCGGCGAGGGCGCGTTCGACGCGACGCACGACGCCGCGCTCGTCGGATGGATCACACGGGCTGCGGCGCGCAGCCGGCGGGTGGCATCGGTGTGTACGGGTGCCTTCCTGCTCGCGGAGGCGGGGCTGCTCGCCGGGCGGCGGGCGACGACCCACTGGGAGGCGTGCGAGTACCTGGCTCGCCGCCACCCCGATGTCATCGTCGATCCGCAACCGATCTTCGTGCGCGACGGCGACGTCTGGACCTCGGCCGGTGTCACGGCCGGCATCGACCTCGCCCTTGCGCTCGTCGCCGACGATCTCGGTCGCGACCGCGCCCTCGCGATCGCCCGCCAACTCGTCGTGTACGTGCAGCGGCCGGGCGGCCAGGCGCAGTTCAGCGTGCAACTCGACGGCGCGGTCGCGGAACGAGAACCGATCCGCGAGGTCCAGGCCTTCGTCGCCGACCACCCGGACGAAGACCTCACGATCGAACGGCTCGCGGCCCGGGCGGCGATGAGCCCGCGCCACTTCGCGCGCGTCTTCCGCGCCGAGACCGGCTGCACGCCGGCAGAATACGTGGAACGCACGCGCGTCGAACTCGCCCGCCGGCTCCTCGAAACGACGGGTGTGGCGGTGGACGATATCGCGCGCGCCGCCGGATTTGGCACCGTCGAGACCATGCGCCGCGCGTTCGCCCGCCGGGTGGGCGCGTCGCCGCGCGACTACCGCAATCGATTCCGTACCGCCGTCTGAGAGGAAGTCAGCGTGCGGACGCAGAGGAGCCACGGACGGCGGATCGAAGGGAGCCATAGGTATGGACATCACGTTCTTGCTGTTCGAGGGGATCACCGCGCTCGACGCCGTCGGGCCCTACGAAGTGCTGCAACGGCTACCCGAGGCGAATGTGCGCTTCGTCGCCAAGGAGGCGGGCCCGATCCGCACCGACAACGGGTTCCTCGCGCTCGTCGCCGACCACGCGCTCGACGACGTCACGACCGCCGACGTGCTCGTCGTGCCGGGGGGGTTCGCGACGCGCGAACTCGAGGATGACAAGGAGACGCTCGACTGGATCAACACCGTCGACGCGTCGACCACGTGGACGACGTCCGTGTGCACTGGTTCGATGCTGCTCGCGGCCGCCGGGCTCCTTGACGGGAAAGAGGCGACCACGCACTGGGCGTCGTTGCACCGCCTGGCCGAGTACGGAGCGATCCCGACCGATCGCCGGGTGGTCGAACAGGGAAAGATCGTGACCGCCGCCGGCGTGTCGTCCGGCATCGACATGGCCCTCACGTTGACCGCTCGCATCGCGGGTGACGAGTACGCGCAGGCGATCCAACTCGGCATCGAGTACGACCCGCAACCTCCGTTCGACGCGGGCTCGGTCCACAAGGCGCCGAAGGAGACAGTCGAGCTGCTGGCCTCTATGTTCGAGGGGCGTGCCTGAAGACGGTTCGAGGGCCGTGTCCGAACGGCTCCACAAGTTGCACACCGAGATGGGCGAGCGCGGCCTCGACGCGCTCGCCCTGCGGTGCACGGCGAACTACACGTACGCCGGCGCGACTGCCGAGTGCCTCGTCACGCCGCGCGAAACGGTGCCGCTGACCGCCGATGCAGTCCGCGATCTCGTCGCGTCGGGCGCAACGGTCGGCGCCGACGACCTCGCCGAGGAGTTGGCCGACCTCCCCCTCGTCGACGCAACCGAGACGGTCGAAGCCGCCCGGCTGTGCAAGACGCCCGCCGAGATCGAACGGATCCGGCGCGCGCACGCCATCAACGAGGCCGCGATGGAAGGGTTCGGCCCGGAGCCGGGTCTTCACCAGGACGAGCTGACCGAACGGTTCCTCGCTCGTGCCTTCGCGCTGGGCGCGACCGCGAACCTGGTCGAACCGGTCTGGCAGGTCGCGGCGCGCGACGAACCGCTCGTGTTCCCAACCGTCGGGCAGGCGCGCACCTTCGGCGCCGGCGATCTCGTCGTCGTCGACACCGGGCTCGGGTTCGACGGGTACGCATCCGACTACGGGCGCACCTGGGGCGCCCGGCGCGAGCACTTCGACCGTTGGCGTGACGTCATGGACGCGGTGCTCGCGGTCGTGCGTCCGGGTGCGACGGGCCGCGACCTCGTGCGGGCCGCCGGAACGCGAAACGGGAAGCGACCCTGGTTCGACCACCTGTACCTCGCGCACGGCACCGGCACCGCGAACGCGGAGATGCCCCTGATCGGTACCGACCGGGGCGACCCGTTCGACGAGTCGATCGTGCTCGCGGCGGGCATGGTGTTCGTGCTCGAACCCGTCATCTGGGACGTCGGAAGCGGCGGGTATCGCGCCGAGGAAACACTGGTCGTCACCGACACGGGGTACGAGTTGTTGAGCGAACGGGTCACGTGGTGATGATTCTGGGTCGCGACGAGAACGTCGCCGCGGCCATGGGCGGGCGGCGCATCTGGGTCGCGGGTGTGCGCCCGTGGCAGCCCGCGTGCGTCGTCGACGACAACGGGCACGTGCACGCGTTGCCGTTCACGTGGGACCGCGACCGCCTCGCCGAAGCGGTTGTGGCTGTGATCGGGACGGCTGACGCCGTCACCGTCGACGGCCTGACACCCTGGTGGCGCGACCGCCTGGGCGCCCGACGAATTTCCTGGATCAGCGGCTGACGACGACGGCCGAGCCGTGGCCGAACAGGCCCTGGTTGATCGAGAAGCCGACCCGGGCGTTCTCGACTTGGTGCCCGTCGGCTCGGCCCTGCACCTGCCAGGTCAGTTCGCACACCTGCGCGATCGCCTGCGCGGGTACGGCCTCGCCGAACGAGGCGAGGCCGCCGCTCGCGTTCACCGGGATGCGCCCCCCGATCGTGGTCGCGCCGTCGCGTACGAGCTTCTCGGCCTCGCCCGGCGCGCACAGACCGATCTGCTCGTACCAGTCGAGTTCCATCGCGGTCGACAGGTCGTAGACCTCGGCGCAGTCGAGTTCGTCGGGCCCGATGCCCGCCTCCTCGTACGCGCGGTACGCGATCGACTCTTTGAACGAACGCTCGGGCACCGCACCGGTTCCGGCGGCGGAGTCGGTTGCGAAGTTGGGCAGCTCGATCGTGGTCTGCGGGTATGAGGGCGTCACCGTCGAGATAGCGCGGATACGCACCGGGTCGGTGACGCCGCGGGCGCGGGCGTACTCGGCGCTGCAGACGACGAGCGCGGCGGCGCCATCGCTCGTCGCGCAGATGTCGAGGAGGCCGAGTGGGTCGCTGACGAGCGGTGCGGTGAGCACGTCGTCGATGCTCACCTCCCTGCGGTAACGCGCGTACGGGTTGCCGAGCCCGTGCTTGGCGTTCTTCACCTTTACCCGGGCGAAGTCTTCACGCGTCGCGCCAAAGAGTTCCATGCGCCGGCGCGCGTAGAGCCCGAAGTACGTCGGGTTCGTCGCGCCGAGGAGACGGAAGCGCAGCCAGTCGGGGTCGTCGCCCCGGTCCCCCTTGTTGGGCGCAAGGAAA
>JANNHK010000337.1:0-16733 GCA_031404355.1 Actinomycetes bacterium
CCCACCACACCGACCCCTGCGCGCGCCTCGGCGGCTAGCGCATCCGTTCTGCTCGCGCGTTTGTGTGGCCAGCAACACATACGCGCGTCCAGAACGATCTAGTTGGGTGGCGCGGAGCGGCAGAGCAGCTGACCGCTCCCGCTCGCGACGAGCAGGCCGGCCGCACTCCACACTTCGGAACGGAACCCGAGCAACCCGCGGTGGGCGATCGGCGCGGTGCCAATCGAGAGCAGCCAGTCGCCCATGTCGGCGACGCGGTGGAACTGCACCGCGAGGTCGAGGCTCGGTGACATCCAGTTGACGGTCCCGAACGCGTGGGCGCGGGTCGCCGCGGGAAACGACGGCAGGTCGGCAAGCAGGAGTGTCCGACACGCTTCGACAACGGGGTCGTCGAACCTTGCGCGCGGCGTGAAACGTAGCCACTCCGCCCACTCGGGTTCGCCGCCTTGATAGCGCTCGAACTCCTCCCGCGGGATCCAGTCGATCGGCTTGACGTCGAAGTTGTACCAGAACGGAAAGTTGGGCTCCTCTTCGGTGAGCTCCGTGATGGCACGGTGGTCGTCGGGGTGACCGAACCGGTGCGGCTTGGCATGGTCGTGCTCCACGACGTCGGCATCGACCGCGAACCACGTTTGCGAATCGAGGATGCTGACACCGTCCTGCGTGATGTTCGCGGCGACGAGTGCCGCGCGCCGTGACGCGCGTCGAACGGTGACGGCGATGTCGACCGCTTCGAAGCGAGCCGGCGCGAGGAACTGACACGTGAAGCTCGCGGGGAGGAGCCCATCGCCGACTTCGGCCGCCGCGGCGCGAAGCGCGATCGACGCCACGTAACCGCCCATCGGGCCCCAGATGCGCCAGTCGTCGACGACCGTCGCCGTGTACCGCCCGTTGCCACCGAGAACTCGCGTGTCCTGCTCGAAGTCGCCCACGCGCCGACGCTACGCGCCTTCCTGGGCAGGGCGCGGGCCGTTTTGTTGACACCTAGTGATACTAGGCATAGAGTAACGAGGTATGAGGCGCGAAACGCTGAAGGGGCATCTCGACCTGCTCCTGCTGGCTGTCGTCGCGCCGGGACCCACCCACGGCTATGCGGTCATCGAGGAACTGCGCCGCGCGAGCGGTGACGTCTTCGATCTCCCCGAAGGCACGATCTACCCGGCGCTGCACCGGTTGGAACGCGCCGGGTTCTTGCGGAGTGAGTGGTCGACGAACGAAGGAAGGCGCCGGCGCGTGTATTCGCTCACCGATCGTGGGCGGGAGGCACTCGACGCGCAACGACAGGAGTGGCAGGCGTTCGCGGGCGCCATGCAACTCGTACTGCGGGGGGCGACATGAAGAGCCACGATTCGATCGACACGTACCTCGACGATCTCCGACGACGCGTCGCGCGCGTTCCGGGGGGCGACGACATTGCCGACGAGGCGGAGGACCACCTCCGCGCATCCGCGGCGTCGTTGTGTTCGACCGGGTTCTCCCAAGCGGAGGCTGAACGGCGCGCGGTCGCGCACTACGGGACGCCCGCCAATGTTGCCCGCGAGTTCAAGCGGTCGTCGCGCCAAGGTGGAGCGGTCGCGACCCGGTTCACGCACTTGGGTGGGGCCGCCTGCATGGCCTTGCCCGTGTTGTTCGTCGCCGGGCTCGCCGGGAACCGAGGACCGCGCGGCGAAGAGCCGTGGCACGCCATCGGCATCACCGCGCAGGCCCTGCTCTACCCGGCGCTGATCGTCGGTGTCCTCGCGCTCATCCGCCGGCACGGCGGTCTGGGCCGGGCGGGTTGGGTGGCCGTCGCAGTTCTCGTGATCTCGCCGCTCCTCGTGATGCCGTTCAGCTACGCCGGGCTCGCAATCTTCGTGGTCATCTACGCGGTCGTGTTCGGGATACTCGCGGTACTGCTCTTCCGCGCCGCGATCCTCCCGAGGCCGGCGGTGCTGGCGTTCTTCGGTGCGCCACTCGCGTATGCGCTGGGCGCATTGATTGTCACCTTGGCCGGGGGCGACGCCGGGCACGCGTGGGGAGTCCCCGTTGCGATGCTTCTCGTCGGCTTTGCGTGGTTCGGGTGGGCGATGTGGAGCGAAGAGACACTCGTCGTGTCCCAACGCCCCGCCCGCGCCTAGTCCTGAAGCGAGAGCGCGGCCACGAGGGCCGCGAGCGCGTCGTCGGCGAGGGCGCGGAGTTCGTCGTCGGTGCGGTCCTGGATCGGGTGTTGCACGAACACGCACGCAGGATCGGCACCGAGCGCACGCGACTGCGCCTCGGCGGCTTCGACGAACTCGGTCGACGCGACGAACACCATTGGTATCCCGGCCGCTTCGATGTTCACGGTGTCGTGCACACTGCACGACGTACAGGAGCCTCAATCGGCGAGTGCTTCGATCACGACATCGCACTTGGCCGCGATCTCGTGGCGAAGGTCTGCCGGGGCCGGTTTCGTGAACGTCGGTTTGGAGTAGCGCTCGACCTGCATGCCCCGCTGCGTCAGCAGTTCCTCGATGCGGTCGAGGAACACGTCGCCGCGCGGCTTGGAGATGTTGAGCAGCCCGACGACCTTGCCTTCGAGTGAGGTCGGGCGGGCGGTGCGCTCGCGTGTCGCCGGGTCGCGCTCCGATGTCGGATCGAGCAGCGTGATCGTGTTGCTCACGTACGCACCTCCTGCGTCACGGGTTCACTTCCTACCGCACCGCTGGCCCATCCGCCGATGATGGCCGAGAACAGGCCCGCCCCGCCGCCCGCGTGCACGATCTGGAGCCCGCCGTCGCGGAATTTGGGCAACGTGAAGTCGCGGAACCCCTCGGGCATCCCTTCGGCGATGCCACCCGCACCGCGCACGATCTCTTCGCCGGGAATCTGGAGCAGCGCGCCCAACTCCTCGCGCAGGCGGGCCTTGGTCCACCCGCCCTCGCGGAAGACGCGAGCGTGTTCGGGCGAGACGACGAGTACCGCGTCCCACACGATGACGTTCTTCGGGTGCGCGACGGTGCGCAGGCACGCAGCGAACGAGCGGGCGAGTTCCTCGGGGGTGCGGGCGAGTTGGTCGACGACACCGCGCACGCCTTCGGCCGCGAACAAGGTGACGGCCGACGTCTCGCGCGCGAGGCCCCGCTCGACGTGCAGCGGTTCCCAAGGCGAGCCGGCTTCGTCTTCGGCGAAGCAGAACGTGTATTTGCCCGGCTGACCGAGCGTGGCCCGGTCGACTTCGCCGGGGCGGCCACCGCCGACGTTGCGCACGACGAGTTGTAGGGCTCGCCCGATCGTCGCGTTGGCGCGGTTGCCCTGGCCGAGCGCGTTCACGCCGCTGTTCATGCCGATCGCCCGCGCGATGGGGCCGTTCACGATGACGAGCGGCCCGGCAAACCACGTTGTGGCGAGGACGCCGTGGATGTTGAACTCGTCGGTACACGCGGCTTCGACCGCGGCGAGTACGACCGGCAGGTACTCGGGGCGGCAGCCCGCCATGACCGCGTTGATCGCGACCTTCTCGACCGTGCATTCGACGAGGTCGGGCGGAACCACGGCGACGATGTCGCCCGGTTCGCGCGTGGTGCCCGCGAGCATGCGCGCGACCCGTTCCGCGGTGGGCGGTACGAGCGGCAGGCCGTCGCTCCACCCGCGCGCGTACATGGCCTCGATCTCGTCTTCGGCCTCGCCGAGTTCCACGTGCCGAGCCCGGAGTCGCGGTGCCATCGCCGCCACGAGGCGAGCGTCCTGGACTTCGGGGTCCTGGGTACGTGAACCGCAGCCGGGTCGCCACTCCGGCAGCGTCGCGCCGAGCGGCCGCACACCGGTGAGCTCCTCCCACTCGGGTCGCAGCCAGCCGACGGTTCGGGCGCTCACCTTTCCCGCTTCGACGCGCAACAACGTGGGCACAGTGTCGATGTCGAGATCGAACGACACTTCGAGGTCGGTGTCGTCGATCGCGCCGGCGACGAACGTCGTGTCGTCCTGCGAGTACACGGAGATCGGTTCGGAACCCCGAGCGAGTTCGTCGAGCACGGGCACGACCAGCTGGCACGTGGGACACGAGCGCTTCACGACCACGACCAGCCCATCAGCGACCACGGGCCCAGCTTCGCGCAATCACGCGGGGACGACTTCGCTCCGGCGTCGCCTATCGACCGCCGACGGTTCCGATGGCTTCGGCCAATGCGTTCAGTGACCGCGGAACCTCCTCTCGCAGTTGACGGGCGCGAATACGCGCGAGTAGAGCACGACGCCAGAAGGTTTTCGGATCCATGTCGACCGAGACGCGAACCTCGGAGCCGGCTGCGCCGGGGTCGACGCGCCATGTCCAGTCGGCGAATGAAGGATTGCCGTCGTCGGTCTGTGAACGATACGCGAAGACACGAGAATCGCGATCGAGAGTGGTGACAGTGGAGCGGCTCGGCCACGTTTGACCGAGGGCATGCATCTCGACAACCCATTGCGTACCGGGATTGAGTTCGGTGGGTGCGTCGAGTATCACTCTGATGCGGTCGTTCCACTCGGGGAGTCGATCGAGCGCGGTGACCAGCGCGAAGACGCTGTCGGGGTCGGCGGCGAGGGAGCGAGTGACTTCGATATGCATGGGCCTGCCTCGGTCGACGGGGCGATTGCACGCGTTACGGCTCGTAGAGGCTGGTCCACGTCTGTGCGCCGTCCGGTGACATGACGATCTGCGCGGTATCTGTCGCCGCATAGAGGTTGCCACTGTCGGCGACGATTGCGGCGGCACCGCCGGGTAGCGCGGTGCGCTCGTCCCACGTCGTGCCGCCGTCGGCACTCACCTGGACCCGTCCGTCGAGCCCGGCGGCCCACAACTCGACGGCGCCGTTCCACGACAGGTACGCAGCCGCGGGTCCCTCCGCCTGTTGCCACGTCCGTCCGCCGTCGTCGCTCGTGAGGAGGCCGTCCTCGTCGCTTCCGACGACCCGATCGGGGTCACTTGGGTCGACGGCGAACGAGAGGAGCGCAACCTGGGATCGTCGCTCCCACTCTTCGCCGTCGCGACTCACCATGAAGTCGCCGGTGCTCGAGTTCGAGCCGTAGATCTGGTCGTGCGCGCCGACGAGGGCGTGGAAGTCGGCCTCGCCCTCCAGCGAGCGCGTGGTCCAGGACTGCCCACCGTCGCTGCTCTCGATCAAGCCCATCAAGGGATGCGCGTCCTCGTCTTGTCCGAAGTCGGGGTGGCCGCTGGCGAGGAACCGGTCGGCCGCGACGATGGTGAACCCCATGTCGTCCTGGGCATTGGTTCCGACGCGTTGGGCGGTGCCGTCGTCGTCGATCGTGAACAGGCCGAAGTGCGTTGCGACATACAATTGGTTGTCCGCGGGGTTGCGGCCCAATCCGTGGATATGGGCAATCTCGGTGGGTATGTCGGCTGTCGTGCTTCCACCGTTGTCGTCGTCTCGTAGCACGACGGCGCCGATAAGCACCGCCGCCGCGGCGGCCGCGAGCGCGAGCATCCACCACCACGAGCGGACGGACCGGTTCGACGGCTTCTGCACGCGACGACCTCCGGGTACGACACGCGTAGGGTGCGTGTACGACACAGCGTAGGAGGTCGGGGTCGTGGCGGACGATCAGGCGGGGGACGAGGGGCCCTCCCCCGAGGCCGAGGTAGAACCGGAGCTCACTTGGCGGGAGCGTGGGGTGGAACGGCGTCGGCTTCGCGAGGTGCGCCGCGAGCGACGCCGGCAGCACCGGCGGGACAAGAAGGACAACAAGAACCAAAAGAAGGACAACAAGAAGGGAAAGAAGGGGAAGTGACGACGGTGACGCCTCGCGTTCTCGATTTCGTCACGGCGAAGCGCAACGTCCCGCTGCTCGGTCGCTCGTACGGGCACTGGTGGGTCGAGATCGACGGCGTCGAGAGCTACGGATGGTGGCCGGTTGCCTGCCCGCTTCGATTGCGCGACGTGTTCGGTGGGACGGCGGGTGTGCTGAACGGCGTCGGGACGACGAGCGACGGCACACCGACGCGAGACCCGAGCCACGGTCTTGTCGCCGACTACGAGTTCCACCCCCTCCTCGTCGCTCCGAAGACAGATGACGACGTACGCGAGTCGATGCGGCGGTTCGCGCACAACTTCCAAGGCCCGTGGCGTTGGTCGACGCGCCCGACGATGAACTGTCGGCTGTTTCAGCTCGCGATGTTCGACGCCGTCGGCATCGTCGACGGCACCGGGAACTATCGGACTCGCGGCTCGGGGTGCCCCGCGGTCGCACCGTTCCGGCGGGTGATCGGCCGACTCACCGGGACACGCCGGTGGCCGGGCAACCTCCCGCGCCCCGGCGAGCCGGTTTCACAACGCATGTGAAGTCAGGGCTCGCGGTACCGTTCGGGTGCCGTGAGGAACCGTTCCCGGCACGACTCCGAACAGAACCACAGCGTGCGTCCGTGCCACAACGTGCGAAACGCGCAGCGCTGCGGATCGAGTTCCATGCTGCACACCGGGTCTGCGACGCGAAGGGGCTTGTCGTCCGGTCGATGGACTCGGTATAAGTCGATCGGTTCGCTCAACCCACGCAGGTCCTGGGCCCCGAGCGGAACCCATTGCACCGCGGGCAGATCTCGCGCCGCGGTACGCACATCGGTGGTCACGACGAACTCTCCGCGTTGAGCTTCTCCGGCGGCGCGCGCGGCGACGTTGACCGTTGTGCCGAGGTAGTCGCCATCGCGGTACAGGACCGTCCCGCTGTGCGCGCCCATGCGCATCTTCGGGAACGCGTGTTCGCGTGCCGCTTGTTCGGCGATGGCGAGCCCGCACACGACGGCCGCGGTTGCGTCGGGGAACACGAGCATGAACTCGTCGCCGATCTGTTTGGTGACCCTCCCGTCGCTATTGGCGGCGGCCAACCGCACGAGGTCGGAGAACCGGTCGAGGATGCCGGCCGCCGCGACGTCGCCCATCGATTCGGTGAGCGCGGTGAATCCCGAAAGGTCGACGAACATGACCGCGACGGTCAGTTGCCCGATCGGGGCGTCGGCGGGCGCGACATCCTGCGCAAGATGCAACAAGAGGTCTTCGCGCAGGGCTCGCTGCCACGCCTTGCGGTGGTAGTAGAGGATGGTGGGCTCGATGAGGCCCAGCAGACGCTCGCCCGATTTCGTCGTGGCCGCCGAGAGCTCGTCGCCACGCAGCCCGCTCGCCCGCAACTGTTCCTGGATATGGAAGTGGAACAGCCGGACTTCGACGTCGGCGACTCGGCCCAGCGCGTCGCCGAACACGCGCGCGATTTGGAGCAGCGCGTCGGCCGGGAACCCGGCGTCGATCGCGGCGACCACGCCTCTGAGCGACTCGAGGTCGTCGTCGAATACCTCATGCTGGTCTCCGAGCCCGCCCGCGACCCACAGGCGTTGCACGAACGCGACGTCCAACCCGAGAAGTTCGGCCGCCTCTTCCAGTGATCGTTCGGTACCGGACGATTCGCCGAGGAACTCGACGTACCGGGAGAACAGATCGCCTTGCGTTCGGGCCGCCTCCGCGAGCGCCGCATCGGTGATACCTCGGCTGCGCGCGAAGCGCAACAGCCGGGCACGGTCAGGGGAGTCCGCCGCGAGTGCTGAGTGAGGATTCGGTGCTTCGGTCACGGTCGCCCCGGGTCGACGCTCCCGGTCAGGAGCGGACGAGCCGTTCGATGGCGCGGGTCGCCTCGTCGATGAGGCCGCGCGCTTCGTCGGGATCGTTGCCCGTCGCCGCGGTCATCACGCAGTGATTGACGTGTTCGTTGAGCAATCCGAGCCCGACGCTTTGCAGCGCTTTTGTGACCGCCGCAATCTGGGTGAGGATGTCGATGCAGTACGTGTCTTCGTCTATCAGGCGCTGCAGGCCGCGCACCTGGCCCTCGATTCTTCGCAGGCGGGCCTGGTAGTCGTCTTTGCCCATCGTGTAGCCGCGCACGTCATCCTCCGTCGTTCGTCGTCAAGATGCTCGGGAACGCGCCGGCAACGGCCGCCGCGCTGGTCGTCGGTTGTGTCGATACGGCGCGGAAGCGACGGAGTCGCAAGCTGTTCGACACGACGAAGACGCTCGAGAATGCCATAGCCGCACCCGCGATCAACGGGTTGAGCAACCCGGCCGCCGCCAGCGGAAGTGCGGCAACGTTGTAGGCGAACGCCCAGAACAGGTTGACCTTGATCGTTTTCAGTGTGGAGCGCGAGAGGCGGATGGCGTCGACGGCCGCGCGCAGGTCGCCGCGCACGAGTGTGAGGTCCGAGGCTTCGATTGCGACATCGGTACCGGTTCCCATCGCGAGCCCGAGGTCGGCTTGGGCGAGCGCGGCGGCGTCGTTGACCCCGTCACCCACCATCGCCACGACCCGTCCCTCGTCCTGCAGGCGTCGCACGACGTCGACCTTGTCGGCGGGCAACACTTCCGCGATCACTTCGTCGATCCCGACTTGCGCAGCGACTGCGCGCGCGGCCGCCTCGTTGTCGCCGGTCAGCAACACGGGCCGGAGTCCGAGTTCGCGGAGTTCGGCGACCGCGTCGGCCGACGTCGGCTTGACGGTGTCGGCGACGATGAGCACGGCACGGATGGCACCGTCCCAACCGGCGAGGATCGCGGTCTGGCCGCGGCCTTCGGCTTCGCGTTTGGCCGATTCCAGGTCGGGCGTGAGGTGCAGCGACCAGTCGGCGAGGAACCGTTCCCGTCCGGCTACCACTGCGTGGGCGTCGACGACACCGTGTACGCCGAGACCCTGCGTGTTGACGAAGTTCTCGACGGCCGGCAAGTCCCCGAGTCGCTCACGCGCCGCGTCGGCGATCGCCTTCGCGATCGGGTGCTCCGATGCGTCCTCGAGTGCGCCGACGAGGCGCAACACCTCTTCGGTGCTCGCGTCGCCGGCGGGCACGACGTCTACCAGCGCCATCTTGCCTGTGGTGACGGTGCCGGTCTTGTCGAGCACGATCGTGTCGACTTTGCGCGTCGACTCGAGGATCTCGGGGCCTTTGATGAGCACGCCGAGTTGTGCCCCTCGACCGGTGCCGACGAGTAAGGCGGTGGGTGTCGCGAGGCCGAGCGCGCAGGGGCACGCGATGATGAGGACGGCGACGGCGGCGGTGAACGCGGCGGACGCGCCGGCGCCGGCACCGAGCCAGAACCCCAACGTGGCGACCGACAGTGCGATGACGATCGGCACGAACACTGCCGAGATCCGATCGGCGAGGCGCTGGACGGGTGCCTTGCCGGTTTGCGCTTCGGTGACGAGTCGGGCGATCTGCGCGAGGGCGGTGTCGGACCCGACTCGTGTTGCTCTTACCAGGAGACGGCCGCCGGCGTTGACGGTCGCGCCCGTCACGGGATCGCCCGGCGCGACTTCGATCGGCATCGATTCACCGGTGAGGAGTGACGCATCGATCGCGGAGTTGCCGTCGGTGACGACGCCGTCGGTGGCGATCTTTTCGCCGGGGCGGACGACGAACGTCTCGCCGACGGTGAGTTGGTCAGTCGGGATCCGGACTTCGGTGCCGTCGCGTATGACGGCGACGTCCTTCGCTCCGAGCTCGAGCAAGGCCCGGAGCGCGGCGCCCGAGCGGCGTTTCGCCAAGGCCTCGAAGTATCGACCACCGAGGATGAACACGGTGACGACGGCGGCGACTTCGAGGTAGATCTCGTGGGTTCCGGAACCGCGTCGAATCGTCAGCTCGAAGGGCATCTTCATGCCCGGGTTGCCCGCGTCACCGATGAACAGCGCGTACAACGACCAGCCGAACGCGGCCAGTACGCCGACGGAAATCAGCGTGTCCATGGTGGCTGCGCCGTGCCGGAGGTTGACCCAAGCCGCCCGGTGGAACGGCCACGCGCCCCATGTCACGACCGGTGCCGCGAGCGTGAGCGATGCCCACTGCCAGTTCTCGAATTGGAGCGACGGGATCATCGCCATCAACAGCACGGGCAACGACAGCAGCGCCGACAACCAGAACCGGGTGCGCAGCGACTGCGTCTCGACGTCTTCGTCGTCCTCGTCGTGCGTTGCCGCACCGTTCGTGCCGGCCGGCGTCGGCACCGTTGCGGCGTATCCGGTCGCTTCCACCTCGGCGATCAGCTGATCGGGCGTGACGCCCTCGGGGTAAAGAACCCGGGCCGCCTCGGTGGCGTAGTTGACCGACGCCTCGACGCCGTCGATCTTGTTGAGCCGCTTCTCGATGCGCGCCGCGCACGACGCGCAGGTCATCCCGCCGATCTCGAGGTCGACCTGGCGGCGATCGGCCGGCGCGCCCGGTTCGAGTTCCGTCGCCATCAGTGCCCTTCCTCGTGTACCGGGCTGTCGTCGTTCTGATCGGATGCCGGCGCGTCGTCGATCGGCCCGACGGCAGTTCCGAGGGCGAAGGCGCCGCCGAACGTCGCCACGAGCACGAGTCCGAATGCGGCCAGCTTGGTGCGAACGTTCACGACCCCACCTCGTACCCGGCCGCTTCGACGGCGGCGACAACGGCCGCGTCGTCGATTGGCCGGTCGCTCGCCACGGTCAGCACACCCGAAGCGAGGTCGACGTCGATGTCAGTGAGGCCGTGCAGCGTCGAGACTTCGGCCGTGACCGACCGTACGCAGTGATCGCAGCTCATCCCGACGACGGTGTACGAGGTCTTGTTCGCGGCCATGTCGACACTATACCCCCCTAGGGTAACAAGGGCAAGGTCAACCAGGCCGCGAGGTCAGGCGCTCCCAGCCGGACGGTATCCCCAGTGCCACGGCTCCCGCGGCGTGTCTTCGACGAAGCCGTACCGCCATCCGTTCTCGCGCATCCAACGCTGGGCGCCGTCGTCGAGGTCCAAGTCGACCGCGAGTCCCCAGCCGTGGTTGCTCGTCCCGGGTGTGGCGGCGAGGCCGCCGTTGCGGTAAAGGCCCTTCCTCTCGGCGAGGCTGACTTGTTCGTCGAACGGCCGATACGAGTCGGTGATGCCGATGGTGACGCCGGAATTTGCCGCGTCGGCGACCATGCGCACGAAGGCGTCGGCGGCGGGTTGGTACAGGCGGTGACTGTCGATGCCGATTGGGGTGAGCGCGTCCGCGGGGATCTGGCCATTACCGAGTGCGGCGAGCTCGGCCGGCGGTTCGAGGCGTCCGTAGTCGCCCGGAGCCCGCCGCTCGGCGGGTGCGATCGTGCCGCTGCCGGGCGTCGTGCCGACCGCGGTCGCCGCCTCGAGCGCGGCCGAGAATGTCGTAGTTTCCGACAGGTCGGATCGGATGACCGGCATCGCCGCCGGCCGCGCGTACGCCTGGATCTCCGCGATCCGGGCCTGTATCGCCTGCAGTCCGTCCACAGGTCTTCTCCGAACTCGTACGACGCGGGTCGGCCCGTCGGTGCGAGCCTTCGGGTGTCTATCGGCAGCCGCGTCGGCGATCGAAGGGCGGCGACCGCATCGGGCCGATCACGATCCGTGGCCGCTCGACCCTTGATGACGAGGGTGCCAGACGTAGCCTGGCGCCGTGCACTCCTGGTTGCGCCGAGCGACGACGTCGGGGATCGGCCCCCTCGTCCTTGTGTTGCTCACCATCCTCGCCGTTGTGACCATGCACGCCCTCGACCACACGGTGGCGCATCAGTCGTCCGGCGAATCCGGTGCTCACGACGCGCATCGGGATGGCGATTCCGGAGCCGAGACAGGCGGCAGCCGGCACGTGGCGTCGCCGGTCGCTGCTGCATGCGGGTTCATTCTGCTCGCCCCGGCGCTGCGCATTCCTCCGCGGTGCGGCGCACTGCGGTATCGATCGGTTGTCGACGACGGCGCGGCTTCGCAGGTGTTCGTCGGCCCCGAACCGCCCGTGCCGCGGACGCTCTTCGTCGTGTGAGTCCAACGGGCGAACCGCCCGATGACATCGACATCGAGGAGGAATCGAGATGCGAAAGCCAGTGCTTGTCGCGTTCGGCATCTTGCCGCTGCTCGTCGCCGCGTGTGGCGGCGGGGGCGACGACGTTGCAACGCCGAATGACGATGGTGTCGTCGAGATCACGATGAAGGACAACAGCTTCGACCCGGACGAAGTCGAGGTCGAGGCGGGACAGACGGTCACGTTCCGCTTCCGCAACGAGGGCGACGTCGAGCACGATGCGTTCATCGGCACCGAGGCCGAGCAAGCGGACCACGAATCGGAGATGAACCCCGGTGGTTCGGAAGACGACGACGCCGGCCACAGCGGCGACGCCATGAACGAGACGGATACGTCGGGCGGCGAGCTGCCGGACGAGGAGCATGGCGAGGGGATGCCGGGCGAACCCGCGGGCTCGGCCGATGTGTCAGTCGTTCCGGGCGACTCGGCGACGCTCGAGTACACCTTCGACGAGGCCGGCACCCTCGTGATCGGCTGCCACGAACCGGGCCACTACGAAGAGGGCATGAAGATGGAGGTCGTCGCTACATAGATCTTGGTGGGCCGGGCTCGTCCCGGCCCACCACCGCGTCGCTTCCCGCCGGTCGACTCGCGTCTGGGTCGTCGCCGCGGCGCCCGAGGCGCACGAACCAGATGCTCGCGGCGACGCAGAGCGTTGCGGAGAGGAGCAGGTTGAAGCGCACGCCGAACACGCGCGTCGCGTCGTCGATTCGGAGCGCTTCGAAGGCGGTCCGGCCCAGCGTGTACAACGCGACGTACATGGCGAAGGCCTGACCCTTCCTCAGGGCCGAGTGTCGTTCCAACCAGACAATGCTTCCGAATACGACGAGAGCCCAGAGCGACTCGTACAAGAACGTGGGGTGGAACGTCTCGAACTCCGCGTATCCGGCGGGGCGGTTTCCGAGGTCGATCTCGAGCGCCCACGGCAACGCCGTCGGTCGTCCGAAGATCTCTTGATTGAAATAGTTGCCGAAGCGTCCGATCGCCTGTCCGACGGCAACCGCAGGGCCGATTGCGTCCATGAGTGCGAGCGAGTCGAGATGACGGCGCCGCGCGAGAACGACGAGAACGAGAAGGCCCCCCGCGAGCGCGCCCCAGATCGAGAGGCCGCCCTTCCAGATCTGAATGATGCCGACAAGCCCGTTGTCGTTCCAGTCGTAGCCGGTGAAGAGGTGGTAGACGCGGGCGCCGATGACGCCGCCGACCACCACTGGAACCGCGAGGTCGGCGATGACCTTCGGGTCGTGGCCGGTTCGTTTCCAACGATGCTGTGCGATCGTCGTCGCGGCGAGCACGCCGAGCGCGAGCATCAACCCGTACGCGTGCAACGGAAGCGGTCCGATGCGAAGGGTGCCGTTCTCCGGACTCGGAATGTATGCGAGGAGTTCGGGCGTCACGTGCCGTAGACGATCGCACCGCTGATCGCGATCATGCCGGCCATTGGCCAGCCGAGTAGGAGGTCTTGCCAGCCTTGCGCCAACACTGTGACTGATCCTGCGTGGGCGAAGACATGGGTGATCGCCATCACCGCGGCGACCGTGAACATGGCGTACGCGATTGCGTGACGGCGCCTGCGCTTCGTCCCGTCGCGCTTGGCCGCCGCGATCTCCTGCTGCCGCTGTGTCTCACGTGCGGCGGGCTCGCGGGCAGCGCGACGGCGCCGCAC
This sequence comes from Actinomycetes bacterium, assembly GCA_031404355.1. Taxonomy (GTDB): domain Bacteria; phylum Actinomycetota; class Acidimicrobiia; order IMCC26256; family PALSA-610; genus JANNHK01. Next base: position 13,480 of record JANNHK010000337.1, read on the forward strand.
TTGCTGCTGATTCCGCTTTGCCTGTCGCGTTCGATTCGAGCCCAACGTCGCCTCGCCTGCTCGTGCTACTACGTAATGTCGTAGCGTACTCGCGGAACCGGGCGAGCGTCGCGCCCGTCAAGGCAGCAGGACGGCTCGCAGTTCGGCCGTCGACGGCAGCCGAAGAACGCACGCGGCCCCCCTCGCCGGATCGCCGGCCGCGAAGGCGTTCTCGCCGTCGACGAGCAACGTGGGTGATCCGGCGAACCCTTCCGGCATCGGCTCCTGCGGATCGAGGACGCGGACCTCGACGGGAATATCGTCGCCGACGACGTCGCGAATGCGTTGGAGCAGAACCGGGGCGTTCGGGCAATCGGGAACCACCATCAGTTCTATCCGCACACGACGAAGGTACTGGGTCTCGGTAGTCTGGGCCGGTCGAGGGAAGGAGTTCCGTGACTGATCGCCGGCCGACCGGAGCACTGGAACGCGAGGTGCTCGCTCAGTTGTGGACGATGCCCGAGGGGGGCACTCCCGCCGACGTCCTCGAGGCGATGGACACGGATCTCGCCTACACGACGGTGATGACGATTCTCACGCGCCTGTGGGAGAAGGGACTCGTCGGCCGGCGGCGCCGCGGACGGGCGTACGTGTACCGGCCGAAGCTGACCGAGGCCGAGCTGGCCGCCGAGCGCATGCGGGAGACGCTTGAAGGCGCGAGCGATCCCAAAGCGGCCCTCAGCCGTTTCGTCGACGGCCTCTCGAGCCGGGAGACGCGCACGCTGCGATCGTTGCTCGACGACGCGACGTCGCGCAGCCGGAAGCGGTGATCTGTGCCGGCCGCGGTTCTCACTGCCGGATTGGCGGCGGTTGGTGCGGCGGTCGGCGCGTTCGCAGTGCCGCGCCGGCTCCGCCCGGTCGCGGCGACCCGGCTGATAGCGCTGCTCGCGGTGGGGGCCGCGCTCGCGTTCGTATGGACGCTCGTCATGATTGCCGGGACCGGGCTCGCGCAAGTGCACGGAATTGCCGAGCGCGTGACCTGGTGCAGCGGCTATGTCGCGGCGCACCGCGACTCGATCACACCGCTCGGCGTGCTTGCGCTCGGCGGCCTCGCCGGCGCGGCGATCTCGATTGTCGTCGTACGGAGACGCCAGCGCGTGTTCCGGGCGCGTCCACATGACAGGGAACTGGCGGTCGTCACCTCGGACGAACCGAGCGCGTTCGCGCTACCGGGACGCCCGGGGCAGATCGTGGTCACGACGGCAATGTTGTGCTCGCTCGACCCGGCCGAGCGGCGGGTGCTCCTCGCACACGAGCACGCCCACCTCCGGCTCCGCCACCACCGCTACGTGCGGGTTACGCAGCTCGCGATCGCGGCGCTGCCCGTGCTCCATCCGATGCTGGCGAGGATCCGCTACGCCACAGAACGGTGGGCCGACGAAGAGGCGGCGCACGCGGTCGGCGATCGCGCCTTGGTTGCCCGCGCGATCGCGCGAGCGGCGCTGCTCCAGCCGACGCCCGACGCGCACGGGATGGCGTTCACGGACAGCGACGTCGTCGCCCGCGTCCGAGCGATGCTCGCCGAGCCACCCGAGCGCTCGCTGCGCATCGAACTGTCTCTCGGTGCGGTCGGGGTCGGGCTCCTCGGCGCGACCGTCGCTTCGGCGCTGTTCGTGCACCACTCGCTGGCCGCACTCCTCGGCTACTGCAACTGAGGACGCTGACATTCTGTCTTCCGCCCATCCGCGCGCACGGACCACGGCACTTCTTCGGTGTGATGGATCCGCTGTGGGAGGATGACGCGTGCGGGTCGCTTTGGGTCAACCACCGGTTGCACGCGTCGCTGCTGGAGTGACCCGGCGCCGGACACGTCGTCGTGTCAGCCGTCTTGACCCAGCATCCGGTCGATCTGTTCCTGATGCTGTTCCATGAGTTCCGCGAACTCACCCGTGCGCATCTGCTGCCACATCACGTCGGCATCCATCATGGCCAGCATCTCCGGCGTGGCGCCCACTCGCATCTGCTCCATCATCGCCTGGTGACGGTCCAGCATCTCTTGCATCTCGCCCGTGACGACCGCGTGATCGAGCCGGGTCGTTGTTCGGGCGCTCTCGGAGTCCGATTCGCCGAAGATCAAGGCGCCGGCCCACAGCAGTGAGATCGGGAGGACGACGACGAGGAGCACGACGAGGACCAGCTTCTTGACGGGCACTGTCGGCATGGCGCACCTCCTGTTTGTGTACTCGGAGCGTGCGTGATTCGAGCCGCGAAGACATCCGTGGAAACCAGGGATCGGGCTACGGACTTGTCACATTCCGACAGACTGGCCGACAGACTGGCCGCCGGACCGGCCGACGAGCTGCTGCGCGCACAACGCGGGTTGCTCGAGCGGGAGGTGATGCGTGCCGGCGACGATGTCGACGTGACAGGCTGAGAATCGGTCGGCGATCGAGAGGGCGTGGGCGGCATCCACGAACGGGTCGTCGGCACCGATCGTGATCGTCACGGGAACCCCGGCGTCTGCCAACTCGGCCAGCGGACGTTCGAGCGCGTCGTGCAGGACGACGCCGGTGAGCGTTCCCACGTAGGAGGGCCACGTGTGCTGAACCCCCATGCGGGGCGACGCGTACGGGTAGTCGGGGGCTGGTCGCGACCGCGAACGCGGCCGCGAGTCGCCGATGGCCGCACGTCCACGCGCACATGCGGGCCGCGAGTTGCGTATCGAGGACGAAGAGCCGTTCGAGCAGGCCCAGCTGTGCGAGTGCGGCCCGGGCCGCCGCCTCGGAAGGCTGCATCAGTGGTGACCAGAGGACCACTCGCTCGACCATGCTCGGGTTCCGCGCGGCCCACCACAGGGCGAGCATGGCGCCCATCGAGTGACCGCCGACCACCGCGGGGCGGTCGAGCATTCCGAGCGCCGCGAGCGAGCCGTCGACCGCCGCACAGTGCTCGTCGATGCCGAACGATCCGATCGTGACATCGCGCGATCGACCGAACCCGGCGAGGTCGGGCACGACCAGCCGAGCATCGCGCGTGATTTCTTCGAATGCGCGCCCGAAGTAGTCGCTGCTGGCGACGAGGCCGTGCAGCAGCACGATGGGCTGCCGGTCCGGCGCTCCGCTGACGCGGACCGACAGCGCGCCGGCGCGCACGTGGTCACCGCGCGGAGGGCTCCACTGGCGCACCATTGGGCTCGTCGCGTGGAGGCCGGTCCACGCAGTCGCCATCGCCGCGAATGCAACGGGCAGGGCGGGTCGGGCCGCGCTTCGGAAGCG
>JANNHK010000338.1:0-1584 GCA_031404355.1 Actinomycetes bacterium
CGCCCCGTGACCCGGAGCGCAGGTTCTTGGCCGCGTCGATGAGGTCGCCGAGCACGGCACTCGCCGTCGGCCCGCCGCCGGCACCGCGGCCGAGCAACATGAGCTCGCCGACCGACTCGCCCTCGATGAACACCGCGTTGAACGATCCGCGCACCGTCGCGAGCGGGTGCGCGAGCGGAACCATCGCCGGGTGGACCCGAACACCGATCTGCCCGTCGCGTTCCTCGGCGACGGCGAGAAGTTTGACGACGTAGCCGAGTTCGTGGGCAGCTGCGATGTCGTCGTCGGTCACGCGCGTGATGCCTTCGCGGTACACGTCGCCCGCGACCACGCGCGCGCCGAACGCGATCGACGCGATGATCGCCGCTTTGGCCGCGGCGTCGTACCCCTCGATGTCGGCCGTAGGATCGCGCTCGGCGTACCCGAGCCGCTGCGCTTCGGAGAGCGCGTCGCCGAACGACGAACCTTGCTCGGTCATCTGCGTGAGGATGTAGTTGGTCGTGCCGTTGACGATGCCCATCACGCGCGTGATGCGCTCGCCCGCGAGCGACTCGCGGAGCGGCCGCATGAGCGGAATGCCGCCGGCGACCGACGCCTCGAACAACAGGTCGACGCCCGCGGCCTCCGCGGCCTCGAACAACTCGGCGCCGAAGTTCGCGAGCAGCTCCTTGTTCGCGGTGACGACCGCCTTGCCCGACTTCAGCGCGGCGAGGATCAAGCTGCGGGCCGGTTCGAGCCCCCCGATGACCTCGACCACCACGTCGACATCGGGATCCGTGACCACTGACTCGGCGTCGTTGGTGAGTACGCCGGGCGCCAGGGTGACGTCGCGTTCCTTGGCGACGTTGTGGACGGCGACGCGTCCGACGCCGATGCGAACGCCCACGCGCCGGGTGATGAGGTCGGCGTTGTCGTCGAGCAGCCGGACGAGGGTCGCGCCGACGTTCCCGCAGCCCAGGATGCCCGCTCGCACCTCCTCGTCCATCCCCCCAGTCTCGCGCGCGGAGCAGTGCCCTCCTTCCGCGCGCAGCCGGTTTCGTCCCGCCGGACCCCGGACCTCCTACTCTCGGCGGTCGTGGTCGAATCGTCGGCAGTCCCAAGGCGTCACCTCGCCATCATCACGTGCATGGATGCCCGCATCGACCCGCAGCACGCCCTCGGCTTCGAGCTCGGCGACGCCCACGTCCTGCGCAACGCCGGGGCCGTGGCGAGTGACGACAAGTTGCGCTCACTCGTGCTCTCGCAGCGCCTGCTCGAGACCCGGTCGATCACGATCCTCGCCCACACCGACTGCGGGCTGCGCAAGGTGCACGACGACGTCCTCGCCCGCCAGCTGTCGGAGGAGACGGGCGTCGCGCCGCCGTTCGCGTTCGGGTCGTTCCACGACGTCGACGAGCACGTCCGCGAACAGGTGGAACGGGTGCGAAAGTGTCCCTGGTTGCCGCACGTGAGCGACGTGCGGGGGTGCGTCCTCGACTTGGCCGACGGCACGGTCCGTACCGTCGTCGAACCCTCGCGTTAGTCCGCGTCGAGGCGGGTCAGGTCGTCGAACGTCTCCCGCCGGACGACGACGCGCGCTGCGCC
>JANNHK010000339.1:0-35590 GCA_031404355.1 Actinomycetes bacterium
CGACCACACGGACCCGGAACTCGACACGCTGCACCGCATCGCCGCCGCCGCACGGATGGAGATCGCCGTCGCCGCGCTCGGGACGAGTCGCGTCCGCGAGCGCGTCGCCGCCATCGCGGGCGCGGTCGCCGAGGGCGACCAGCCGTACGCGCTGCGCCGGGTGGCCGAGCTCGCGGCGTGGGTCCGAGACGGCATCGTCGAACCGGGCGCGCTCAACGCCGACCCCGGCTCGACCGGCGACCGGCGCTGGGACGCACTGATCGGCGGGGTCGCCGAAATGCTCGCAACCGAGCTCGGGCGGGCGACACCGCCCTGGGCCAGCGCACCCTCACGGTTCGTCGAGGGCTGGTGGTTCGTGAGCCGACTGCGGTCCGTGCGCGCAGCAGTCGTCGTCGAAACACCTCCGGCACTCGCGGCCCGGGGAGTGTTCGTCAGCCGTTCGTCGCTCGAGGGCGTGTAGTCGTGGACCGCGCCGAGATCGAGGCGCGGCTGCGCGACCTGGCGACCGAACTGGAGGCGCGGGGTGTCCGTGGCGAGTTGCTCGTCGTCGGAGGTGCCGCCATGGCGCTCGCCTCCTCGCGGCACCGCTCGACCGACGACCTCGATGCTGTCTTCGAACCGAAATCCGTGATCTACGCCGCCGCGCGAGCGGTCGCCGAGGAACACGCACTCGACCCCGGTTGGCTCGACGACGCCGTGAAGGGGCTCCTTGCGGGACCCGACCCGAATGCCACGGTCTTCTTCGACCGTCCCGGGCTCGTCGTCCGCATTGCCTCGGCGCGCTACCTGTTGGCCATGAAGTTGCTCGCCAGTCGCGTCGAACGGGACGAGGACGACATCGCCCCGTTGCTGCGCCTGTCGAACGTCACGGAGCCGCAGGAGGCACTCGATCTCGTTGCCGACCTGTACCCGAAGTCGGTGATACCCCCGAAGGTCGAGTATCTCGTCCGCGAGTTACTGGCACGCGACGCCACGGAAGGGCTGTAGTTCGCCAAGGCTGGGCCGGGCGATGCTCACGTGCGAGGCTGCGGCCCGTGCTTGGACGGGCCGCACTGATCCTCATCACCGCCGCGGTGGTTGCCGCGTGCGGCGGCGGGGACGAGACACCCACGGCCGGGCCCGACCCGTCGGGAGGCGAGATCGAGATCGATTCGGACGGGAGCCTGCAGAACGCATGCTTCTCGCCGGACGGAACGCAGATCGCGTTCACCCGGTTCGCCGACGGTTACAACCGCGGGCTGTCGGTCGTCGCGGTCGTCGCCGTCGACGGCGGTACACCGACCGACGTGTCGACGGCCGACGCGCAGAACGTGAACCTGCCCGGGAGTTGCTGGAACGAGGCGACGGACGAGATCACGTTCACCTCCGACGACGACGCCCGCGGAGACAAGGGCGACGAGATCTACTCGGTGGCGCCCGGCGGCGGTCCACCGCGACTCGTCACCGACCTTCCCGACGCGGTGGCGTTCGAACCGAGTTACTCCCCCGACGGCGAATGGATCGTGTTCGAGTCGCATGCAGTCGGTGATGACGACCCGGGAACCATCTGGAAGGTACGCGCCGACGGCTCCGACCTCACCCAGCTCACGGATGGCTTCGACGACCGCCAGCCGAACTGGTCGCCGGCGGGCGACGTGATCCTGTTCCAGTCGGACCGTTCCGGGAACCTCGACATCTGGACCATGGACGCCGACGGCGACGGTCTCCTCGACGTGACCGACGATCCGGCCGAGGACACGGACGCGTCGTGGTCACCCGACGGCGGGCGCATCGTGTTCTCGTCCGATCGAGGTGACCTCGACTTCGCCGGACTGTTCGTCGTCGGCGCGAACGGCGGTGACGTCGAGCGCGTCGAGCTGCCCGACGACATCTACGCCGGCGCCCCGTCGTGGTCGCCCGACGGCGCGTGGATCGCGTACGAGACAGCCGCGGGCGAGCCCGACGGGTCCGCCGGGACGCGGCTCGCGCTCGTTGCCGCCCCGCAGGAGCCGTAGTTCGCCACGGCTAGTCTGGGTGCGTGGCGGGGGCCGCGTCGGGTACGGCGACAATTCTCTACACCGACCTGGTCGGCAGCACCGCGATGCGATCGCGCATCGGCGACACCGCGGCCGACGACGTGCGCCGGCGCCACGACACGCTGTGCGGCGGGATCGTCGAGCGCCACGACGGCCGGGTCGTGAAGGGCCTGGGCGACGGCATTCTCGCCGCGTTCGGTGGTGCGGCGGAGGCGGTCGCGGCCGCCCACGACATCCAGCGCGAGATCACGCGGGCGAGCCACCAGATGCCCGAAGACCGGCGCATGGAAGTGCGCATCGGCATCAGTGCCGGCGACGTCGTGTGGGAAGACGGCGACTGCCACGGCACCCCCGTCGTGACCGCGGCCCGCCTGTGCGATGCGTCGACCGGCGGCGTCATCCTGTGCGACGACTTGGTCCGCGGCCTCGCCCGCGGCCGCACCGAGCTGCAGTTCCGGCTCGTCGGCGAACTCGAACTCAAGGGACTGCCCGACCCGGTCGCCGCGTACGAAGTCCCGTGGACGCCGCTCGCAACCGAGGCCGCACCCCTCCCGGCGGCGCTGCGGCCGCAGGCGACCGAGCTTCCCTTCGCCGGGCGCGACGCCGACCGCCTCCGGCTCGCCGAGGCGTGGAAACGTGCCCAGGTCGACGGGTCGGGCGTCGTGCTGCTCGTCGGTGAACCGGGCATCGGCAAGACCCGCCTCGCCGCCGAACTGGCCCGCCAAGCCCACGGCGACGGAGCGCTGGTGCTCCTGGGCCGCTGCGACGAACACATCGCGGCGCCGCACGCGCCGTGGATCGAGGCGATGCGCGCGCTCGTGGCGAACGCCGACGACGACGTGCTCGCCGACCACGTGAGCCGCTGCGGCGGCGAGCTGGCCCGGCTCGTCCCCGAGCTGGCCCGCCACGTTGCCGACATGCCGCCGCCTACCGCGACCGACCCGGACACGGAACGGCTGTTGCTGTTCGACGCGGTCGTCGACGCGCTCGCGACAGTCGCCGCCGCCCTGCCCGTGTTCCTGCTCGTCGACGACGCGCACTGGGCCGACGCGGGCAGCGTGCACCTCCTGCGCCACGTCGTCGCGCACCTCGACCCCGACGCCCACGTGCTCGTCGTCGTCACGTACCGCGACACCGACATCGACCGTACGCACGCGCTGGCGAGCGCGCTGGTCGACCTGAACCGCGGTCCGAGCACCGAGCGCATCGCCCTGAAAGGCCTCGACGACCAAGGTATGGCCGCACTGCTCGCAGCCGCGGGTGGGCATCCGCTCGAAGCCGACGGGCTCGAGTTCGCGCACCGGCTGGTCGAGGAGACCGACGGCAACCCGCTGTTCGTACGCCAGCTGCTGCGCCACCTCATCGAGAACGGCACGCTGGTGCAGCGCGACGGCGTGTGGGTCGGCACCGTCTCGACCGGCGAAGCGGGCATCCCCGAAGGCGTCCGCGACCTCATCGGCCAGCGCCTGTCGCGGTTGTCGGACCCGACGAACGACCTGCTGCGCACGGCCGCCGTGGTCGGTCGTGAGTTCGATATCGGCCTGGTCGCGACCATTGCCAAGGTCGACGAGGACGCGGCCGTCGACCGTCTCGACGAAGCGGTCACGGCCCAGCTCATCGACGAGGTTCCCGACCACGCGGGCCGGCTGACCTTCGCCCACGCGCTCGTGCGCCAGACGCTCCTCGAGGAACTGAGCACGAACAAGCGCGTGCGCCTCCACCGCCAGATCGCACAGTTGCTCGACGAGCGGGGCAACGTACCGGTCGAAGTACTCGCCCACCACTACTGCGAAGCAGCTGTCGCCGGCGTCGCGCCTCGCGCCATCGAGTGCGCGTGTGCGGCCGCCGAAAACGCGGAACAGCGATTCGCGTGGGAAGACGCGCTGACGTTGTACGAGCGCGCGCTCGAAGCCGTCGACGCACTCGACCACGACGACCCGGGCCTGCATTCGGAAGTGCTTTCGCGTATGGCCAACGCGGAGCACAGCGCGGGCGACGCCGATCGCGCGCAACGCCGTGCGCTCGACGCGGCCGCCCTCGCCCGCTCGGCCGGCGACGCGGCCCGTCTCGCCCAGGCGGGGATGGCGTACGAAGGCCAGCTCGGCGTGTGGGCCGCGCCCACCGACAACGTCGGCGCCGAGCTGATCCGCGAGGGGCTGGCCGGGCTGACGCCCGATCAACTCGGCGTGCGGGCGCTGGCCCAAGCCGCGCTCGCGCACGGTCTCATCCTGGCGCCCGGCGGGGCGCTGGTCGAGGCCGACGAAGCCATCAAGATCGCGCGCGAGGCGGGCGCCGAGCAGGCGCTCATGCAGGCCTTACTTGTCCGCGCGTGGGCCGTGCGCGGCGTGCTCCCGGCGCCCGAACGCCAACGCGCGGCCGAGGAAGCGTTGGCCGCGACCCTCGAGGCCGGCGACCGGTTCCGCGAGTTGGCGACGCGCTACCACCTCGCCAACGCGCGCTTGAACCTTGGCGACTTCGATACGGCCGCGGCCGAGTTCAGGGTGACGTCGGAGTATCGCGGCGCACTCGAGGGGTGGGCCATCGCCGACTTCGACGCCACGCTCGCGCTCGCGCGCGGCGAGTTCGACACGGCCGACGCGCTCGCCGACGCGGCCCACGCGCTCGGCACGTCGCTCGGCGACACCAACGACGCGGTCCGGGCCGGTCAGCACTGGCTTTCGGCCCGGTACCGCGGCGATGTCGACTCCGCCCGCGCGTGGAACGACCAGGCGCTCCTCACCGCGATCGGCAGCGCAGTGCCGACGACCGCCGCCACCCTGATCGCCGCGGGCGACCTCGCCGCCGCCCGCACCGAGTTCCGCGCCTGGGGCAAGGCGGTGCGCGGCCTCCTATCCCCCTTGATGTATTTCATCGTCGCTGCCTACGTCGCGCAGATCGCGTTCGCGCTCGACGAGACCGACGGCCTCGACGAATACGCCGACTACGCCGAGCGCTTCCCCGGCGAGATCCTCGGGAGCGACGCGCAAATCGTGTCCGCCGCCGACGTCAGCCGCGGCCTCTTCGCCGCACTGCACGGCCGCCTCGACGACGCCGTCACGCTGATCGGCGCCGGCCACGCGCTGCACGAACGGCTCGAACTCCACGCGCTCGCGGTGAACAGTGGTATCGACCTCGCGACCGTGCTACTCCGCAGGGACACGTCCGGCGACCGCGACCGGGCCGTCGGCGTGCTCAAGATCGCGGCCGACCTCGGGCAAACACTCGGCATGACGCCGAGCGCGGCGCGGGCGCGTCAGCTGTCGGCCTGAGCGCCGAGGTCGGCGGTCAGCAACACCTGACCCGACCACAACTCGATGGAACCGTGGTCCTCGCGGGCAACTTCCCCGAAGAGTTTGTGCGGCTGGCACACTGGCGCCGCTACGGCCCCGCCGACTGGTACCACGTCCCACCACGGACAGTGCACGCCGCCCGGTTCGCCGTCGACAGCGCCGAGATCGAGTTCTGGTTCGCTCCCGGCTGAAATCGCCGATGAGAACGGCGTGAGCGCGCTCGACACGACCGCCGCCCCGCCACCCCCACCCCGCCGCTGGCCCCGCCTCGGCGAGCTGCTCGTCGAGCGCGGACTCGTCACCCACGCCGACGTCGAGGCCGCGCTCGCGCGTCAACGCGAGCGCGGGATCCGACTCGGCGAGTGCCTCCTCGAACTCGGCCTCGTCGAACGCGCCGCGCTCTACCAAGTGCTCGCCGACGGCGCGGGCGTCCCGTATGTCGACCTCCAGAACTACGCGGTCGACGTCGTCCTCACCGCACTCGTTCCCGAAGCAGTCGCGCGGAGGTTCCAAGCGCTGCCGGTCGAGCAGCGCGCGGGCGAGATCGTCGTCGCGATGGACAGCCCCGACGACTTGAACGAGCTCGACGACCTGCGCGTCATCACGGGCGCGACGGTTGTTCCCGCACTCGCCGACCCCGTGCAGCTCGAAGCCGCGATAAACCGCGCGTACTCGGTGACAGACGTGCGCTCGACGATCAGCGACGCGGTCGACGACTTCGGCATCGCCGACCATGTCGACTCCATCGACGAACTGGCCGAGGGGCCCATCGTCCGCCTCGTCGACGCGCTCCTCGAACGGGCCGTCAACGAACGCGCGTCGGACCTGCATATCGACCCGCTCTCGGACCGGGTTCGGCTCCGTGAACGCGTCGACGGTGTGCTGCGCGAAGTGTCGACGGCTCCGATCTCGCTGCTCCGCCCGCTCGTCAGCCGCATCAAGATCATGGCCGGTCTCGACATCTCGCTCACGCGCGTGCCGCAGGACGGTCGCTTCTCGGTCGCGGTACACGGCCACGAGATCGACGTGCGGGTGGCAACGCTTCCGAGTTCGCACGGTGAGTCGATCGTGCTCCGCCTGCTCGACAGTTCGCGAGGGATGATCGGACTTCCCGGGCTCGGGTTCCGGCCCGAAGAGTTGCGGCGCTACACCGCCGCGTTCCGTGCACCACAGGGCGCGGTGATCGTGAGCGGCCCCACCGGCTCCGGCAAGACGTCGACGCTGTACGCGACCCTCGCCGAGATCAACACCCCGGCGCGTTCGATCGTGTCGATCGAGGACCCGGTCGAGTACCAACTGGACGGGCTCAAGCAGATCCAGATCCACCCGAAGGCGGGCCTCACGTTCCCGACGGCGCTGCGTTCGATCCTGCGCAACGACCCGAATGTCATCTTCGTCGGCGAGATCCGCGACGGCGAAACGGCGCGTATCGCGTCGGAGGCGTCGATCACGGGGCACCTCGTCCTCTCGACCATTCACACGACGAGCGCGGCCGCGGTGCCCATGCGGCTCGCCGACATGGGCGTCGAGCCGTACCTGGTCGCGTCGGCGCTCACGTGCGTCGTCGCCCAACGCCTGGCCCGGCGCCTGTGCGCGCACTGCGCGGTCGAACACGACGACCTCGGCGAGGCCTTTCTCCGCCGGCTCGGATTCACCGAGGAGATGTGGGCGGCGCGCAACATCCGCAAGGCGGTCGGGTGCGAGGCGTGCCACGGCAGCGGGTACCACGGACGCTTCGCGATCTACGAGGTGCTCGTCGTCACCGACGAGATTCGCAGCCTCATCGCTCGCGAAGCGACGACGGCCGAGATCCAGCGCGTCGCGGTGGCCGACGGCATGGACACGATGCGGACCGCCGCGTTGCGCCGCGTCGTCGACGGTGTGCTCACCGTCGACGAGCTGACGCGCGTCGTCTCCTGACCGCGCCGCGGATTCGGCGCTAGCGGCGCAGTTTCGAGAGCAGGCGCAGGATCTCGAGGTAGAGCCACACGATCGAGATCATCAGGCCCAAGGCGCAGAACCACTCCATGTACTTGGGCAGTCCGGCCGCCACGCCCCGCTCGGCGAGGTCGAAGTCGAGCACCAGGTTGAACGCGGCGAGGCCGCAGACGAACAGGCTGAACGCGATACCGAAGGGACCAGCGTCCCAGATGAGCGGTGCCGTCACGCCGAGGAAACTCAACAAGAACGAGATCAGATAGAACACCCCGATCGCGATCGTGGCGCCGACCACGACTCGGCGCATCTTCTCGGTGACGCGCAGGATGCGCACGCTGTACACGAACAGCATCGAGCAGAACACGATTGCCGTGAGGGCCACCGCCTGGACCACGATGCCGTCCCACTGATTTTCGTACCAGTGCGAAATCGCGCCGAGGAACACGCCCTGGACCGCGGCGTAGACCGGTCCGAGAAACCGCGCGAGCGGCGGCTTCATCATGGCGACAAGCCCGATGCCGAAGCCGGCGAGGATCGGGAGCAGGATCCAGCCGGGGAAGTCGTTCTGTCCTTCGATGGGCGGGGTGTCGACGAGGTTCCAACCCCAGTACCCGAACGCAAGCAGAATGATGAAGAGCAACGTGGTGGCCGACAGGACGCCGCCGAGACGCATCGTGTCGGTGCGAGCGATCGGCCCGGCGCCGGCCCCGGCGCCGCCGGGAGCAGTGGGTGCGCCCCAGCCGGGACCCCCCGCTTCCTTCTCGAGTGTCTTCGCCAGAACGGCGTTGGCCATCGGATCCTCCGGATCGCACGTGTCCGAACGAGTGTAGAGGTGCTACTCGACCATTTCGTACGCGGCGAGGTGGGGCTCGGCCATCTCGGAACGGAACCTTTCGAACGGCCACGGCCAGGCGGCCGGGACGCCGCGGTCGTCGAGATACCAACTGCGGCACCCGGTCGACCAGATCGTCTTCTTGGCCGCCTCGACCCGCGCCGCTTCGTGCTCGTCCATCGCCGCGTGCGTCGCGCTGATCTCGCGACACTCGCCCGACCGAATGCGTTCGACGAGCCCCATGATGTAGCCGAACTGCAGCTCCGCGACTTCGATCAGCGAAAAGTTGCCGACCGGCCCGTTGGGGCCGTTCAGCATGAACAGGTTGGGGAAGTCGGGGATCGAGATCGACAGGTACGCGTTCGGTCGTTTGGCCCACGCTTCGTCGAGGCGGGCACCGTCGCGCCCGACCACGGTCATCGGCCGCAGGAACGCGTCGGCGTGAAAGCCCGTGGCGAGCACGAGCACGTCGAGCTCGTGCAGCTCGCCGTCACGCGTCCGCACGCCTGTGGGTTCGAGCCGCTCGATACCCGAGGTGACCAGCTCCGCGTTCGGGCGCTGGATCGCGTCGTAGAAGTCGGGAGCCACGACGAGGCGCTTGCACGCGGCGCGGTAGTCCGGCCGCAGCCGCTCGCGTAGCTCGGGGTCGCGGACGTTGTCCTCGAGGTTCGCCCGGCACAACTCCGCGATCATCGCGGCCTCGGGCGATTCGGCGTCGACCACCGCGTTGGCGAAGATGCCGAACATTTGCGAGAGCTGCGCGTGCAGCTCCGCGAGTTGCGCGGGGTCGCGGCGGAAGAGGTCGTGTTCCTCGGCGGTGTACGCCGGGTTCTCGGCCTGCATCACCCACTGCGCGGTCCGTTGGAACAGCGAGAGCCGGCTCACCCGGTCGACAACGGCCGACACGATCTGCACCGCGGTCGAACCGGTGCCGACGACACCGACCCGGGCGCCGTCGACGGTCACCGAGTGGTCCCAGCGGGCGCTGTGGAACATCGCACCCGCGAACGAGTCCATGCCGTCGAGATCGGGATGGGCGAACTCGGGATACTTCGGGTGGTGCAGCACCCCGGTGGCCGCGATCACGACGTCAACCACGTCGCGGTGACCGGCCGCGGTCTCGATGTGCCAACGGCCGTCGGTCAACGTGCAACTCATGACCTCGTCGCCGAACCGGGTCTTCTCGTCGACCGCGTACTCGCGTGCGACCCCCTCGAAGTAATCCTGGATCTGCGGGCCGGGCGAGTACCGGTGGCTCCATTCGGGCGTCAGCGCGAACGAGTACGAATAGAGGTGCGAGGGGACGTCGCACGAGAGGCCCGGGTACGTGTTCTCGCGCCAGGTCCCGCCGACCCGGTCGCCCTTCTCGTAGACGGTGAAATCGGTGCACCCGGCTTCGGTCAGCTTGATCGCCGCGAGAATTCCGGCCATGCCCGCGCCGATGACGGCGAATCTGAGGTCGCGGTGCGCGGCGGGCATCGGCGCGAAGGTACGGCATTTTCCCTACGCTCGCCGGGTGCCGGGGATCCGCAGTTCGACGCGTCGATCACTCGCCCAGTTGCGCTCCATGCGCCGGCGCCACCAGATCGAGGAGGGCGACTGGATCAACTCCCTCTACAAGGCGTACCTCACGGTCATCGCCGGCGTGATCGCGCTCATCTACCTCTCGCCGTTCTTCGGTTCGGGTCACGTCTCCGACAGCGCGCTCGCCGACATCGACGCCCACGGCGCGGCAATCGTCGGAGTCGGAGTCGCGATCGCCATCGCCCTCGGGCTGCGCTCCGGAACGCGCGGCGGCCCGTTGGCACCCGAACCGCCCGATGTGCTCTACGTGCTCCTCGCTCCGCTCGACCGCGGCACCGCGCTTCGGGGAATGGCCCTGCGGCAACTGCGCGGCGTCGCGTGGGTCGGACTCGTCGCGGGTGCAGTCGCCGGCACCATCGCACTCATCCGCATTCCCGACGACGGCGCCGCGTGGATCGCGATCGGGGTCGTACTCGGGCTCGGCGTGACGATCGCGGCGTGGGGTGCGGCCCTGGTCGCGTCGGGCACGCGCTGCCCCCCGTGGATCGCGACCACGATCGGGCTCGCGTTGATCGCATGGTCGGCCGCGGACGTTGTACTCGGCCTGGAGACGGCGCCCACGACGCAACTCGGTCGCGTCGGTGTCTGGCCGCGCGAGTTCTCGGTCCTGGGTCTCGTCGGGCTCGTGATCGCGCTCGTGCTTCCGGTAGCGGGACTCGCCGTCGCGGGCGGCGTCTCGTTGGAGACCGCCGACCGCCGCGCCCGCCTCGTCGGTCAACTCCGGTTCGCGGCCACACTGCAAGACGTGCGCACCGTGATGGTGTTGCACCGCCAGCTCGCGCAGGAGGGTTCGCGGGTCCGGCCCTGGCACCGCGTTTCGGCGAGCGGCGCGCGTCTCGGTGGCTGCTGGCGCCGCGACTGGCAGGGCATCAACCGCTGGCCCGTCGCCCGCCTCCTGCGCGGCGTCGGCCTGAGCGTGATCGCCGGCCTCGCGCTCGTCGGCGCGTGGAAGGGCACGAGCTTGCTCGTCGTCGTCGCGGGCGCGGCGCTGTTCGTTGCGGCGCTCGACGCGGCCGAAGGGCTCGCCTCCGAAACCGACAACATCGAGCGCCCCGCCGGGTTCCCGGTCCGGTGGGGTCGACTCGTGCTGCAGCACCTGGCTGCGCCGCTCGTCGTCATCGCCTTCGTCGAACTTCCCGCGCTCGGCGTGTTCGTCGCACTCACCGAGTCGCGCGACGCGGCGGTCGTAGCATTGCTGTCACTCGCCGTCGCGGTACTCGCCGCGCCGATCGGCGCGGCGACCCTCCTTGTGCTCGGGACGCCGTCCGCCGATCGCGGGTTCGGCTACGGCATGGCCGAACTCGGATCGTTCCTGATCCTCGCGCGCCAGGCGGGACCGGCCGCGCTCGTCATGGCCGCGGTCGCGCCGGTCGCGATCTACGCCCGCAACGGACCCGACGTGCGCGCGGTCCTCACGGCCGTCGCGATCGCTTTCGTCGGTGCCGTCCTCGCCGGCGTCGTGGGATGGCTCGGCAGCCGAACACTGGAGCCACGTTGATAAGGGCGACCGACCTGCGCAAGGAGTACGGCGATCTCGTCGCCCTGCACGACCTGAACCTGACGATCAATTCGGGCGAGGTGGTCGGGTTGCTCGGGTCGAATGGCGCGGGCAAGTCGACGTTCCTGCGCATCGTCGCCGGGCTCCTCGAACCGACCGCGGGCGAGGTCTTGGTTGCCGGCAACGCCGCGGGCTCGATCGACGCGCGTGCCGCTCTCTCGTTCGTCGGCGACCAGCCCGCGCTCTACAACGACCTCAGCGTGCGCGAGCACATCGACTACATCGCGCACGTCCACGGAATCGACGGCTGGCCCCCGAATGCCGACGCGCTCCTCGACGCGCTCAACCTGGCGGCCCGCGTCGACGACCTGCCCGCCCGCTTCAGTCGCGGCCTGCGCCAGAAGACGGGCCTCGTCCTCGGACTCGTTCGTCCGTTCGCGGTCCTGCTCGTCGACGAACCCTTCGTCGGCCTCGACCCCGCCGGCCAAGTTGCCCTCACCGGCTTGCTCACGGCCGCCGCGGCCGACGGCGCGGCCGTCGTCGTCGCCACCCACCAGCTCACGTTCCTCGAGCACACCAACCGAGTCGTCGTGCTCCGCGAAGGCGCAACCGCGTACTCGGGCAAGCTCGACCGAAAGCGCGTCGAGGAACTGTTGGCATGAGTCACGCACGATCCGTGATCGGGTTGAACGAAGCGTGGAAAACCCTTGCGGGATAAGGGTTCTTGCCGTATAATACGAACGTATGTACCCCCTGTTGGAGCGACCGGGTTTGGCGGCTCTGGATCCGCTCGCGGAGCTGGAATACGCGATCGACGAGCTCGCCGAGGTCGACCACCGGGAAGTGTCGGGTCATGAGCGCCGGACCCGGTTGATGTGCCTGCAACGCTTGCAGAACCGCGTCGACGCGGAACGGTTGCGGCTCGTGGAAGTCGTGGATCGTTCCGGTGACGCGCTCGCGTTTGGGGCCGTGAACACCAAGGCCTGGCTCCATCACGAATGCAACGTCGCGAAAGGCGCCGCCGGCAGCGATGTGCGCGCCGCGCGCCGGTTGGAGGAGTTCCCGGCCTGGACCAAGGCCTACGCGGCCGGATCCGTGACCCGCGGGCATGTCGACGTGTTGGCGAAGGCCGCAACATCCGAACGAGTTGGGCAGCTCGCCGAACACCAAGCCTTGTTGTTGGAACAGGCCAAGCAGTTCGCGCCCGACACGTTCGCCCGGATCGTGAGCCGCGCCTGTGAAGTGATCGACGCCGACAAGGGCCCGAACGAGGCGCGTGACCAGATCGAACGCCGCCGCCTGCACCTCTCGCCGACGTTGGACGGGATGGGGAAACTCGACGGGATCTTCGACCCCGAAAGCACCCTCACCCTCGAAGCCGCGCTCGAGCACTTCATGGCCCTCGACCCCGATACCGGTGACGAGAAACGACCCATGGCGCAGCGCCGCGCCGATGCCGCAGTGTCGATGGCCCGCTACGCGCTCGCGACCAGCGAACCCGACACCACCAAGAGCCGGCACGGGCGACCCACCGCCATCATGTGCACCGACCTGCACCGCCTCGCCGCCGACAAACACGACCTCATCGATGCCATCCGCAACGAGGTGCGCGAGGCCGGACGCCTCTCATCGGAAGCGTTGCTGCGGTTGACGTGCGACGCCAACATCAGCCGCGTCCTCACCGTCGGCAAATCCGAAATCCTCGACGTCGGGCGCATCACCCGCGCCATCCCACCCGCCCTCTGGCGCGCCCTCGTCGCCCGCGACGGCGGCTGCCAACACAAAGACGGATGCGACGCACCCTTATGGGCGTGCGAAGCGCATCACATTGTGCACTGGGCCCACGGCGGACCCACCAACCTCGCCAACCTCATCCTCATCTGCTGGCGCCACCACCGAAACGAACACGAAGGCAAAGGCCACGACCCACCCCGCGAATAAGCTGCGGGCGAGGTAGTTCGTTTAGATGGGCGGACGCGTTTGTCAGACGGCCGCTACTCCTCGACCCGGAAGTTGCGGAGTACCACGAGGCCGTTGTTGCTGTCGGCGATCGCGATGTCGGGCACGCCGTCGCTGTTGATGTCGCCGACCGCGAGGCCGTGGGGGTCGTAGTTGCCGTACGGGACCACCAGTAGACGTTCGGCGCCGAGCGTGCCGTCGGCGCGCTGCTCGTAGACACCGACGCGCGACCACGAGTTGTGCGCGACAACGACGTCGGCGCGGCCGTCACGGGTCACGTCGGCGACCTCGACCGGACCGGGGCGGTCGTAGCTCGCGTACGGCACGGGCGCCGCGAGCTTCTTCTTCGACGTCTGCGCAAGGACCGAAACTGTCGACCGGGGCCGGTTTCCACCACTGGCCACGACCACGTCGGTCCGGCCGTCACCATTCGCGTCGCCGACACCGATCGCGTTGGCGCTGTGTCCGAGCGGGTACTCGGTTCCCTGGCCGAACCGACCGTTTCCGGTACGACGGAGCACCGTCACGTCGGGCACGAGGCCCTGACCGGACATGACGATGATCTCGGCTCGCTTGTCACCGGAGACATTGGCGATCTCGAGGTCGTCGTACCCGTCGTGTTGAACCGGGAAGTCGACCGGCGCGAGGAGCCCGCCGCGCCGATCTTGCAGGAGCACGCTGACCGTGTCGGTGCCCCATCCGACGCCCGCGACATCGAGCCGTGTGTCGTCGCTGAGTTGACCGATCCTGATCTTGTTGCTGTTGACGGTCGGCGTCAGCGTCGGTGCGCCGAGCGTGCGATTCGCGAGTTGTGGGAAGAGTTCGACACCAAGGCCGGAATGGCCGACGACGACATCGTTGCGGTTGTCGCCCGTGAGGTCACCGATCGCGACCGTCTCCGGCAAATGACTGAACGTTGCCGCGGTCGCATACGACACCGGCGCCGCCAACGTCCCGTCCGGCTCCTGCACGAAGACGAGCAGCCGGAGGACCTCAGCCGCCGCGGCGGCGCTTCTCGCCCCCTCGTCCGACTCAACCGACGTCGTCAGGACGACATCGTTGCGTCGGTCGGTGACAGCACCGCGACGCAGACCGCTATACCAACAATTGCCCTTTTTGTTCCAGCCATGCGCGGACCCTACACATGCCCCCTTCGCGTCCGAAATAGGTCGTTTGGTCTAGGTTGTTCGGATCAGCGCAGGGCCGGGAGCAACTCCGACGTCATGAGCTGCGCGTGCGTTTTCGCGTGGTCGCGGTTCGCGCCGAACGACGGGCCGGTGATCACGAGCCGGTCGAGGCCGAGGGCGACGAGTTCGCGCAGGCGCTTGGTGCACGCGCCGGCGTCGCCGACGATCGCGAAGCGGTCGACGAAGTCGTCGGTCAGCACCTGCGAGTGCTCGGCGCTGTTCACGAGGTGCACGTTGCTGTCGTATGCCCGACCGACCTCGGCCACGAGTTCGCGGTCGCGCTCGTCGAGTCCCGCGCCGGTAGAGCCGGGCATGGCCGAGAAGTGGGCGAACGCGGCGACGCCGCCGCGCAGCAGGTCGCGCGCCGCAACCGGATCGGGGTGGCACCCGACGTTGACGTACGCGCCGAACCCCACGTCGCCATCGGCGCGCCCGGCGGCGCGCATCGCCGCGCGCGCGACGTCGATCGCCCAGGCCAGGCGCGTCGGGTCGGCTCCGACCGCGAACGTGATGCGTTCCACCGTGCGCGCCGCGTACGCGATCACCTTCGGGCCCGATGCGGCGATGTCGATCGGCACCGCCGGCTGCTGCGCGCGGTCGAGCCAGCGCAAGCGACTGGGGTAGCCGTCGATGTCGACGGTGCCGCCCTGGAGATAGGTGTGCAGTTCGTCGGTGCGGGCGAAGAAATCGGCGAGGGGCTGCGGGGGCCGACCGAGGTGGAACAGGGCGGTGTCGCCGCGGCCGAGGCCGAGCGTGGCGCGCCCGCCCGACGCCTCCTGCACCGTCGCGATGGCGGTCGCCAGCGCGGCCGGATGGCGCGTCGCCGGATTCGTCACCCCGGTCATGAACTGCAGGCGTTCGGTGACGCGGGCGCCGAGCGCCATCGCGACGAACGGATCACCGACGAGGTTCTGCGAGTCGGTGAACGTGATGCCGTCCCAGCCGTCGCGCTCCGCCCGCTCGGCGAGCATCTCGACGACGCTCGTTTCGGGAATGCTCATTGTGAAGAGTTCCGGGGCCACGGCGCCATTCGACTGGCACCCGGGCGCCTGGTCAAGCCGCAGTAGCGTTCGGGCATGGCTGACCCCGTACTCGAGACCATGCCCCTCGGGTTCCAGTGGCCGACGGTCGACCCGTTCCTGTTCTGCGCGCATCACGACGACGCGTACCCGGAGGCCAACGAGCAGATGGGCCCCGCCGCCTCGCTCGCGGGCCGCGACATCGGCCAGGACTTCTCCCACCGCGACGGCTGGAGCATGTACCACGGCGCCACCGTCCCGGGCTTCCCGCAACACCCGCACCGCGGGTTCGAAACCGTCACGCTCGTCCGCAAGGGCTTGATCGACCACTCCGACTCACTCGGCGCGACGGCGCGGTTCGGGCACGGCGACGTGCAGTGGTTGACCGCGGGCAACGGCATCAACCACGCGGAGATGTTGCCGCTCCTCGAACGTCAGCAGCCGAACCCGGTGGAGTTGTTCCAGATCTGGTGCAACCTGCCCGCCGTCGACAAGCGCGTCGACCCGTACTTCACGATGCTGTGGGACGCCGACATTCCTTGCTACCGCGAACCGGGTGTCGCGGTCACCATCGTCGCGGGCACGCTCGGCGGGCTGACGCCGCCCGCGCCGCCGCCGAACTCGTGGGCGGCGCGTCCCGAGTCGGACCTCGCGATCTGGACGATCCGCCTCGAACCGGGAACGGCGTGGGAAGTGCCCGCCGCGAGCAGCGCCGAGACCAACCGGATGCTGTATTTCTTCGAAGGCTCATCGTTGCAGGTCGCGACGCACGAGTTCGACGCGCCGACCGGCGTCGTCGTGCGCGGCGACGAACCCGTCGCGCTCGTCGCCGGTGCAAGTCGGGTTGAAATCTTGTTGCTCCAGGCCCGCCCGATCGGCGAACCGGTCGCGCGGTACGGCCCGTTCGTGATGAACACCGAGGCCGAGATCCACCAGACGTTCGCCGACTACCGGCGCACCCAGTTCGGCGGTTGGCCCTGGCCCGTCGACGACCCCACCCACGACCGCGACCGCGGCCGGTTCGCGCGCTTGCCCGACGGCAGCGTCGTGGAACCGGTCCAGGCGCAGTCTGCAGGCCGGGTCGGCCGATGAATCCGCACGAGCGATCGAGGGTCGAAGATCGCCACGCGCGGTGGCATTGGGGCCATTGACTCTCTAGCCCGTAGGGTCGGGGATGTGTCTGACACGTCCCCCCGGGTCGGCGCTCGCGATCCGATGGAGAGCGAGGATGGTTGGCGCCGGGTCCTCGAGAATTCGTCCGATCTCGTGTTCGTCGTCGACGAACACGGAACGCTGACATACATCAGCCCGGTCAGCGAGCGCATGCTCGGGTACAGCCCGCTCGCGCGTGTCGGCGACAGCATGTTCGACCTCGTGCACCCCGAGGATGTCGGGCGCGCCACCGAGGGGTTCGCGGGAACTATCGCACGCGGCGGCATCGCACCGCCGTTGGAAGTGCGCGTGCAGACCGCGAGCGGCGACTGGCGCGAACTCGAAGTCGTCGCCAACAACCTCCTCGACGATCCGGTCGTACGCGGCGTCATCCTCAACGGGCGCGATCTTTCCGAACGACGCGTCGCCGCCGAAAACCTCGCCGCATCGGAAAGCCGCTTCGAGTATGCCTTCGAGCACGCGGCCGTGGGCATGACGATCACCGACGCCAACGGCCAGTTCCTCCGGGTGAACCAGGCCCTCTGCACGCTGCTCGGGTTCTCGGCCGCCGACTTCGTCGGAATGTCGTTCTTCGATCTCACGCATCCCGACGACATGACGAGGACGAAGGAAGGCGTGCGCGCGCTCCTCGCGGGCGAGGCCGCGCCGTACGTGCTCGACAAGCGGTACCGGCGCGCCGACGGCTCGTACACGTGGGTCCGCGTGCGGGCATCGATCATGCACGCGACCGAGCACCGCCCGACGCAGTTGCTCGGCTACGTGGAGGACATCGCGGCCCGTCGGGCGCTCGAGGCGAACCTGGAGTACGACGCCACCCACGACCGACTCACCGGCTTGGCCACCCGAGCGGTGCTGTACGACCAGCTCGAACGGGCGCTGGCGAGCCGCCGCCGCGACGGCACGGACGTCGCGGTGCTGTTCGTCGACCTCGACCGGTTCAAGCTCGTCAACGACACGTTCGGCCATCTCGAAGGCGACGCGGTGCTGCGCGAGGTCGCCGAGCGGATCAAGGCGACCGTGCGACCGTCGGACCTTCCCGCCCGGCTCGGCGGTGACGAGTTTGTGGTGTGCGCGCCGGCGCTGCGCGATCCGGCCGATGCCGTGCAGATCGCCGAACGGCTCGTGGAGGCGCTGCAAGTTCCGGTCGCGTCCGACGGCCAGACGATCGTGATCGGGGCGAGCGTCGGCATCGCGTTCGCGCGTGACGACTCGGACCCGGATCAGTTGCTCCGCGACTCGGACCATGCCGTGTACCGCGCCAAGGAACGCGGCCGCGGTCGCGTCGAGGTCTTCGACCGGCGGCTCCAACGGCGCATCGATCTTCGCCGCCAATCGGAGCGCGCGATCGACCGGCATCTGTCCGACGGCACGTTGCAGTTCGCGTTGTGGCCGATCGTCTCGCTCGAACCCCGGACGGTGATCGGCTTCGACTGCCGCATCGACTGGGACGCGATCGGGCTCGCCGGCGCGGACATCGACGGCCTGTACGAGTCGCCCGCGCGCGCCGCGCGCCTCGACATCGCGGTCATCCGTTCGATGCTCGCGCTGCTGACCGAGTGGCAGGCCACGTTCCCGCCCGGCACCGCGCCCGGGCTCGGCACAATGCTCGAGTCACTCGAAGCGGCCGGCGCCGATCACCGCGTCGCCAACCTGATCGCGGCACTGACCGAGATCCGCCAGGCGAGCCCGGCCGACCCGGGTTCGTGCTGGGTCGGTGTGCCCGAAGCCGCATTCACCCGCAACCCGGAACGGGCCGCCCGCACCGTCGGCGCCCTCGCCCGCCTCGGGTTCGGCGCCGCGCTGCGCGGCTTCGGCAGTCGCGTGTCGTCGCTCGAGCACCTGCGCATGATCGCGCCCGGCAACGTGGTGCTCGACGGCGCGCTCACCCGCCTCGTCGACGCCGACCCGGAAACCCGGGCCGTCGTCGACGCCGTCCTCAAGCTCGCGAAGGCGTTCGGGCTGACCGTCATCGTGGCCGGCGTCGAGAACGAAGCCCAAGCCTCCGAGATCCTCGCGATGGGCTGCGAACTCGCGCTCGGGCCGCTGTTCGGCGCACCGATCACGCCCGCCCAAGTACCGGAGTTCCTCGCCTCATCCCGCGGCTAGCTGCTCGCGCAGTCGTGCCGACTGCTGCTGGAGCGCCGGCAACGGGAGCGACCCGATGGTGGCGTCGGCTTCGTCGACAAGTTGACGCGCACGCGCGCGCTCGCCGCGGCTCGCCAGGTTCTCGGCCCAGTCGAGCCGGCTGCGCGCCAGCCACACCGGGCTCATCAGGCGGCGGGAAATCTCGACCGCTTCGCCGAAATGCCGGTCGATGTCGGCCGGGCGGTCGAGGACATGCTCCAACATCGCGAGCAGCCGCGCCGCGGGCCCGCACATGATGCCGCCGGTAGCCAGGTGGATACCGTCGAGGGGTACCACGAGTTCGTGCAAGGCCGCCGCGGCGTCGCGATCAGCGACCCGCACGGCGGCCTCGGTCCACATCGCGATTGCGAACGGCCAACCGGCCTCGTCGGGCACATCGCGAAAGCGATCGCTGCTCGCCTCGTGCACGCGCGCCGCGGCGTCGTCGAGGCGACCGGCTTCGGCCAATGCGAACGCGACCACCCCCGCCGCGGCACCCGCGCGCGGTTGCCCAAGGACGAACTCGGTCCACGCGGGGATGCTCTCGCCGAGCCGGCCCTGCTCGCGCCGGATGACGACCGTCTCGACCGCCCGGTACGTGAATGCCTCCGCCGGGCTTGTGTTCTGCCACACCTCGAACTGCTCCACCGACAGGGCCTTCGCCTCGAGCAGGCGCCCGTCGACGGCCGCGATCATCTGCTCGATGAGCAGCGACCCGCGCAGCGCGAGGTTGTTCCTTCCGCCCGCGCTCGTTTCGGCGAGTGCGGCCGCGTGCGTCCGGAGTTGCTCGCCGTCGCCGACAACGAACGCGTAGAACGCGTTGAAGAGCTGCATCGTTGCCAGCCACGCGCCGTCGCCGAGTACCGCTGCCGCAGCCGCGGCCTCGTCGAGCAGGGCGCGGTCGAGCGCGAACTCCACGGCCGACCACGTCGAGCGCGGCCGGGCGTTGAAGTGACAGGTCTCCACCTCGACCAACGCCTGGAGATCGCCACAGCTGCGCGCGAGCGCCCTCGCCTCGTCGAGCATCGGGCCCCGGCGCGTCATGTCGCCGACGAAGATCAGCTCGACCGCGAGCGCACCGAGGGCGCGGGCGCGCAGGGCCGGAGCGTCGTCGAGTGAACCCAACGCCGCTTCCAGCAGCTCGATCTTCTCGGGGTCGCTCTCCTGGCCTTCGTCGAACGAGGTGCGCACGCTGACGAGGAGCGCTTCGACCATCGCCTCGTGCAGGCCGACTTCTTTGGCGAGCCGGGCCGCCTCGCGCAGATGTGTACGCGCGTCGCCGAGGCCGGAAACCCATTCGGCCCGGGCGAGGCGGGTGAGCAGGTCGACTTCGACGGTGACGTCGGCCGTGTCTTCGAGGTGGTCCCGGGCGAACTCGTACCAGCGCACGGCATCGTCGGCCGCCGACGACGCGTACGCGTGGTCACCGGCGAGCGCCGCGTACCGTACGGCCTTCTCCGGATCGGCGGCCGCGGCCTCGCCGAAGTGGTACGCGAGGTCGGTGACGACGGCGTCGAGGTTGTCGTGATGTCGGGCTTCGATCGCCTCGCCGATCTTGCGATGCGTACGCACCCGGCGCGAGGTCGTCAGCTCTTCGAGCAACGTCGCGCGCACGAGCGCGTGCCCGAAGCGGTAGCGGTCGAGCCCGACCTCGTTCACCAGCCCCGCGGCGCGGGCCGTGTCGAGCAGGTCGATGACCGCATCCTCGTCGGTTCCGAGCACCGCCGCGAGCACCGGCACCGCGAACTCGTGGCCGACGACGGCCGCGGTCGAGAGCGCCCGCTGCGCGGGCTCGTCGAGGCGAGAGATCCGCCGGCCGACGACTTCACGTACACCTTCGGGCAGGCCGACGTCGGCGAGCGTGAAGTCGCTCGTCCAGCGCCCGTCGCGCTGTACGAGGGCGCCACTCTCGACGAGGTGGCGCATGATCTCGCCCACGAAGAACGGGTTGCCCGCCGTCTCCGCGAAGATCGCGCTCGCGAGTTCGACGCCGGCCGGGTCGAGTCCGTGACCCGCGGCCCGTTCGAGTAACTCGGCCACGCCGTCGGCCGTGAGACCGTCGACGGCGAGCCGGGTGACGTGGCTGTCGCGGCGCAGGTCGGCGAGCATCCCCGAGAGCGGATGCGAACGGTCGAGGTCGGTGCTGCGGTAGGTGCCGACGATCAGTATCGAGTCGCCGGTCGTCTCGTGCAGCAGATGACGCAGCAACAGCAGCGTCGGCCGGTCGGCCCAGTGGAGGTCGTCGAGCACCAGCATGAGCGGTACCGACGCCGCGGTCGTGCGCAACCACGCGGTCACCGCTTCGAACAGTTGTGCCCGTTCCGATTCCGGATCGGTACGCGCCGGCATCGCGACGCCGGCGACGCGCTCGGGCAACTCGGGGACGAGTCGGGTCAGCTCGTCGGCGAGTGGGCCCAACCACTCGGGCGGAACGTCGTCGCCGAGCCCGACCTGGAAGCGCAGTGCCTCCACGAACGGCTGGTACGGGAGACCGAGTTCTTCGTCGCACCGGCCCGCGATGACCAACGCGCCCTGGCGGCGCGCGGTGAGCGCAGTTTCGGTCGCGAGCCGCGTCTTGCCGATGCCGGGTTCGCCCGAGATGAGCACGACGCGGCTGCGACCGTCGGCACTTTCCTTCCACGCGTCGACGAGTACGTCGAGTTCGACGGCGCGCCCGGCGAGGTCGAACGCGGACGGTGCCGACAACACGGGCGGGAGGGGAGTTTCGCGCGCCATCGCGACGTGTACGACAGGTGACCAGTGCACCCGGGCCGCGGGTACCGGGTCGGGGATGCCCTTGAGTTCGAGGTCGCCGACGCTCGTGAACTCGTGGCCGCCGCGCCCGCGGGCGAGGTGGCGGACGATCTCCGCGCAGAGGATCTGGCCACCTTCGGCCGCGGCTTCGAGGCGCTGCGCCTCGATGACGGGCAGGCCGAAACAGTCGTGTTCGTCGAAGGTGACGTCGCCGACGCTGATGCCGACGCGTACCTCGAAGCGTTCCTGGTCGCTGCGCCGGTTGTGGGCGTCGACCGCCTGCTGGATCGCGATGGAAGCGGAGACCGCGTCGACGGCGGCCGAGAACGTGGCCATCACACCGTCGCCCGTGTGCTTCACGACGGTGCCTCGTTGGGCGACGATGGCGGCCCGCATGAGGTCGTCGTGGATCACCCGCAAGACGTCGGCGGCTTCTTCGCCGAGACGCGCCCGCATTGCCGTTGACCCGACCACATCCGTGAACAGCACCGTCGCCGTGTCAATGCGCTGCTCGACCACGGCCACTGGGGCGGCAGCCTACGCCGGATCGCCATGGGCCCGAGCGGGACGCGGCAGCTAGATTCCGCCGCATGCGCCGCCTGCGATCCCGCAAGGAGTGGCGGTTCTTCGCGGCACTGTTCACGGCCGCGCCCGGTCTCGCGATCGCCTGGTGGACGTTGCTCGTGCTGCGCGGCCTGTTGCCCGCGCTGCTCGCGATCGCGACGGGCGCGCTCATCGGTGCCGTCGAGGCCGACGACTCGCTCGCGTTCCCGCTCGCCACGGTCGGCGTGGTGTTCATCGCGTTCCAGGTGCTGACGCCCATCCACATGGCGGTCAGCGCCAATCTCGGCAGCCGGGCCGCGGCGCATTTCTACGACCGGCTGATCACGACGACGACCGCGCCCCCCGGCGTCGCGCACCTCGAACAACCGGAACTCGCCGCCGACCTCACGTTGGCGCGCGACTTCGACCAGGGCATGACCGGGCCGCCGCTCTTCATCTCGATCGACTTCATCGCGAGCGGGTTGGTCGAGATGGTCGGCGGGCTCGCGTCGGCGGCCGTGCTGTTCGGGTTCGCGTGGTGGGCGCCACCGGTCCTCGCCGGAGCCTGGCTGTCGACGCACTGGTTCTTGAAGGAGTCGGGGGTGTGGCGTGACCGCAACACCGACGAAGTCCGCACCGCGCAGCGGCACGCGGAGTACGCGTACCGGCTCGCGGTCGACGCGCCCGCGGCCAAGGAGGTGCGGCTGTTCGGCCTGTCCGACTGGGTGATCGAACGGTTCACCACCCGGCGCCAACACCTGTACGACCTGCAGTGGAACGCAACCCGGCTCCGCGAACGTTCGCTCGGCACCAGCCTCGCGGTCGTACTCGCGGCCAACGCGTTCGTGGGTTGGGCGGTCGCCGACGCCGCCGCCGACGGCCGGATCGGACTCGACGGCGCGGTCGTGTTCCTCACCGCGATGGTCGGTACGGCGATGATCGCGTTCGGCGGGTGGAGTTGGGCGCTCGACGGCGCCTCGGCGCCGGTCGACGCGCTCGCCCGACTCGAAACGGCCGCGACGGTTGCCGGCGCGCTCCCACTCGGCTCGGCGAGCGCAACGGGGATGCCGGCGCGCGAGATTCGGTTCGCCGACGTGACGTTCGCCTACCGGCCCGATCTCCCGCCCGTGCTCGAGCACTTCGACCTCGTCATCCCCGCCGGGACATCGCTCGCGATCGTGGGCCGGAACGGCGCGGGCAAAACGACACTCGCCAAGTTGTTGTGCCGCCTCTACGACCCGCAGTCGGGAACGATCGAGGTCGACGGCATTCCCCTCGCCGACCTCGACGTCGACGCGTGGCGGGCGCGGGTCACCGCCGTGTTCCAGGACTTCGTCCACTACGAACAGCCGCTGCGGGTCAACGTCGCACCGCGCGGCGCGCCCGACGACGAGATCACCGCGGCGCTCGGCGCCGCAGGGGCCCTCGGCCTGGCCGACCTCGACACGAATCTCGCCAAGGGCTACGCGGGCGGAATCGACCTCTCCGGCGGGCAGTGGCAGCGCGTCGCACTCGCGCGGGCGTTGTGCGCGGTGCGGCTCGGTGCCGGTGTGGTGTTGCTCGACGAACCGACCGCGCAGCTCGACGTGCGGGGCGAGGCGGAGATCTTCGAGCGGGTCCTCGCCGCGACGCGAGACTGCACGACGATCCTCGTGTCGCACCGGTTCTCGACGGTGCGCCACGCCGACCGCATCTGCGTGGTCGACCAGGGCCGCGTCGTCGAACTCGGCACCCACGACGAGCTCATGGCCCAAGGTGGCCGCTACCGCACGATGTTCGACCTCCAGGCGTCGCGTTTCGGCGACGGACCCGGGTTCGGCGAGCCCGAGTTCGACGAGTTCGGAGAGGAGGTCGTGCATGAAACACTCGCGTGACGACCTACCGCCCGCGCTGTCGTCGCTGTGGCGCACGGTGAAGCTCGGCTACCGATCCGAGCCGCGCGGCCTGAGGCTCGCGTTCGCGATGACCGTGGCGATGGCGTTGCCCGACGCGCTCATCGCGCTCTGGTTGAAGTTCCTCGCGAACGGACTGGTCGACGCCGACTACACGCTCGTGATGATCGCCGCCCTCGGCCTGGCCGCGTCCGCGGTCGCGACGTGGTTCCTCCGCATCGTGTTCGACCGGGCGCAACGGCGGGTGCGCGACCGCCTGTCGGTGGCCCTCGAAGCGCACGTCGCGACCCTCCAGGCATCGGTCGCGACCATCGAGCACCACGAACGCCCCGAGCATCTCGACCGACTCGCGGTGCTGCGCAACCAGGTGTTCGCGCTCGACCACCTGTTCATGTCGTTGTTCTCGACCGTCGGGTGGATCGTGCGCCTCGCCGTGACGATCGTGCTACTCGCGACGGTCAGCCCGGCATTGATCGTGTTGATCCTGTTCGCGATTCCGATCGTGGTGACGTCGACCTGGCGGCCGGGCGTGGAGCGCCGGGTCGAGGAGTCCGTCGCCGAGCACGACCGCCTCGCCCGGCACCTGTTCCTGCTCGGCACGACCGCGCCCGCCGGGAAGGAGATCCGGATCGCGCGCCTCGGCGACCAACTCGTCACCGACCGGCGCGCCGCGTGGGAAAAGTGGTACCGGCCGATCGCGACGACTCGGATCGCGAGCGCGATCTGGAACACGCTCGCGTGGGCAGTCTTCGGCGGCGCGTACGTCGCCGCGATCGTGTACGTCGCGGCGGGACTCGACGCGAGCGTCGGCGATGTCATCCTTGTCGTCACCGCCGGCAGCCGGCTCTCGGCGTACGTCGGCGCGGCCGTCGGCGAACTCGGCTTCCTCCGCGGCATCTGGCTCGACTCGTCGCGCCGGCTCACCTGGCTCGAGGACTACGCGGCCGCGCGCGCCCGACCCGCCGACGCGCCCGTGCCCGCGCGCCTCACCACGGGTATCCGGCTCGAGAACGTCTCGTTCGCCTACCCGGGCACGGACCACGACGCGCTCACCGACGTCGACTTGCTCCTCCCCGCCGGCGCGGTCGTCGCGCTCGTCGGCGAGAACGGCGCGGGCAAGAGCACCCTCGTCAAGCTGCTCGCCGACATGTACTCGCCCAGCGCGGGCCGCATCACCGTCGACGGCGTCGACTTGGCGCGCATGGCCCCGACCGAGTGGCGCGAACGGCTCGCGGGCGCGTTCCAGGATTTCTACCGGTTCGAGTTCCTGGCGCAGTCCACCGTCGGCGTCGGCGACCACCCGCACATCGACGAGCGCCCGGCCGTGGAACGAGCCGTGACCCGCGCCGGCGCCGACGACGTGGTCGACCATCTCGCCGCGGGCCTCGACACACAGTTGGGCCCGACATGGGAAGGCGGCGTCGACGTGAGCTTCGGCCAGTGGCAGAAGTTCGCGCTCTCGCGCGGCTTTATGCGCGAGTCGCCGCTGCTCCTCGTGCTCGACGAGCCCACCGCCGCGCTCGACGCGGAGACGGAACACGGGCTGTTCGAACGTTTCGCGCAGGCGGCCCGGTCACCTCTCGGCGGGACGGGTGCCGACGGGAACGGCCGCGTCACGATCCTCGTGTCGCACCGTTTCTCGACCGTGCGCATGGCCGACCTCATCGTGGTCCTCGACGGCGCGCGCGTCGCCGATGTCGGAACCCACGACGAACTGATCGCCCGCGGCGGCCAGTACGCCGAGCTCTACGCCATCCAGGCCGCGGCCTATCGCTGATCGGCACGCAGGACGACGGCCGCCACTTGCGTGCGCGACCGCACGCCGAGCTTGTCGAAGATGCGGCTCAGGTGGAACTCGATCGTCTTCACGCTGAGGAAGAGCTCGGAAGCCATCTCTCGGTTCGTACACCCGTCCGCGACGCCACGCGCGATGCGCGCCTCGCGATCCGTGAGCGCCGACGGATCGCCGGCGTCGCGGCGGGCACGACTGCCGGCGGCCGAGAGCTCGGCGTCCGCCCGCGCGATCCATGGGCGCGCGCCAAGCTGTTCGAATGTCATCCGGGCCGCGAGCAATTGCTCGCGCGCCTCGCCTCTTCGCTTCGCTCGGTGTAGGCGCGCCCCGAACGCGAGCTGGGTGCGCGCCATCTCGAACGGCATCGGCAGCCGACCGTGCAGGGCAAGCGCTCGGGCGAAGCACTCGTCGTAGTCGTCACGCGCGAGCAGCCCGTCGCCGCGCGCCACGGCCGCCAGGGTGACGAGATCACTTCCCACCCCGCCCAAGTCGCGCAACGTGTCGTTCACCTTGTGCGCGTCGTCCAGCCGCCCGGCCATGACCAGGGCTTCGACCAGGTCGGGTCCCCATCCCACCAGCGACGGCTGCGCGAACTCGGGTACCAGCCTGCCGACGGGCTCGAGTGTGTCGATCGCGGCATCGACCGCGCCGAGGCCAAGGTCGAGGAGGCCGAGGGCCGATCGAGCAATGGCGACAATCGTGTTCACGCGAGCCGGTTCGCACACCGACAGGACCTCGTCGGCCGCGGCCCGGCACTGCTGCTCGGCGCCGCGCGCGGCGAGGACGCGCGCAAGGACAGCCATCGCGAACAGCTCACCCGTACGCTCCCCGAAACGACGGAACAAGTCGGTCGCACCACGCGCCTCCTCCTCGCAGCGGTCCCATTGGCCGAGCCGGTAGCACGCATCCGCCGACGTGGTTGCGAGTGCCGCCGCCGGTCGGAACGTTCCGGCGTCGAACGAGGCTCGCGCCGCGCCGTCGACCATCGCCAGCACCAGCCGCGGATCGCCGGTTGCCAGTCGCACACGACAAGCGCGCGACAAGTGGCGAGCGGCCACGCCTGGTGCGAGCTGCGGCACGAGCCGGGTGAAGTCGTCGAAGAACACCTCCGACTCGGCTACCCGGCCGACGTAAGCGAGGGCCGCCGAACGCGCGGCGAGGGCCGGGGCTCGCATGCGGGCGTCGCCCTCGGCGCCGAGAAGGTCGTAGGCGCGCTGCGAAAGCTCCACCGCCTGCGCAAGGTCGCCGACGATGACCGCCCCGAACGCGGCGTCGGCCGCGATGATCGATGCCCGCCCCGGCGTCGTCTCCGCGTCGGCGTCGGCGGCAAGGCGGAGTTGCGCGATCGCCTCGTGTAGCAGGGGCGGCGACCCGAGCATCGCCATCCCGGCCAGGTGGCGCGCGGTCGGTCCGCCGTAGCGGGCGTTTCGGAGGTCGGGTCGAACGTCCGCCAGCAGCCGCAGGGCCGTGCTGCTCGTAGCTCCGTACACGGCACATTCCGCCGCAAGGAGAAGGCGCCGCTCGGTGTCCTCCGGTTCCGGAGACAGCCGGGCCGCGCTCTCGAGCGCGCTCGCTGCAGTCGCATGCGCGCCGCGGTTGCGCGCGTCGGTGCCGACCGCCTCGAGCGCGGCGGCAATCGACTCGTCGGTGCCGGTAGCGGAAGCCGCGAGATGCCAGCCGCGCTCGGCGCCCGCTACCGACTCGGCCAGCGCGCGGTGCACCGCCCGGCGCGCGCTGACCGGGGCCCGGTGATACGCGACCGACCGGACCAGCGGGTGTTCACAGCGCCCGCCGTCGTGGTCGACGACGATCAGACCGGCATCCTCAACTCGTGTGAACGCGGCCCGGTCGAGGGCCAGCGCCGCGCCCGCGGCGGCCAGTTCGTCGATGTTCTGCGAGTGGGCCGTCGCCACGATCAGCAGGGCATGCTGCGCGTCGGCATCGAGGAGGCTGATACGGCGCTCGATTGCCAGCTGCACGCGCCGAGGCGGGCGGATCGGCTCCGCGGCATCGACGACGCCGCGCCGTTCGTTCGGTGTGAGCAACCCCGGCAGCTCGTGCAGTGCGAGCGGGTTACCCGCGGCCCAGCGCACGACCGTATCGAGCGCCGACGACCGCAGATCCGGCGCGGTTACGGCGAGCACGGTACGCGCGCTCGCGTCGTCGAGGGGCGTCACGTCCAACGTCGGGAGTGGATCGAGCCAGTCCGGTGCGGGGGCGTCGTCGCGGAGCGCGGCCAGCAGGCCGACCCGGGCGGAGCCGAACCGCGCGATCGCGTAGTCGAGGCACGCCGCGGTCGCGTCGTCGAGCCATTGCGCGTCGTCGACCAACAAAACCACCGGCCGCTCGCGGGCCGCGGCGAGGAACAGCTCGAGCAGCGCATCGGCGAGCGCGAGATCGTCACCGACACGGATCCCGAGGCCGAACTCGCCCCGCAACGCGTCAGCCCGTCCGGGAGCCAGCGCGTCGACGTGGCGGAGCAATGGCCGGGCGAGGTCGAGCAATCCGCCGAACGGAACTTTGGTGGGAGATCCGCGGCCGCCCGTCTCGACGACGTCGAAGTCGGGACCGGGGCGGTTACGGGTCGCCGCAAGCAGGGCCGTCTTGCCGCTCCCCACGGGGCCCCGCACGACGAGGAGCGGCCCCTCCCCCGCTTGCAGCGCCGCGAGGAACCGGTCGAGCCGCCCGACCTCCCGTTCCCGTCCCACCAGCACGGCTCCGACGGTAGTGGGCACGTGAGAATTAGGGATACCCCTGGTGCACGCGGGCGGGCCGGTCGGTACCGTCCGCGGCGTGACACCGAGAACCGGGCCGAGCATACGAACCGCAGCGATCGCGATCGCCGTGGGCCTGGTCGCCGCCGTCGTGTGGGTGCCCGGCCCCGCCGCGGCCAAGGCCGGGCGGCAAACCTGGGGGAGCTTGTGCAACGGCACCGCGTATTCGGTGGCGACGCCGTTCGCGGCGGGCCTCAATTGCCGTGAGGCAGCGGTCGGCGGTATCACGCGTCGCTACGTCGCGTGGGTGCCCGATGCCGTCGCGGCGAGCGCCGACCCGGTCCCGGCCGTGTTCATGTTCCACGGCAGCACCGGGACCGGCGAGCAGTTCTTCAAGATCTCGGGCTGGCGGGAGGTCGCCGACCAGGAGGGTCTCATCGCCGTGTTCCCGACCGGCGCGGAATACAAGATCACCGGCAAGAACAAGCGGTCGACGAAGTGGCACAGTTACGACCTCGCGTGCGATGTCGACGAGGGTGTGACGCCGTTGCGCGACGACGTCGGGCTGACCGACGGGATCCTCGACGACATCATTGCGTCCGAACAACTCGACGAGGACCGGGTGTACGCGTCGGGGTTCTCGGACGGCGCACAGTTTGCCCAGCGGCTGGCCTTCGAACGCGGCGATCGATTCGCAGCTGTCACGTCGTGGTCCGGCTTCATCAGTCCCTGCGCCAGTGCGCCCGCGAGTGACGCGCTGCCGACCCCGGCTGCGAATCCGGCGCCGTCGTGGGCCGGTATCGGGTCGAAGGACGACCGGGCCTTCGTGCCGGGCGTGACCGAGCTCCCGATGAACCCGGCCGTCATGAACGTGTACTTCAACATCGCGCTCACCAACCAGACCGCCGCCCACGGCCTCGACCGCGGGACGTGGGTCGAACAGGACTTCGCGACGTGGAACGGTTGGGTCCAGCCGGTGGCCGCCTGGCCCGACCCTGAGTGGACCGTCATGGAGTGGACCACGCTCGACACTGGCACCGAACCCACCGAGTTCGTGTTCAGCATCCTCGAGGGCGTGAAGCACCACTACCCGAACGCGAGACCGGGCGCGGCGAAGTCGTCGTCGTACGTGAACTTCGCCGAGGTTTCCTGGATCTGGTTCGAGCCCCGCGTACGGGATTGAGCGCGCCGCAGCACCCTGGTCACTGGCGCGCCATCGCGACCTGCCACCGTTCTTCGGGGGTGATCAGATGATCGTGGTCGTCCTTGCCCGCGTCGAGCTGGACCCAGTTGATCGTGCCGGTGAAGCGACTCGTTTCGGACGTGTAGTCGTCGCTCACCGGTGACGCGGTGTCGGCGCCGAGGTCGCAGGTTTCGTCGGCCGAGTACACCATCGGCACTGTCGCGTCGACGCGGCCTTCGCCGATCTTGGCGCCGTCGAGGTACAGCGTGACTGCGCCACCTTTGGCGAGGCCCCCACCGTCGTACGCGAACTCCATGCGCACCTGATGCTTGCCCTCCGGCACGGCCGTGTCGGCGCCGACCTTGAACCGTTGCAGGCCGAGCAGGTTGTGGCAGTACACCGGCTTGCCGTCGAGCAGATACAACGACCAACCCGCAAACGCGCCACCTTGCGCGATCACAACGCCGTTCGCACCGGCGGCGGGCACGACGATCTCGGCCGTCACCGCGTGCGACTTGTTCTTCAGGTTGAGCACCGAGTTTTCGGAGAGTCGCCCCATGCCGCCGAACAACAACTGGGTGTCGCCGTGTACCAAGGTCGGCCGGCCGGCCAGGTCGGAGTTGAACCGCTCGACCCGGCGGTCGTCGAGGGGCAGCACGTTGTACTTCACGGCTTCGATGAGAAAGAGTCGCTGCAGTTCCGCGAGCTTCTCGGGGTTCTCCGCCGCGATGTTGTCGGCCTGCGTCCAATCGCCGGGCGCGTACAACTCCCAGGTGTCGTCGTCGAAGAGCGGCATCGGAACGCTCATGTCCCACGGCGTGCTGTGACGCGTCACTGCGGTCCACCCCTGGTGGTACACGCCCCGGTTGCAGAACATCTCGAAGTACTGCAACTCGCGCGCCTCGGCCGCCTTGGCATTGTCGAAGCAGTACCGCATGCTCTTGCCGTGCAGCGGCATCTGCTGGATGCCGTTGACAAAGTCCGGGGCCGGTAATCCGGCCGCGTCGAGCACGGTCGGCACCACGTCGATGACGTGCGAGAACTGCGTTCGCACCTCGCCTTTGGCCTTGATGCCGCCGGGCCAGTGCACGATCGTGCCGTTGCGGGTCCCGCCCCAGTGCGACGCGACCTGCTTGGTCCACTGGTACGGCGTGTCCATCGCGTGGGCCCAACCGACCGCGTAGTGGTTGTAGGCATCGGGGGTGCCGAACTCGTCGACGTGCGATGCCATCGACTCGGTCGTTTCGAACGCCGCCGCGCCGTTGAGCATCATCAGTTCGTTGAACGTTCCGTGCAGGCTGCCTTCGGCGCTCGCGCCGTTGTCGCCAATGATGTAGTAGACGAGCGTGTCGTCGAGTACGTCGAGGTCGGCGAGCGTGTCGATCAAGCGACCGATGTGGTGGTCGGTATGTTCGAGGAAGCCCGCGTAGACCTCCATCTGGCGGGCCATCACGGGCTTGAGGTCGTCGGGCATGTCGTCCCAGGCGGGGATCTCGGCCGGACGCGCGGTCAACTCGGCGTCGGCCGGGATGACGCCGAGTTCCCGTTGGCGCACAATCGTCTCGTCGCGCAGCGCGTCCCATCCGGCATCGAAACGGCCGCGGTACTTGGCCGACCACTCCGCGGGCACATGGTGAGGCGCGTGCGTCGCGCCGGGCGCGAAATACATGAAGAACGGCTTGTCGGGCATCAGCGACTTCTGCTGACGCGCCCAACTGATTGCCTTGTCGGTCATGTCTTCGGTGAAGTGGTAGCCCTCGGCCGGGGTCTTCGGCGGCTCCAACGGAGTGGTGCCTTCGTAGATCGCCGGGTAGTACTGGTTGGTCTCGCCGCCGATGAACCCGTAGAAGTATTCGAAGCCCGACCCGGTGGGCCACTGGCGGAACGGCCCCATCGGGCTGGACTCCCACACGGGGACTTCGTGACACTTGCCGAACTGCGCGGTCGAGTACCCGTTGAGTTGCAGCGTCTCGGCGAGGGGCCCCGCGCTCTGCGGACGTACCGACGAGTTCCCCGGCGCCGCCGTTGCCAGTTCGGTGATCGCGCCCATTCCGACCGCGTGGTGGTTGCGGCCGGTGAGCAACGCCTGGCGGGTCGGCGCGCACAACGCGGTGGTGTGAAAGCGGTTGAACTTCAGCCCGTTGGCAGCCAAGCGGTCGGCGGTGGGCGTCGCGATCGGACCGCCGAACGCACTCGACGCGCCGAATCCGCAGTCGTCGATGAGCATCACGAGCACGTTGGGCGCACCGGCGGGAGGACGCATCGGCGTGATCGGAGGAAACGCCGTGTTCGGGTCCTTGGCGTCGTACGTCGTGAGCCCGACGTGGACCGGGTCGGGGATCGGCAGGATGCTGCGCGGGATCTCAGTCATGAGCGAGAGTATGTCGCGCCGGGCCGGGCCGGGCCGGGCCGGGCCGGGCGCGTGCTCGCGCGACTCGTCAGCCGTTGCCGTGCCAGGTTGCGTCGCCGAACGCGAGCACGTCGCCGTCGGCGCGCAGCAGCCAATACCCCTGACCGCTCGCCGTCGCGGTGATGCCGACGAACGGGCTCGTACCACCGGCCGTGGCGCCGGAGCCTTGGTAGGCGGCGGCGCCGAAGGTGAACACGCCGCCGTCGGATGCGACGAGCCAGTAGCCGTTGCCGGTCGGCGTCGCCGCCATCGCGACGATCGGGCGCGCGAGCCGGGTTCCGCCCATCGAGCCGAGGAACCGCGCGTCGCCGAAGCTGAAGATGCCGCCGTCGGACGCGACCAGCCAGTACCCGTTGCCGGTCGGTGTCGGCGCCACGCCCACGACCGGACGGACGAGCGAGAGCGCGCCCGTCGACCCGAAGAACCGCGCGTCGCCGAAACTGAACACGCCCCCGTCGTACGCGGCCAACCAGTAGCCGTTGCCCGTCGGTGTCGGCGCCATGCCGAGCACGGGCGAGTTGAGCGCCAGCCCGCCCGTCGAGCCGAAGAACTGCGCGTCGCCGAAACTGAATACGCCGCCGTCACCCGCGACCATCCAGTAGCCCGCACGTGACGGTGTCGCGCTCGCGCCGACGACGACCCACGCGATCGGCACCGCCGCCATCGAGCCCCGGTCGACCGCGTTGCCGTGCGTCGCGATCGCGCCGAGCCCGGTGACCGTCGCGTAGCCACCACCGCCGGCCGACGGGACGAGCGCGACGGCGTCGGCGCGGACCGGGTCGAGGTTCTGGCGGCCGCCGTCGCCGACCCACTCCCAGTGCCACGGCTCGGGACACGAACTTCCGCCCGGTTCGGCCCAGCCCGGATGGTTCCATCCGGCGGCCGCGGCGGCGCGCTTCAGGAAGTGATAGCCGGGCGAACTGAACGTGAGCGTGGCGCCCGCGTCGGTCATGTCGCCGGCCTTGCCCCAGCCGTGCATCGAGGTGCCGACGACCTGGCCGCCCGCCGAAGTACTCAACGACGCCGCGCACGCGGCGTTGCCGTGCGCGGTCGCGTTCCGGCGGGCGCGGATCTGACCCGAAAGCGGCCGGTAACACTCGTCGGCGTCGAGACCGATGCCCTCGGCGCGCGCCTGCGCGAACAACAGGTGCAGGCTCGGCGCCGATTCGCGCACGGCGCGGCACGTCGGCGTGACGCTGATGAGCATCGACGCCGGAACTTCGCCGTTGGCGACACCGCTGAGCGGCTGCGGCCGGTTCTCCGGTTGGATCGGCGACGTCGCGGCCGCGGGGCCGATCGCGGCGAGAACGACGACCGCGATCAGCGCGACGACCAGTCGCCTCATCGGAGCCGTCGGAGTTCGGCGACCGCGTCGTCGACGGTGCGTCGAGCCGCGACCAGCTCCTCTTCCACGACGTCGAGGCGAACGCGGGCAGATTCGACGCGTTGTTCGAGCGCGGCGAGTTCCTGGGCGACGCGATCAACCCGCTGTTGCGCTTTCGCAGCCTCGCGGACCGCGAGCGTGTGCCGCCGTTCCGCGTCCTTTACGTCCGGGCCGGTCGGTGCCAGGTCGGCGGCGCGTTGTACAGGTGGCTTCGGAGTGGGCGGGCGCGGCTTGGGCGCCGCCGCGACGGGTTCGGCTCCCGCCGACCACATGTCGGATGCCGACGCGGCTTCGGGCAGGCGCGCGACGCGACCCTGGCGTAGGTCGTTCCACCATTCCGCGTCCGAGGCTCCGGTGCGCAGCGACGCGGCCAGTTCGTCGCGCGGGCCGCCCGCTTCCGCGGCTCGATCGGCCGCCTCGTCGACCAGGTCCGCGAACTGGCGCATGGTTTCGCGCAGCGGTCCGCGTCCACCCGACATGGCGTCGGCCTGCGCGCCGCGCAGCGCGTGCGCGGCGTCGAACAGTTCCTCGAGCAACTTCGGCTGGCGCCGCGCGAGTTGGTTCAGCGCCCACGCCGCGACCGACGGCCGCCGCAACGCTTGGATGGCCTTCGCGTCGTCGGTGCGTTTGTCGACTTTCAGTTCCTTCGCCAGGTCGTTGCGGGCGGCGACAAACTCGTCGGTCGGTAGCGCGAACAAGTCGTCGACTCGGCAGTCGAGGTCGATCGCCGCGTGCAGGCCGGGCTTGTCCACGGACTGCAGACTAGGTTCCGGCTCCCTATGAAGATCACGCTGCTCGGCACCGGAAGCCCCATCCCCGACGGGGCCCGGGCGGGCGCCGCGACCCTCGTGCAATCCGACGGTGCGACACTGCTCGTCGACTGCGGACGCGGGGTCGTGATGCGCCTCACCGGCGCCGGAGTCATCCCCCCGATGCTCAATGCCGTACTGCTGACGCACCTGCACAGCGACCACATCACCGACCTGAACGACATCATCACGACCCACTGGGTGATGTGTCCCGGACCGACGACCCTGCGCATCTTCGGGCCGCCCGGAACACGCGGTGTCGTCGACGCGACGCTAGCGATGCTGGCGCACGACGTGCAGTACCGCATCGCGCACCACGACGACCTGAACGACCCGCCGCAACTCGAGATCACCGAAGTCGGGCCGGGCGACGCCTTCACGGTCGGGACCGCGACCATCCGTGTAGCCGCAACCGACCACCGTCCCGTCGAGCCGTCGGTCGCGTTCCGCGTCGACGACGGCGGCCGTTCGGTGGTGCTCGGCGGCGACGGCATCCCCTGCGCCGGCCTCGACGAACTCTGCGCCGGCGCCGACGTGTACGTGCAGACCGTGCTGCGCGAAGACCTCGTCCGCATGGTGCCCAGCGCCCGCTTCCAGGACATCCTCGACTACCACTCCACGGTCGAGGATGCGGCGCGCACCGCGGCGCGCGCAGGCGTGCGCACGCTCGTGCTCACGCACTACATCCCGGCGCTCCAACCCGGCCAAGAAGACGACTGGCGCAAACTCGCGTCGGAACATTTCTCCGGCGAGATCGTGCTCGGCGACGACCTCACCAGCGTCGAAATCTGAGCCTGAAATTCGGCGAAAAACCCTCGTAAAATCAGGTCCGATTGCTATACTAGCGAACGTATGTACGATCAGTTGGAGCGACCGGGATTGGCGGCTCTAGATCCGCTTACGGAGCTCGAATACGCGATCGCCGAACTCGCCGAAGTCGACCATCGGGCCGTTACCGGTCACGAGCGCCGGACCCGGTTGATGCGCATGCAACGGTTGCAGCACCGGGTTGACGCCGAGCGGTTACGGCTTGTCGAAGTGGTGGACCGGTCCGGTGATGCGCTCGCAGTCGGCGCCGTGAACACCAAGGCCTGGCTGCATCACGAATGCCACGTCGCGAAGGGTGAAGCCGGGCGTGACGTCCGTGCCGCGCGCCGGTTGCAGGAGTTCCCGGCCTGGACGGCCGCGTTCGCGGCTGGGTCGGTGAACCGCGGCCACGTCGACGTGTTGGTGAAGGCCGCGACTTCTGAGCGGATCGAGCGGCTCGCCGAACACGAAGCGTTGTTGTTGGAGCAGG
Source organism: Actinomycetes bacterium (assembly GCA_031404355.1). GTDB lineage: Bacteria > Actinomycetota > Acidimicrobiia > IMCC26256 > PALSA-610 > JANNHK01. Next base: position 35,398 of record JANNHK010000339.1, read on the forward strand.
CGAAGAAGCTCTCCCCCGACGACTTCGCCCGGGCTGTGAGCCACGCCTGCGAAGTCATCGACGCCGACAACGGCCCCAACGAGACGCGGGAGCAGATCGAACGCCGCCACCTGTTCCTCTCCACCTCGTTCGACGGGATGGGCGTCCTCGACGGGCTCTTCGACCCCGAAAGCACCGAAGTCCTCAACACCGC
>JANNHK010000340.1:0-22682 GCA_031404355.1 Actinomycetes bacterium
AGCACGCCCTCGGCTTCGAGCTCGGCGACGCCCACGTCCTGCGCAACGCCGGGGCCGTGGCGAGTGACGACACGTTGCGCTCACTCGTGCTCTCGCAGCGCCTGCTCGAGACCCGGTCGGTCACGATCCTCGCCCACACCGACTGCGGTCTGCGCAAGGTGCACGACGACGTCCTCGCCCGCCAGCTGTCCGAGGAGACGGGTGTGGCGCCGCCGTTCGCGTTCGGGTCGTTCCACGACGTCGACGAGCACGTCCGCGAACAGGTGGAACGGGTGCGAACGTGTCCCTGGTTGCCGCACGTGAGCAACGTGCGAGGGTGCGTCCTCGACCTGGCCGACGGCACGGTCCGTACCGTCGTCGAACCCTCGCGTTAGTCCGCGTCGAGGCGGGTCAGGTCGTCGAACGTCTCCCGCCGGACGACGACGCGCGCTGCGCCGTCGCGCACAAAGACCACGGCCGGACGCGGGACGCGGTTGTAGTTCGACGCCATCGCGTGCGCGTACGCACCCGTGACCGGGGTGGCCAGAATGTCGCCGACGGCGACGTCGGCCGGGAGCTGCGCGTCGCGCACGAGGAGATCGCCCTGCTCGCAGTGCTTCCCGGCGATCGTCGCGACGAGCGGGCGGAGGGCGCCGGTCCGGGCGGGGAGGAACGCCTCGTACTTGGCGCCATAGGTGACCGGCCGCAGGTTGTCGGACATGCCGCCGTCGACCGCGACGTACGTGCGGAGACCCTCGATGCGCTTGACGGTGCCTACTCGGTACAACGTGAGTCCGGCGGGCGCCGAGATCGAGCGACCGGGTTCGCACATGAGCCGGGGCCGCGACCGCAGATCGGTGCCGGCAAGGGCCTTCGCCAACGTACGCCGGAGGACGTCGGCGTACTCGCCGATCGTCGGCGGGGCGTCGTCGCTGAGGTAGCGCACACCGAGGCCGCCCCCCGCGTTGAGCTCGTCGACCGTGGCGCCCGTGTCGCGTTCGATCAACGCGACGAGGTCGACCATCTTCTCCACGGTGCGAGCGAACGAGTCGACGGCGAACACCTGCGAACCGATGTGGCAGTGGATTCCCGCGAAGTGCAGGGCCGAATGCTCGATGACTCGACGAGCGGCGCGGAACGCGTCACCGCGGTCCAACGAGAAGCCGAACTTCGAGTCGTCGTTTCCCGTTTCGATGAACGCGTGGGTCTGGGCCGAGACGCCGGGCGTGACTCGGACCTGCACCGGAGCGACCGCGCCCGTCTCGTGGGCGATCCATTCGAGGCGATCGAGCTCGTCGAAGGAGTCGGCGACGATGCGGCCCACCCCCGACGTCAGCGCATGGCGGAGTTCGGCGTCGGACTTGTTGTTCCCGTGAAACACAATGCGTTCGGCCGGAAAGCCCGAAGCAAGCACGACGTGCAGCTCCCCGCCCGTCGCGACGTCGATTCCCAGTCCTTCCTCGGCCACCAAACGCGCCATCGCCATACACAGGAACGCCTTGCTCGCGTACGCGGCGCCGTCGTGGAACTCCGCGAAGTACTCACGACAACGCGCCCGCATGTCCTCCTCGTCGTACACGTAGAGCGGTGTCCCGAACTCCTCGGCCAACTCGACCAGGTCGACCCCACCGACCGACGCCCGGCCGGCGGAGTCGACCCGACCGGTCATCGGCAGCAGCGTCGCGTCGAACGCGCTCATTCGTCGTCGTCGTCTTCGGTGTCGTCGTCGAGGCGGGCCATCTCGTCGGGTGCGTGCACGCCGAGGATCGCGAGCGCGTTGGCAAGCCCGACCCGGCACGCGTCGGTGAGCCACAGGCGCGCCTGCACCAGTCCCTCGTCTTCGGTCAGCACCCGGCAATCGCGGTAGAAGCCGTGGAACTCGCGCGCGAAGTCGCGCACCCAGGTCGTCAACTTCTGGGGGCCGCGCGTCTCGGCCGCCTCGGCCACCGCGTCGGGGTACACGGCGAGCGCGCGCAACAGATCGAGTTCTCGGTCGTGCTCGAGCCGCGAGAGGTCGACATCTTCGAGTGGGCGCAGCGCAACGCCGGCCTCGGCGGCCCGGCGGCCGATCGACGCGATGCGCGCGTGCGCGTACTGCACGTAGTAGACGGGATTCTCCATCGACTGCTGCGTGACGATGTCGAGGTCGATCGTCTGGGCCGTGTCGATGCTCTGGAGCAGGAACGTCATACGCGCGACGTCGGGATCGACCTCGTCGAGGATGTCGGCCAAGGTGACGATGTTCCCCGCCCGCTTCGACAGCCGCACCTCCTGGCCGTCCTTGAGCACCCTGACCAGCTGTCCGAGGATGATCTCCGGCTCCCCGGCCGGGAACCCGAGCGCTTCCATGCCCGATTGGAGCGACTTCACCTGGCCGTGATGGTCGGCGCCCCAGATGTCGACGAGATGTGTGAACCCACGGGCAAACTTGTCCCGGTGGTACGCCAGGTCGTTACACAAGTACGTCGTCGAGCCGTCGCTCTTCACGAGCACACGGTCGCGCTGATCACCGAAATCACTCGTCCGGAGCCACCGCGCGCCTTCGTGCTCGTACGTGACGCCGCGATCGACGAGCAGGCGCAACACGTCTGCCACGTCGCCCCGTTCGTGCAGCGTGCGTTCCGAGAACCACGTGTCGAAGTGAACGCCGATACGGGCGAGATCGTTCTCGATGCCCTCGATCGCGCGCTGGAGCCCCCACTCGCAGGCGTCGTCGGCGCTGACCGCGTCGCCCCGCTCGGCGCGCAGGTCGGCGGCCATGTCGACCAGGTAATGGCCCTGGTACCCGTCCTCGGGAGGCGTGCGGCCCTCGTAACGCGCGTGAAGCGAGTCACGAAATGTCGATAGCTGATTGCCCGTGTCGTTGAGGTAGTACTCCCGATGTACCTGTGCGCCCTGCGAAGCAAGGAGGTTGGCGATGGCATCCCCGACTGCCACCCACCGCCCGCCGCCGGCGTGCAACGGTCCGGTCGGGTTGACCGAGACGAATTCCAAATTGATGTGCCGACCGGCTAGAAGTTCGGACGTGCCGTACCCGTCGCCCTCCTTCACCACGATGCGCAACACGTCGTGCAGCCACGTGGGCGCCAGGAAAAGGTTCACGAAACCGGGCGGCTTCACCTCGACCCGCGCCAGGTGCGGCACGTTCGCGCCGGCCAACTCGGTGGCAATCCGCTCGGCAATCGCGGACGGCGCTTGCTTGGCAACCTTTGCCAATGCGAGGGCTACCGGGCTCGACCAGTCGCCGTGGTCACGCTGTTTTGGGGCCTCGAGGACGATTCCGCCCGGGGGCTCGGGCAGACCGGCGGCCTGGAGCGCCTGGTGGAGGGCGGTACGGAGGTCATCCCTGATCATGGGAGCGCGGAATCCTAGTCGGATGTGCTCCAGGGACCTTGTACCTATTTCACATGGCGCGCGCACAGAACTATCCTTTGTCACGGAGAGGGGCTATGGAGCAGCGGGCTGAAGTGTGGGGGGCCGCTGGTGACGCACCAGGGAGGGTCGGGATGTCGCAAACTGCAGACTCTGGTCGCGGGCTGGCGGCGATCCTCCCGGGGGTGGCCGGCGAGCAGCCCGACGCCGAGGCCATGCGCGATACACGAAGCGGGGCGTTGCGCGTGGTGACGGAAGATCTTGCGGCAGACGTCGCGAGTACGGAATCGGGCATCGCCCTGATCTACAAGGCGCTCGACGCGCTCGTGGAGCAGTTCGGTCTCGATGACGCGGCGGTCGTTCTGGAAGAACCCGGCATGGGCCGGCAGGTGTTCTGCGCCGGCCGTCGTCCCCTCGCCGCGGACGACGAGGAGCTGCTGACCGCGCCTCCGGGGCTGTACACGCAGCCCGCATTGGAGGAGCACGGCTTCGACCGTTCGCTCATGCTGTCGCTGTGCGTGCTCGCACTCCGCCTCGATGTATTGCGCTACGACGCGTGGCACGACCCGCTCACCGGTCTCTACGACCGCCGCAGCTTCGACCGACTGCTCGAAATGGCCATCGCCCGCAGCAACCGGTACGGCTGGCCGTTCTCGCTCGTCATTCTCGACGTCGACGACCTCAAGGCCATCAACGACGCCGAAGGCCACCCGGCCGGCGACGAAGCGCTCCGCCAACTCGGCGAACGATTCCGCCGGGCGCTGCGCTTCGGCGACAACGCGGCCCGGATCGGTGGCGACGAGTTCGCGATGATCCTGCCGAACACCGAAGCCGACCTGGTGCCGGCGCTGCTCGAACGAGTGAGCAACGCGCCGGGCTTCTCACGCGACTGCCCGCGCTTCTCGTACGGAATCTCGCAATGTCCGGGCGAGGCATCCGAAATCGAGGAGCTCGTCCGCATCGCCGACGCGCGGCTCTACGAACACAAGGGGCAAAAGTGAACTCGCTCGACGACCTCGAACTCGAACTGCGCAAGCTGCCGGGTGTGCACGCGGCCGGCTTCGACGAACTCGACGACATGCTCCTCGTGCAACTGCACGTCGGGCCCGAACGTCTCGACAACCCGGTGCCGGTCACCGCGACGCGCATCGCCGCCCGTCACTCCGACCGGCCCGTGACCGTCGAAGTCGTGCGCTGGCGGCCCGCACCGGTCCCGGCCGCGGCCGCGGCTCCTGTCGTGGCGATCGACCTCGAAGCCGACGCCACCCCCGCGAAGGTCGTTTCGGCCGACGGGGTCGAAGAGGAAGAGGCGTCGCGCCGACCGCGTCTGCTGGCGGTGCTCGCGTTCCCGGACACCGACGAACTCGAAGTGCACCTGATCCTCGAAGGCCGCCGCACGATCGGGCGCGCCGCCGCGTCCCATGGTCTCGTCGGTGCCGTCGAAGCGACGATCGACGCGGTGCGCGGACTCGGCGCCGCAATCGAGCCGCGCGCCCGCTGGGCCCGCGCCCTCGACGAGACCGACGACGAGCGCGTGCTCGTAGCGGTCGCGCTCGAACAGGACGACGGCGGAGACGAACAGGCACTGCACTACGGCCTCGCCGCGGGCGCCAGCCCCATCGACGCCGCCGCCCGTTCCACCCTCGACGCCCTCAACCGCAAACTCTCGCAGGTCCTGTAGCTCGGACCTCGCTGGTACGCTCGCTCCCCTTGCCCTCGTAGCTCAGGGGATAGAGCAGTGCCCTCCGGAGGCATGTGCGCAGGTTCGAATCCTGCCGAGGGCGCGATGCTTCTTGGTCGGTCTCCGACTTTGGAAGCGGCTGCGCCGCGGTCGAGTCGTCGCCACTCCGGCGAGTGAGCGGGTTCGTTGCCCTGGCTCGCCGCATCATGCGGCGCTTCAAACTCGCGTTACGGGGCTCACTCGTACTACCTCGGTGATGCCTTTGAGGGTGCGGCGGCGGAGGCGTCCGAACGTCACGCCGGGCATGGGACCGGTTGCGTCGCGGACGGCTTCGGTTGCGAGTACTTCTCCGCCGCGGGCTGATTCCGTGACGCGGGCGGAGACGTTGACGACGTGGCCGACGACGTCGTGGTAGCGCATCACGAGCACTTCGCCGACGTGGACGCCGACGCGTAGGCGCAACGGGTCGGTGGTGGTCTCGACGAGTTCGAGGCCCGCGAGCACACCGGCTTCGGGGCTCGAGAACGTCGCGAGCAGGCCGTCGCCCAAGTGTTTCACGATGCGCCCGCCGCGGCTGCGCACGATCGGCCCGACCGCGCGCTGGTGGTCGGCGAGCAGGAGGCTGGCCGCTTCGTCGCCCTCGGTCGCCGTGAATGTCGTGAACCCTTCGAGATCGGTGAACACGATCGTGAGCGTGTCGGGGATGCCTTCGGGCGCTTCGTCGTCGGCGTTGGCCGAGAGGATCTGGATCGCCGACAGCCCGAGCGCGGCGACCGTCGACGGTCGCTGCTCGACCGAACGTTCGAGCCAGCGTTCGAGCACGTCGACGGGCGTCGCACTCGAGATCTGCTCGTCGCCGGGGTTGTCGAGCCATTCACGCCGCACGAACCCGAGCTCGACCGCCTTCGCCATGCGGTCAGGATCGCGTGCGAGCAGTTGCGCCATCCGCCGCGACACGGAGCGCCGGAGCTGGTCCACGGTCTCCGCGCCGACCCGGCGCGCACCGCCGGCAGAAGGTACGGGCACGCCTTGAACCTAATGCTGCTTCTGGACGCGCGTATGTGTCGTCAGCAACACATACGCGCGACCAGAAGCGAACTGGCGCCCGCTTACGCGGGGCGGATGGCCATGTCGACGGCGTGTTTTCCGTACGGCAGGCCGGGCTGGCTGCCGCGGAATTGCGCGTCGCCGAAGCTGAAGACGCCGCCGTCGAGTGAGAGCAGGTAGTAGCCGTTGCCGGTCAGTGTTGCCCGCAGCTGCAGACCCGTCGGGGGTTTGCAGTACCCGATGCCGGGAATGCTGCCGTAGAACGGCACTCCGAAACTGAAGACACCGCCGTCGAGCGCCACGAGCCAGTAGCCACCCTGCGGCGACGTCGACATCGAAATGATCGGGGCCGCGAGGCGCATGCCGCCCGTCGACCCGAAGAAGCGCGCGTCACCGAAGCTGAACACGCCGCCATCGCCCGCGAGGAGCCAATACCCGTTTCCGGTCGCGGTCGGCGCCATCGAGATGATCGGCGAGTTGAGCCGCTGACCACCGGTGGACCCGAAGAAGCGCGCGTCGCCGAAGCTGAAGACGCCACCGTCCTGCCCGAGCAGCCAGTACCCGTTGTTCCCCGGTGTCGGCGCCATCGCGATGATCGGCGCGTTCAACGGTCGACCTTCCATCGACCCGTGCGCCCGCGCATCGCCGAACGTGAAGATGCGCCCGCGGTCGCTCAGCACGTAGTACCCCGCACCGCTCGCCGACGCCTGCAAACCCACGGCTTTCTCACCGGATTGCAGCAGGGGCGATGCGCTGCCGTAGAACGGCGCGCCACCGAACGAGAAGATGCCACCGTCGGCACCGAGGAACCAGTAGCCGCGCGGCGCCGAACCGCCCGTCGGCACGCCCGCCGGGTTCGAGCCCCGCCGGCAGACGCCCGGTGGCAACGGGTCTCCGCCGCTGTTCGGCGCGGCGTAGTGGCGGGCGTCGAACCGGAACATCGGCCACGGCGGCGTCTTGCCCGGCGCCGGAATCGAGTAAGCCTGGAGGCGCGAGAAGTGGTTGGGCGTGTCGAAGCCGGTGACGATCAGCTTCCAGCCCTGCACACCGAAGTTGCCGACCGCGCCGGCAGCCTCCGACGACATCCACGTGTTGAGCGCGGTGATCTCGGCGCCGTTTGCGCCGTTGAGGACGAAGAAGCCCCAGTCGTTCGTGATGCCGACGTCGTTGACGCCGTCGCCGTTCATGTCGGCAATGATCGGCGACGCGAGCACGGGTCCGCCCGCACCGGTGTTGAACCGCGGCCGCACCGCCCAGTGGGTCACGCCGTTCCCGCGGATCGCGCGCACGTACCCGTCGGCGCTGCCCGAAACCACTTCGGGAATGCCGTCGCCGGTCAGGTCGCCGAGCGCGGGCGAAGAGTTGGTCTGGCCGCCCGTCTGGATCGGCCAGCCACCCTGGTCGGAGCCGTCGTTGATGTTGAGCGCCCAGATCTTGCGGCCGTCGGGGTGGTGGTAGAAGTCGCCGCCACCGACGACGAGTTCCATGTCGCCGTCGCCGTCGATGTCGCCGATCGCGGTACTCGAGTGGAACACGTCACCGGTGCGCCGCTTCCACATCTCGACGACCTTGCCGTCGACGTAGTCGAGCGCGCGGTACTCACCGCCGATCCAGTCGATCGCGCCGCCCGCGGTCTGGTCGGAACCGATGTAGATCTCCATGCGGCCGTCGCCGTCGACGTCGTACAGCGCAGGTGAACCCCACGTCGAGTCTTCGACCATGTACGGGAAGCCGGGCAGTTCGTTGCAGTTGCGGTCGAGCGCGTGCACGTACAGGTCCCAACCACCGAACACGATGTCGGGGTACGTGTCACCGTCGATATCGCCGAGCGACGGCGACGAGTACACGCCGTTGTCGTTGTTGACGTAGTTGAGTGACTCGTGGCGGCACTTGATGGAACCGTCGCGGCGGAACACGACGACGCCACCGTTCTGGCGGTTCCATGTCGAACCGGCGCCGACGACGACCTCGTTGGCGCCGTCACGGTCGATGTCGCCGACCGCGGGCGTGCTGTCGACAGGCACCGCGGCGCCCGGTCGCGTCGCCGCCGGTTGCGGCCAGCCCGGCAGGTTGTTGCCGGTCGCGGCGTCGAGCACGCGCACGTAGCCGTCCTGGTGCCCGATGACAATGTCGTTGACACCGTCGCCGTTCACATCGGCGATCGTCGGCGACGAACTGCGGTTCCACCCCGCGGTCTGCTGGCTCCACTGGAGCGTCACCGCCGCGCCGGCGGGCTCGGGGGCGACGAACGGGAGCAGTGAAACAACGAGCGCGCCGGCAACGGCGGCGGTTCTGATTCGCACGAAAACAACCTCAGCAGGGGGGAGACGGCGGCAGACCTACTTATCGGCGACCGGCCCCTGCGGGTGTAGCAGGCCCTCAGCCGCGTTGCGACCCTTGGGGGGGGTTGAACGGCACCCCCCTGAACTGGGGTTATGCTGGAGGGGTCGAGTACGGGACCTGCCCGGCTCGCGGTCCACCTCATTGCTTCGCTTCCTGACGTTCGGAGCCCCGAGGCCGGGCCACCGACGTACACACAACGGAAAGCGAACTGCGTGACCACTTCTTTTCGCGGTCTCGGCCTGCGGGCCGAGCTCGTCGACGCCCTCGCGGTAGCGGGCATCGAACATCCCTTCGCCATTCAACAGGCCACCATCGAAGACGCCCTCGCCGGCGCCGACGTATGCGGCAAGGCCAAGACCGGCTCGGGTAAGACCCTCGCCTTCGGCCTCCCGCTCCTCCAGCGAATCGTCGAGGCCAAGCCCGGTCACCCGACCGCCCTCATCCTCGTGCCCACTCGTGAGCTGGCGAGCCAGGTCGTCGAGGTGCTCGTGCCGCTCGGCAAGGCCGTCAACGCGCGGGTGTGCGCGTTCTACGGCGGCACGTCGCTCGACCGCCAGATGCGCAACCTCACCAAGCGCATCGAAGTCGCGGTCGCAACTCCCGGCCGGCTCATCGACTTGCTCGAACGCGGCGTGATGGACCTCGACCAGGTCAGCACGCTCGTCATCGACGAAGCCGACCGCATGGCCGACATGGGCTTCTTGCCGCAGGTCGAGTGGATCATGCGCAAGGTCACCGGCGTTCGCCAGACACTGCTGTTCTCGGCGACACTCGACCGCGAGGTCGACGTGCTCGTCCGCCGGTACATGAAGGACCCCGTGCGCCACGAGGTCGAAACCGACCCCGAAGACGTCAGCGACTCGTTGCACCGGTTCCTGAAGGTGCACGACATGGACCGGGTGAAGGTGCTCACGGCCATCGCCGCGGGCGTTTCCCGCACGATGGTGTTCGTGCGCACCAAGCGCGGCGCGGACCGGTTGGTGTCGCAACTCAAACGGGAAGGTGTCGTCGCGGCCGCGATCCACGGCGACCTGCGCCAGTCGGCTCGTGAACGAGCACTCAAGGATTTCACGGACGGGAACCACGCGGTGCTCGTCGCCACCGACGTCGCGGCACGCGGCATCCACGTCGACGACGTCGACGTCGTGATCCACTTCGACCCCCCCGACGAGCAGAAGGGCTACGTCCACCGTTCCGGGCGTACCGCCCGAGCCGGAAACACCGGCATCGTCGTGACGTTCGTAATGTGGGACCAGGAGCTCGACGTCGAGAAGCTGCAGCGCCGCCTCGGTATGCGCGAGCCGATCATCGAGGTGTTCTCGAACGACCCGCGCCTGGCCGCGCTCGACACCCTCGACTCCCCCGCTCCCCGGCGGGCCGCCCGAGTCGGGTAGCGCCCGCCGTGCGGACGTAGCGGAGTCCCGCTGGCCGCAGGCCTCTTCGGACGGGAGCGAAGGGAGCCATGTGAAACGTACGATCGGGGCGTGATCGAAGTTCGCGCTCCGTACGACGGGACGGTCATCGGCGAAGTCCCGCAGTGTTCGCTGACCGATGTCGACGCGGCGGTGGCAAAAGCCCGCCGCGCCGCGCCGTTACCCCAGTGGCGGCGGGCCGAGATCCTCGACCGGGCTGCCCGCCTCCTTTCGGAACGTACCGAGGAGTTCGCGCGCACGATCGCGCTCGAAGCCGCGAAGCCGATCCGCACCGCGCGCGTCGAGGCGCAGCGCGCCGTGTCGACGTTCACCTTCGCCGCGCTCGCGGCACGCACGCTCGCGGGCGATGTCGTGCCCATGGACGCGAGCGCGGCGGGCGAAGGCAAGCTCGCGTTCACGATGCGGGTGCCGGTCGGTGTCATCGGTGCGATCAGCCCGTTCAACTTCCCCCTGAACCTGGTCGCCCACAAGATCGCACCCGCGGTCGCGGCGGGGTGCCCGGTGGTGCTGAAGCCCGCGAGTCAAACACCGATGTCGGCGATCTCACTCGCGCGCTTGCTGCTCGACGAGTGCGAACTGCCGCCCGAGCATCTGCAGGTCGTCACCGGCGGTGGCGCCACGATCGGCAACGCGTTGGTCGAGCATCCCGACATCGCAATGATCACGTTCACGGGTTCGCCCGACGTCGGTTGGGACATCAAGGCCAAGGCGCCCCGCAAGAAGGTCGGGCTCGAACTCGGGAACAACGCGCCGCTCATCGTCGAACCGAGCGCCGACATCGACGTGGTCGCGCAAAAGGTCGCGGTCGCGGGGTTCAGCCACGCGGGCCAGTCGTGCATCTCGACCCAACGGGTCTACGTGCACGAAGACGTGCGCGACCAGTTCCTCGACGCGTTCGTGCCGCTGGTCGAGAAGCTCGTCGTCGGTGACCCGCTCGACGAGGCGACCGACGTGTCGGCACTCATCTCGACCAAGGAGCGCGACCGCGTCGCCCAGTGGGTCGACGAAGCCGCCGCGGGCGGGGCCAAGGTGCTCACCGGCGGCACGGTCGGCGACGACGGCGTACTCGCGCCGACGGTGCTCGCCGACGTCACACCCAACATGAAGGTGTGCGCACTCGAGGTGTTCGGCCCCGTTGTGGGCGTCGCCGCCTATCGCAACCTCGACGAAGCGCTGCGCCTCGCGAACGACACGCGCTACGGCCTCCAGGCCGGCATCTTCACCGCCCGCCTCGACGACGCGTTGCGCGCGGCCCGAACGCTCGACTTCGGCGGGGTGCTCGTGAACGAAGTACCGACGTTCCGCGCCGACCAGCAGCCGTACGGCGGCATCCGCGACAGCGGCAATACCCGGGAAGGGCCGCAGTGGGCCGTGCGGGAGATGACCGAGGAACGGATCGTCATTATTCAGCTCTGAGGATCCAGGCTCCCGACTACCAGCCGGTAGCCTGGGACGCTGTGACGCAGACGAATCCGGGCGGGGATCCGCTCACGCCGGAGATCCTCGACGCCCACGGCCAACCCGTGCACAGCGACGGGCAAACCACCGAACTCGAAGGCGAGCAGGTCTCGCGCCCGACCAAGCTCATCCGTATCGCCGCGATGGTGCGGGCCCTGCTCGACGAGGCGCGGCGCGCCCCGCTCGACGACGCGGGTCGCCGCTCCCTCAAGGCCATCCACGAGCGCTCGGTGCACGAACTCGAGGCAATCCTGTCGCGCGACCTGCGCGAGGAGCTGGCCGAGGTGTCGTTGCCGTTCAGCAGCGACACGCCCAGCGAGTCGGAGTTGCGCATCGCCCAGGCCCAGCTCGTCGGCTGGCTCGAAGGCCTGTTCCACGGGATCCAGGCGACGCTGTTCACCCAGCAGGCGCAGGCTCAAGCGCAGTTCGACGAGGTACGCGGGCGGCGCGCACTCGAAATGGGGGGCGGCGAGAAGCCGCCCGGCGCCTACCTTTAACTCGTGAACGCCGAACCGCTGCCCAATCTCGGCTGGGAGCCGTCGTCGTGGCAGCGCCTTGCCGCAGCACAGCAACCCGACTGGCCCGATGCCGACGCGCTCGAAGCTGCGCTCACCGAACTGCGGCGCATGCCGCCGCTCGTGTTCGCAGGCGAAGCCCGCACGTTGCGCGCCGCCCTCGCCAACGTCAGCGCCGGCGACGGGTTCCTGCTGCACGCGGGTGACTGCGCCGAGTCGTTCGCCGAGTTCTCGGCCGACAACATCCGCGACAAGCTCAAACTCATCCTCCAGATGTCGGTCGCGCTCACGTACAGCACGGGTGTGCCGACGTTGAAGGTCGGCCGCATCGCCGGCCAGTTCGCCAAACCGCGCTCGGCGCCGACCGAGCTGCGCGACGACCTCGAACTGCCGTCGTTCCGGGGCGACATGGTCAACGACTTCGCGTTCGAGGCGGTGGCGCGCCGGCCCGACCCGTTCCGTATGGTGCGCGGGTACAACCAGGCCGCGGCGACCCTCAACCTGCTGCGCGCGTTCACCAAAGGCGGATTCGCCGACCTCAACTCCACGCACCGCTGGAACCTCGAGTTCGTCCGCACGAGCGGCGCGGGCCTGCGCTACGAAACGCTCGCGGGCGAGATCGACCGGGCGCTGCGCTTCATGGCCGCGTGCGGCATCGACCTCGACGCCGAGGTACAGCTGCACGAAGTCGACTTCTACACCTCGCACGAAGCACTGCTGCTCGGCTACGAGGAAGCGCTGACCCGCAAGGACAGCCTCACCGGTGACTGGTACGACTGCTCGGCCCACTTGCTGTGGATCGGTGAGCGCACCCGCCAGATCGACAGTGCGCATGTCGAGTTCCTCTCGGGCGTGCAGAACCCGATCGGCGTAAAACTCGGACCCGACGCGACCGCGGACGAAGCGGTTGCGCTGTGCCGGCGCCTCGACCCCGGCCGCGAGCCGGGCCGGCTCACGCTCGTCAGCCGCATGGGCGCGCAGCGGGTCGCCGAGTCGCTGCCCCCGCTCGTGCGGGCGGTGAAGCGGGCCGGCCACCCCGTGGTGTGGGCGTGCGACCCGATGCACGGCAACACGTTCGTGCACGACAGCGGGTTCAAGACCCGCCACTTCGACGACGTGATGACCGAAGTCGAGTTGTTCTTCGACTGTGTCCGCACCCAGGACGTGTGGCCGGGCGGAGTGCATGTCGAGCTCACCGGCGACAACGTGACCGAGTGCCTCGGCGGTGCCGAGGAGATCCGGGGCGAAGACCTCGCGGGCCGCTACGAGACCGTGTGCGACCCGCGCCTCAACGCCCGTCAGTCGCTCGACCTCGCGTTCCGCCTGGCCGAGCTCGTCCGCAACTAGGGGACGATTTCGGACTAATCGTCCGCGGCGTTAGGTGGCAGAGACACTTCCTCAGTTCCGCCGCGTGGTACACGATGGGAACGAGATGCCCGTCTGCCTGAAGGACGGGCCTCGAGAAAGACGAGCATGAGCAGCCAGGCGGAAGTCGTAGGTGCGGACATTCTCCGGGTTCGCACGGGCGATCGAGCACCGGAGGCTGTAGCCGCATGAGTGACTCAATGGCCGGCATCGGCGACCTCGGCCCGAACGCGGGCCTGGTCGACGAGATGTACCGCCAGTACCGCGAGAACCCGCAGGCGGTGTCGGCGGGCTGGCGCGAGTTCTTCGAGGACTACATCCCGCGGGGCGAACCCGCGCCCGTGGCCGCGCCCGCCGCTGCGCCGACTGCGCCTTCGGCCAAGGCCGAGGCCGGACCGGTCCTCCTCGAGGGCGAGCACGCCGAACCGCTGCGCGGCGCCGCGGCGCGGATCGTCGAGAACATGGAGGCGAGCCTCGGCGTACCCACCGCGACGTCGGTGCGGACGATGCCCGCCAAGCTGCTCGAGGTCAACCGCCAGATCCTCAACAACCACCTCGGTCGCACCCGCGGCGGCAAGGTCTCGTTCACGCACCTCATCGGGTTCGCGGTGCTGCGCGCGCTGCGCAAGGTATCGAATATGAACTCGTCGTATGGCGTCACCGACGGTAAGCCTTCGGTGGTGCGGCACGCGCACGTCAACCTCGGGCTCGCGGTCGACATGCAGAAGTCCGACGGTTCGCGCACGCTCGTCGTGCCGAACATCAAGGCGGCCGACACGCTCGACTTCGCCGCGTTCCACGCCGCGTACGAGGAGCTCATCCGCAAGGCGCGCACGAACAAGCTCGAAGTGAGCGACTTCACGGGAACGACGGTGTCGATCACCAACCCGGGCATGATCGGTACCGAGCACTCGGTGCCCCGCCTCATGCCGGGGCAGGGCGCGATCGTCGGTGTCGGTTCGATCAGCTTCCCGGTCGAGTACGAGGGCGCCGACCCGCAGACACTCGCCGAACTCGGCGTGAGCAAGACCGTCACCCTGACGAGCACGTACGACCACCGGGTGATCCAGGGCGCCGAGAGCGGCGAGTTCCTCGCGCAGATCCACGAACTGCTGCTCGGCGCCGACAACTTCTACGACGACATGTTCGCGAGCTTCGACGTGCCGTACGAACCGGCGCGCTGGGGCCGTGACCACAAACCGCAGGAGAACTCCCTCGAAGCCCTCGACAAGGCGCTCGCCGTCAACGGGCTCGTCAACATGTACCGCGTGCGCGGGCACCTCATCGCGAATCTCGACCCGCTGGGGCTGAAGGAACCGCACACGCACCCCGAACTCGACCCGAACCACTGGGGCCTGACGATCTGGGACCTCGACCGGGAGTTCCCCACCAACATCGCGCACCGGCGCACGATGAAGCTGCGCGAGATCCTGGGCCTGCTCCGAGACGCGTACTCACGCACGATCGGTGTCGAGTACATGCACATCCAGGAACCCGACGAGAAGGCGTGGATCCAGGAGCACGTCGAAGGCGTCCCGACCCAACTGACTTCCGACGAACAGAAGCGCATTCTCCTCGCGCTGAACGCCGCCGAGGCCTTCGAACGGTTCCTCCACACGAAGTACCTCGGCCAGAAGCGCTTCAGTCTCGAAGGCGCGGAGACGCTCATCCCGTTACTCGGGTTCCTGCTCGACGAAGCCGCGGGCGCGGGCATGGAAGAGGTCGTGATGGGCATGGCCCACCGCGGCCGCCTCAACGTGCTGGCCAACGTCGTCGGAAAGTCGTACGGCCAGATCTTCCGCGAGTTCGAAGGCGAGCTCGACCCGAACGTGCCGCAGGGATCCGGCGACGTGAAGTACCACGTGGGCGCCACGGGCAAGCACACCTCGCCGACCGGCGCGACGCTGAATCTCACGCTCGCGGCCAACCCGAGCCACCTCGAAGCGGTCGACCCCGTCGTCGAAGGCGTGGTGCGGGCCAAGCAGGATCGCTTGCAGGACACGGCGCGGGCGAAGGTGCTCTCGGTGCTCATCCACGGCGACGCTGCGTTCGCGGGCCAGGGCGTGGTCGCGGAGACGCTCAACCTCTCGGAACTGCCCGGCTACGACGTCGGCGGCACCGTGCACGTCGTCGTCAACAACCAGGTGGGCTTCACGACGGCGCCGGGCGCCGCTCGGTCGTCGGTGTACGCGACCGACATCGCCAAGGCGGTGCAGGCCCCGATCTTCCATGTGAACGGCGACGACCCCGAAGCGACCGTGCGCGTCATCCGGCTCGCGTTCGAGTTCCGCCAGGCGTTCCAGAAGGACGTCGTCGTCGACATGGTCTGCTACCGCCGGTACGGCCACAACGAGGGCGACGAGCCCGCGTTCACGCAGCCGCGCATGTACGAGATCATCAACAGCCGCCGGTCGGTGCGCAAGCTGTACACCGAGATGCTCGTCAACCGCGGCGACATGACGCTCGAGGAGTGCGAACTCGCGCTCGAAGACTTCCGCCACCGGCTCGAAGACGCGTTCGTCGAGACGCAGGCCCAGGAGCACGCGCCGCCGAGCTGGTTCGAGCACGAGGAACAGCCGGCGCAGCCTTCGTGCGACACGGGCGTTCCGCGCGACCGGCTCCAGGCGATCGTCGAAACGCTGGTCACGTTCCCCGAGGGCTTCACGGTGCACCCGAAACTCGAACGCATCCTCAAGGCGCGCCTTACCTCGTTCAACGAGGACAAGATCGACTGGGCGCTCGGCGAGGCGCTCGCGTTCGGTTCGATGCTGCAGGAGGGCACACCGATTCGCCTGGCCGGTCAGGACACCCGGCGCGGCACCTTCAGTCAGCGGCACGCGACCGTCACCGACTACGTGACCGAGAGCGAGTACACGCCGCTCGAACACATTCCGGGCGCGCAAGCGCCGTTCATGATCTACGACTCCGTACTGTCGGAATTCGCCGCGGTCGGGTTCGAGTACGGGTACTCGATCGCCGACCACGACGCGTTCGTCGCGTGGGAAGCGCAGTTCGGCGACTTCGCCAATGGTGCGCAGACCATCATCGACCAGTTCATCGTCGCGGCCGAGGACAAGTGGGGCCAGCGCAGCGGGCTCGTGATGCTGTTGCCGCACGGCTTCGAGGGGCAGGGCCCCGAGCACTCGTCGGCTCGACTCGAACGCTTCCTCGTGCTCTGCGCCGAGGACAACATGCGCGTCGTGTACCCGACGACCGCGTCGCAGTACTTCCACGTGCTGCGTCGCCAGATGATCGACCCCGACCGCAAGCCGCTCGTCGTGATGACACCGAAGCGGTACCTGCGGATCGCGTCGACGTATTCACCGGTGTCGGAGCTGACGTCGGGCGGATTCCGTCTCGTGCTGGGCGACCCGGCCGACCCTCCGCCCGAGAGCGTGCGCCGGTTGGTCTTCTGTACCGGCAAATTCGCCCACGAGCTGATCGCCAAGCGCGACGAAACCGGCGCCCCCGCCGCGATCGTCCGGCTCGAACAGCTCTTCCCCTGGCCCGAGCGCGAGGTCGCGGAGTACTGCCGGCGGTACGCGAACGCCGAGGTGCTGTGGGCCCAGGAGGAGCCGGGCAACATGGGCGCCCGCTACTTCGCCCGCCGCCGCATCGAGGAGATCGCGGAGCGCCCCGTCGGAGTCGTCGCCCGCTCGGCCACCCCGAGCCCCGCGACGGGAAGTTCGACCGTGCACGAAGCCGAGCAGCAGAAACTCCTGAACGACGCCCTCGGTCTCGGCGGGTGAGACGGCTCGCGACGCTCGCTGCGCTGCTGATGGTCGCATCGATCGCCGCGTGCAGTGGCGACGACGGTCCCGAGCGCGTCACGGACTCGTTCCCGGTTGCGGATCTCGATGTCCTCGTTCTGGTCGACGACGGCGACCCGCTCGAGCAGCTGACGGACGACATCGTCAGCGCTAACGAGATCGACCGATACGCCGTCACCGAGAACATCGACGACTTGCTCGAGGCGGCGCAGTTGGAGCCGCCCGACGACGTGGCGGCGGCGGTGCTGATCTCGCTCACAGACGACGACGGCTCCATCGGCTTCCTCGCGGATGTCGTCGGCGACGCGGAGACCTTCGACGTTCGGCCGAAATTCGGGCGCTGGAAGGTCGTCGATTCCGAAGTCTTCATGGAACCCGACGCCAGCGACGAGCAGATCGACGCAGTCGGACGCGCACTCAAGAATGACGACGCGGTGGAAGCGTATGAGTTCCTCAGCAAGGATGACGCGTTCGAGGAATTCAAACGAATCTTCGCCGACGAGCCGGAGCTGATCGCGAACACCACGGCCGACGTGTTGCCCACCTCCTTTCGCGTCGAACTCGATGCGGATACGACCAACGCATACATCGAGCGCGAGTACGACAGTCTGTCCGGCGTCCACAACGTCGTGTTCCCGGGAAGCATCAAGCTCGCGGGTGCAGACGGCTCCCTCTCGTAGTTTCTGGACGCGCGTATGTGTTGCTGACGACAGATACGCGCGTCCAGAAGCCGTTTGTCGGGCTGGTCAGCGTGTGCTGGGCACCGTTGCGTACACCGCGAGGAACGCGTCGACTACCTGTTCGGCGTAGGCGTCGTCAACCGGAAGCCGGCGCACCATGTGCCGGTAGAACAGCGGACCCGCGAGAAGATCGGCCGCGAGTTCCTGGTCGATGTCGGGCGGGAGCTCGCCCCGCGCGATCGCACGGTCGAACGCGGCGAACGTGCCCTGGCGGCGCATCTTCACAAATCCCTCGTGCATCTCGGCCAGATCGGGATGCCGGCCGGCGTCGGCGACGACCTGGCGCATCGTCCGGCCGAGGACGCTGTGGTTCATCAGGTTGGCGAGGCTCTTGGTCGACGTCACGAGGTCGCCGCGCAGCGCACCCGTGTCGGGCTTCGGCGCGAGTTCCTCGGCCACGACGTACGCGGCGGAGATGACGAGGTCGACCTTCGACGGGTAACGCCGGTAGATCGTCGCCTTGCTCACGCCCGCGCGCGCGGCGACGGCGTCGACGCTCATGCCGTCGAAGCCGCGATCGGCGTACTCGGTGAGTGCCGCGTCGTGAATGGCGCGGTCGCATTCGACGCTGCGCGGGCGCCCCGGTCCGGGTTTCATTGCTCGACCGCCGCCGGAGTCGGGACTTCCTCGCCGTGCGCTTCGAGCTCGTCGGCAGCCCGGGCGGGCAACCACTTGAACACGACGAGCGCACCGATCAGCGCGCCGAAGGCCGCGACGAGTACACCCCGGTGCATGCCGTCCATGAACGCTTCACGCGCCGCCGACGCGATCTGCGGTCCGAGCGCTCCGGGCGCTTCCTCCGCGACTTGGAGGGCGCGGCCGAGTCCTTCCTGCGCGATCTCGGCCGGTTCTCCTTCGACGCCAAGGCCCGCGAGCGAGTCGGCGACCTTGGACCCGTAGACCGACGCCATGACGCTGCCGATGATCGCGACGCCGAACGCACCGCCGATCTGGCGGGTGGTGTCGTTGACTGCGGACCCGACGCCGGCCTTGGCGCGGGGCAGCGACCCCATGATCGATTCGGTCGCGGGCGCCATGGTGAGCGCCATCCCGCACGCGAGCGGGACCATGCGCCACACGACGTCGCCCCAGTAGGACGATCCTTCGCCGGGCAGCGTCGCCATCAGTGTCAGCGCGACGCTCGCGATGGTGAGCCCGGAACCGACGACGAGCTTGGTACCGAACTTCGCGGCGAGGCGGGGGCTGTTGGGAGCGACCACGAGCATCGTCAACGCCCACGGCAACAGGCGCACGCCCGCTTCGAGCGGGCTGTATCCCATCACGAACTGGAGGTACTGCGTGAGCAAGAAGATCGATCCGAACATGGCGAAGAAGATCAGCGCGATGCCGGCACTCGCCGCGCTGAACCGGGGGTCGCGCCAGAAGCTCGTGTCGAGCATCGGGCTCGCCACGGAACGCTCCCAGAGCGCGAACCCGGTGAGCACGACGGCCGAGAAGGCGAACACCCCGAGCGTCATCGGCGAGGTCCAACCTTCCTCGGGCGCCTGGATGATCGCGTACACGAGCGAGACCAGACCGACGATCGACAGCACCGCCCCGACCGGGTCGAGCGCAGGTTTCGACGGATCGCGCGACGTCGGGATCAGGAAGAACCCGGCGAGCAACGCGATCACCACGATCGGAATGTTCACGAGGAAGATCGAACCCCAGTAGAAGTGCTCGAGCAGGAACCCGCCGCTGATCGGTCCGAGCACCGCCGCGACACCGGCGACCGAGGCCCACAGTCCGATGGCCTTGCCCCGCTCCTCGGGCGGAAAGACGTTGGTGATGATCGAAAGCGTGGCGGGCATGATGAACGCGCCGCCGACTCCCATGATCCCGCGCGTGACGATCAGCTGGTTGGCGCTGTCGGACATCGCCGCGAGCAGCGAGCCCAACCCGAAGATGACCATGCCGACTTGCAGCGCGCCCCGGCGACCGAACCGGTCGCCCAGACTTCCCGCCGTCAACAACAGCCCCGCGAACACGAGCGTGTACGAGTCGACCATCCACTGGAGCTGGCTCGTCGACGCGCTGAGTTCGCGCACGATCGTCGGCACCGCGACGTTGAGAATCGTGTTGTCGACGATGATCACGAGCAGGCTGATGCAGAGCACCAGCAGGATCCACCAGCGCTGCTGGTAGGACCGGCTCTCGCGATCGAACGGGACGAGCGCCGGGGGCGCGCTGCCGGCGGCAGTGGTCGTCATTTTCGATACGATACCGTCCCGTACCGTTTTTGCCAACCCTCGTGGCTCAGGCAGGCGGCGGGTGCCTCAGCCACGCCAGTTCGGCGGTAGGACGGGTCAGCTGCGGAGGCGGCGGAGACCGATCCAGCCCGCGGCCAGGCCGAACGCGATCGAGACGCCGGCGAGGACGCCGTGCACCACCTTGAACGCGGTGCTCTCGTCCTGGCCGGCCATGATCACGATGCGGCTGACCCACACGTAGAGGGTCCACGCGCACAACGCGATCAGGACCCAGGCAGCGCGGCGGCTCATGCCGCCGACCGTACTAGTGCGTTGCGTGTTCGATCGCAGCGAGCAGCGCGTCGACCGACGCCTGCGAAGCGTTGGTCATGGGCAGGCGCAGGTTCGGCGTCGCGATGCGACCCAGCGCGTGCAGCGCACCCTTGAACACGGCCGGGTTCGGCTCCGCGAAGCCGGCCGCGACAATCGGCAACAGCGCCTCGGCGTGCACGCGGCCGTCTTCGAGTTTGCCCGCGAGGCCGCACTCGATCATTGCGACCCAGCGCTCGGTTGCGACGTGCGCCGACGCGCAGATAGCACCGACTCCGCCCATGCACACGATCGGGAAGTGGAACGAGTCGTCGCCACCCAGCACCGAGAAGCCCGCCGGCGCGCCGGCGAGGACCTCGAGGGTGCTGTGGTCGAGCGAACCGACTGCTTGCTTCACACCGGCAACGTTCGGCGTGTGCGCGAGTTCGAGCAGCGACGCCGAGCCGAGGCCGCGCCCGGCGCGGGCCGGGATGTTGTAGAGCACGATGGGAATCGAGCTCGCAGCCGCGACGGCCTTGTAGTGCTCGACGATGCCGGCTTCCGACGGGCGCACGTAGTACGGCACGACGACCAGAGCGCCAACAGTGCCGGGGAGGTCGGCCGCCGCCTGCGTCGCGGCGATCGTCGTGCGGGTGTCGTTGGTGCCGGTGCCGACGATGATGCGCGCGCCGCGGGCGGTGCACACGCGCGAGATCGTGTCGAGTACCGCCTGCTTCTCGCCGGCCTCCAGCGAGCTGGGCTCGCCGGTCGTGCCGAGGGCGACGATGCCCGCCGCGCCGGCCGTCAGGTACTCCTCGCAGAGGCGCCCGACGGCGGGTAGGTCGACCCCACCCGAGGCGTCGAACGGGGTGATCAGGGGGACCCAGACACCCCGCAGGTCAAGGTCACTCGTCATAGGTACCTGGCTCCCTCGCTTGCGTCCGCACGCCGAAAAGCCTACTCGGGGGCAGCCGCAATCCCGCTTGCCCTTTCGAAGACCGCGTCGAGCATGGGGACCGTGAGCTTGCCGGTGAAGGTGTTCTGCTGGCTCGGGTGGAACGCGCCCAGAATCATGACGGGTCCGCACTCGACTTCGAGCCCGTGGGTGAAGCGGGGTCGGCGCGCCGGAAGCACGAAGCCGCCCGCGCGCAGGGCCGCCCAGGCCGCTTCGTAGCCGAACGAGCCGAGCACCACGACGACGCGTAACCGGCGCAGCAACTCGAGCTCGCGGACGAGGTACGGGCGGCATTCGTCGCGCTCGGCCGGGGTCGGCTTGTTGGCGGGCGGCGCGCAGCGCACTGCGGCCGCGACGTACGCGTCGCGCAGGCGCAGCCCGTCGGCGAGCCCAACCGACTCGGGCTGATTCGCGAAGCCGGCGCGGTACATCGCCGCAAAGAGGAAATCGCCCGAGCGGTCGCCGGTGAACACCCGCCCGGTGCGGTTGCCGCCGTGGGCGGCGGGCGCGAGTCCGACGACGAGCACACGCGCGTCGGGGTCGCCGAAGCCCGGAACGGGTCGGGACCAGTACTCCTCGTCGCGAAACGACGCCCGCTTCTCGATCGCCACCTGCTCGCGCCACGCGACGAGGCGCGGGCAGGCGCGACACTCCGATATCTCGGTCGCAAGTGCGCGCAGGTCGGACGCTCGGCTCACTCGCCGATCGTACGGGTACCCTCCGCCGGTGCGCGTCCTTCTCCTGGTGAACTCGACCGCGTCGTCGGTCACCGCGCGGACCCGCGTCCTGATTCGCAAGGCGCTCGCCGACCACCACGATGTCGAAGTGGCCGAGACGTCGCGCCGCGGGCACGCCACCCGCCTCGCGCGTGCCGCCGCCAACGACGGCTTCGACGTCGTCGCGGTGCTCGCCGGCGACGGCACGTGCAACGAGGCCGCCGACGGGCTGGCCCGCACGAAGACCGCGTTGGCGCCGCTGCCCGGCGGGTCGACCAACGTGTACGCGCGCACCCTCGGGTACCCGAACGATCCGCTCGCCGCGACCGATCGACTGGTCGCGTCGCTCGACCTCGAGAAGACGTCGCGGGTTGGGCTGGGCCGAGTTGGTACCCGCTACTTTTTGTTCAACGTCGGTTTGGGGTTCGACGCAGCCGTCATCCGGCGCGTCGAGCGGTACGGCGAGCTGAAACGGTACGCATCCCACCCACTGCATGTGCTCGCCGCATTCGAAACGTGGTTCCGGCACTACGACCGCAGCAAGCCCCGCTTCGACCTCGAACTGTCGACCGGTGAACGCATCGACGGCGTGTACTTCGCGATCGTGTCGAAGACGAATCCGTACACCTACCTCGGCTCGCGACCGCTCGACTCGACCGGCCGGACGCACGGATCAAGGAGGTCGTGGACGAGGTCTACGAGCTCTTCCTCGACCTCGACGCGGACGAGGAGCAGGTCGAGTTCCCGATCGTCTACGCGAACGCGCGCGCGGGCCGCGCCGGTCTCGAGCCGGACGACCTCGCCGACGAC
>JANNHK010000341.1:0-2968 GCA_031404355.1 Actinomycetes bacterium
CCGGCGCCCGAAGCATCGGAACGCCTCGCGGTCCTCTACGACAACCTGGCCGACTTCCGCCTCGTCGCCATCGAGGAACGGCGCAACCTGCGCGGGCTCCTTCCGCAGATCGGCTCGACGACGATCGCGTTCGTGCCGTACCTCGCCCACGACGTCTACGACTTCGACGCGCTGCACGAGATCGGCGTCACGCTAACGTCGGCACCATGACGACGATCCTCGTGGCCGCCGATGCCCAGTGGGTCCGCGACCAGGTGCGAGGCGCATTCGTCGGGCGCGACCAACAGGTCGTCGAGGTGACGCGCGGCCAGGACGTGCGCGACGCGGTGAAGAACGAGGAGCCCGACCTGGTCGTGCTCGACCTGAACATCGGGAACATGGGCGGTGTCGCCGCCGCGCTCGACCTTCGCCTCGAAGAATCCGGCGGACGGCTTCCGCACGTTCCGATCCTGTTGCTCCTCGACCGCGACGCCGACAAGTTCCTCGGCAAGCGCGCCGACGTCGACGCCATGCTCGTCAAGCCTGTCGACGCGGGCATCTTGCGTCGCGCCGCGAAGCAGATTCTCTCCACACCGGTGACCTGAGCGCCGTGGACGACCACGAACTCGCGGCCGACGCGGCCCGACGCGCGGGCGCGCTGCTACTCGAGCTGCGCGCGCGTGGCGCCGACGGCAAGGCCGGCGACCGTCAGGCCGACGACCTGATCCTGCCGTTGCTGCGCGCGGCGCGTCCCGCCGACGCGATCCTCTCCGAGGAGTCGAAGGACGATCCGAGCCGGTTGCAGGCGGAACGCGTCTGGATCGTCGACCCCCTCGACGGCACCCGCGAGTTCGGCGAAGCCGGACGCACCGACTGGGCCGTACACGTCGCGCTCACTGTTGCGGGCACGCCGGTCGCGGCCGCGGTCGCGCTCCCGGCGCAGGGCCTCGTGTTGTCGACCGCCGATGCCCCTTCGCTCGCACCGCCGACCGATGGTCCGCTGCGGCTGATCGTGTCGCGCACACGCCCGCCCGCGGTCGCGACGCAGCTCGCGGAGATGCTCGGAGCCGAGTTGGTGCCGATGGGTTCGGCCGGCGCCAAGGCGATGGGCATCGTGCTCGGCGCGGCCGACGTATACGCGCACAGCGGCGGGCAGTACGAGTGGGACTCCGCCGCGCCCGTCGGCGTCGCCGCCGCCGCCGGGTGTCACTGCTCGCGCCTCGACGGCTCACCGCTCGTCTACAACCAACCCGATCCGTACTTGCCCGACCTTCTCATCTGCCGCCCGGAGCTCGCGGACCGAGTGCTCGCGTGTTTGCAGGAAACTGGCCGCTGAGCGGCCACTTGGCTTCAAACCGGGAGACGGGCGGCTCGCTACACTGACCCGGCTCTGGAACGGGGTGTGGCGCAGCTTGGTTAGCGCGCAGCGTTCGGGACGCTGAGGCCCCGGGTTCGAATCCCGGCACCCCGACTCACGTACTCGCAGGTCACCGGGTTGCATGACGGTCGACGGTCAAGGCCGTGACCGCTCTACCGCACGTCCACCGCACACGAGGTGTCGAATGGACACGTCCGAGATAGCCACCCGGCTCCGGCAAGTGCGCGAGTGCGAAGCTCGACGAGCCGTGAGGTGACGGGCGGCGGGCGCCGGCGCCCTGATCACCAATGACGCCGACGCGCCCATCGCCTTGCGGGGACTGCTCGACATTCGCCAATCAACTGAGAAGGTCGGCCAGCATCAGATCTAAGGGCCCTTGTAGATCAAGAAGATCCATAACTGCAATGACGACTGAAAGAGCTTCGAGTGACTGACGCAGACTTAGAACCCAGTGTTCCCGTGCGCCGAACCACTTCCGAAGTACTCGATAGCCGCTCACCTCGAACAGCCACGCCTCCTGCGGGACTCCGGTTATTCGGCGCCCGCTGTCAAACGTGATTTCATCCGCTTTCCACTCGGCTTTTCCGAGAGCGGCGGTGCCGGTACCGCCGCCGATCCATGCGATACCGGCGCGTGTGTTGTTGGTCGCTAGCCACGCCTCACGGCACCTGGCACCGAGCTCGGCGACCTCGTCGAACTTCTTGGGCTCGTCGGTCAGTGGAACGCGCAGCTCGTCGGCCTCTAACGCCTTCCAGAACTGAGACGTGTACGACGGCGCGCTGAGCACAGCGAGGCAGTAGTTGAAGGCTTCGTCGAACCGTCCCGATCGGCCGATTCGATCCAACCAGTCGAGCGTGAGCGAGCTGAATCCAGAGCGCTTGTTCCCCAGGATTCCACGCGGGTCCGAAACAGCACCGGGAACCTTCGGATGCCAGAGCGCGAAAACGCCGTTTCCGCCATCTGACCCTCTGAAGACGTGTTGATCCATCAACCTGTCGACGAAGATTGCGGCCGGTCCTGCACCGTGGTCGTGGGGTATAGAGACCAACACAGCGATCGGCTCCGCGGTCAACGTCGTGTGGAGATCCTCTCGCCACCAATCAACCCAAGCCGGGTCGTCGTATATCCAGCGATTGTCGAGAGGTCGGTACGTATAGGGCCTCATCCTTGTCGCATCCAACGAGACGACTGCGGGAGCGGCGGCGTTAGTTCTCCGCTTTTGCGCGGTCATCCATGTCTCGTGGCGCCGAGCGGGTGAAAGCGACGCCCAGTCAGCGAGGCGACCTCGTGCGACGGGCTTCTTTCCGCTGGCCACGTCGACGTCATAGACCTCGGCGGCTTCGGTTCCGATCGGTGAGACGGCGCTCGTATCGCGGGCGGTCTGTAGTCCGATGACGGGCTTGTCCGCGAACAGCTCCGCAAGCGTCGGTGAGCTAGCGAGCTTGGCGTTACCCCATTCGATCGGCAAAAAAGACGCATGGGGAGTCGCCCTAGGAACGACCTCGAATGCCGTGCGATCGAAGCCGGCCGCAAGGTGGGCCAACTTTGCCGCGCGCTTGCCATACAGACGCTGGTAACGAACTACCGGGTCGCCCTTCCAGGACCGCTCGA
>JANNHK010000342.1:0-1776 GCA_031404355.1 Actinomycetes bacterium
GCCGCGTTCCGCGACCGAGTACTTCCACCAGAACTGCTACATGGGCGTGAGCGGGCCCGGACCCGCCGACATGGCGGCGCGCCACGAGGTCGGCATCGACCGGTTCATGTGGGGCAGCGACTACCCGCACGACGAGGGCACCCACCCCCACACCCGCGACCACCTGCGCCGCCGGTTCCACAACGTCAGCGACGAGGAACGGCGCATGTTGCTCTCGGAGAACGCAGCCAAGCTGTACGACTTCGACCTCGACGCCCTCGCGCCACTCGCGGCGAAGGTCGGCCCGACCGTGCAGGAGTTGGCGACCCCGCCCGAGGGCGACGTCGAAGAGACACTCCTCGGCATGTCCAACGACATGGACGCGAAGGCGCTCTAAGTATCGGCGTCAGTCAGACGAGACCGCGGCGGACGGCGTCCGAGGCCGCCTCGGCACGGGTTGTCACCTCAAGCTTGCGCAAGACGTTGGAGACGTGCGCCGCGGCGGTGCTGCGGCTGATACTGAGGATGTCGGCGATCTCGGGGTTGCTCTTGCCGTCGGCCATCAGCCGCAACACCTCGAGCTCGCGCACCGAGAGCGGCACGTCGCCGTCGACCGTGGTCTTCCCCGGCCCGATCCGCAGCTGATACGTACGCGCGACGGTCGTTATCGCCGCGTCGAGCCCGGCGAAGCCGTGCAGGCGCGCCACACCTCGTGCTTGTTCGAGCAGCGGAACACCGGTGCGCCGATCGTCGGCGGCAAGCGCAGCCTCGGCCGCCCGCCAACGAAAATAGGTCGCGAAATACGGCATCGAGATCGCGTCGAACTCGTGCGCGGCCACCACCGCAGCCTCCCCCGCTCCCTCGCCTCGCAACCGCGCCCACTCGGCATCACACGCGCGGGAATACGCGTTCGCCAGCGGGTGTACCGAGTGCAGCTGTGCGATAGCCGCGCTCCATCCGTCGAGAATTCTCATGGCGCGGGCGCGTGCGTACTCGATCGCGTCGCGCGCTTGGGCCGCGATCGCGGCGTCGGCCTCGACCCGCATCGCAACCATCGCCAGCCAACCGTGACAATATGCGTCGGAGCGGCGACGCTCGAGACCGGTGAACCCTTGGTCGGCGACGTTTCGCGCCGCGTCGAGGTCGGCTTTCCACGCGAGTGCGTCGGCACCCTGGGTCGCGTGGTGAATACCCATCTCCGACGCCGCCGATGTCGTGACGCCGACGTTCTCGGGGTCGAGGACCGACAAGACAGTGTCGTAGTCGCCGCTATGCAGCGAGACGATGGCGCGAGTCCAGGCGCGGAACGAGGCTTCGCGACCTTCGAGATAGAGATCATCGATCGACGACAAGATAGTCGCGGCCGTCGCGAGGTCTCCCGCGCACGCGGTCGCTTGCGCACGGAGACACCGTGCCGGCATCCAAAACCGCCTGATGCCGTACCGCTCGACAACGTTGTCGACGCTGTCGAGAATCGTGGCGCATCGCCGGAAGTCGGGTACCGACGTATAGAAGGCGGCGTGGTTGTACAGCACGAGCGCGAGGACGGAGTACGCGTGGGCGTCGCGTGCGATCTGGGCCGCGCGCTCGAACTCGCCCTCGACGAAGTCGAACTGCCCCGAGCGTTCGTAGTAGCCGGCGCGGGAGTGATGGGCACGAGCCCGGAGGGCAGCGTCGCCCCCCGCCCGCATCTGCAGCAGGTACCGCCCGGGCGCTGGCGGCGTAAACATGAAGTCGTACGTCTCGCCGATGGAGACCGGCTGGCGCGCCGTCCGCATGACGCGCTGGTGCACCGGG
>JANNHK010000343.1:0-6910 GCA_031404355.1 Actinomycetes bacterium
ACAAGCGCCGAGGCCGCGCTCGCATGCTCGCCCTCGATCTAGGTCACGGTGACGTGCAGGACAGCTCGGTCGCTCGTGACGCTCTTCACCTTGATCGTGACGGCTCCGGCGCCGCGTGGGAACTCGAGCTGCGAACCGGGCTTGAAGAAATATGAACCGTCGTACGTGAGGATGTGATTGGGACCTGCCGCCAGCACGCCCGGATACCCGGGATACCCCGCGATCTCCGTGGCGGAGTGTTCCATGAGGACACCCTGCGGGTTCTTCCCGGGCGTGACCTGGCGGAACTCCACGTAAATGTACTTTTGGTGCGACGGCGGAACCGTCGTCGATCCGGTGATGATCCGCAGCGCGTGTGGCGTCGTCTCGCCCGGTTTCGGCGCAACGTTCAGCGGCGCAATCTCGTACGTGCCGGACTGCGACACCTCGAGCAACTGAGAAACACCGCCCATGTGCAACCACCCGAGCTTGTCCTTATGCGGTGCGTTCAGCTCGCGGGTACCGCCCATGAAGTCGAAGCGGCTCCCGTTGCCCGACTGGGTGCAGCTCCGATCGTTGAGCGCGGCAACCGGACACGAGCTCGATCTCGCATGGTCCAAATCAAGCACGTGGCCGAGTTCGTGCGCGGCGTTGATCGGATTCCCGACGAAGGCGGTCATGCCGGGTACAGCCCTCGAACCGCAGCCGGCGCCGTAGAGGAGGAAGTAGTCGTACTCGTTGCGGGTGATCCCGGCCGCCTGACGCGCGTCAGAGACGAGCGTCATCGAGTCGCACTTCCGAATGCCGTCGATCTTGTACGGACCGAACACGTCACCAGTCAGCCACGTTTGTCCCCATGACGCCTCGCGGTACACGTTGCTCGCGTCGACGAACACCGCTTGTGCCGCCGACTCCTTGCTGATCCCCGTGTTCACGAGGAGAACGGCGACCTTGAGTGCGCCGACCCGCGGCGGCGGGCGGCGCGTGCAGTCGTACGCGATCGCGCTCGCACGAGGGGTGCGCGGACTCTCGCGACCGGCCGTGTCGACGGCGGAGAGGACGTACGAGTGGTACTCGCCGGGCAGCGTGGGATCGCTGTAGTACGACACCGCGGACGCTTGGGGCTGGGCAACAAGTGCACCGTCGCGATACAGGTTGTAGTGGTGCAAGGCCGCACCCGGAAAGGTGTACCGCGTCCAGCGAAAGGCGATCCCGCTGCTCTTCGTGCACGGGGCGCCAAACGCTTCGAACATTTCCGGAGCCTGGAGTTTGGTTGCAGCCCCGGCGCCACTGTCCGGGACGAATGCCAGCGTCGAGAACGTCAGCGCGAGCGCAAGGACCGCCCGCGGAACCGTGAACGCGCTTCGCCCGAAGCGCGAGCAAGAACGTCGCATCCGTACGCGCTCCCCATCGCGTGTTCCGGCGCGCATCCCCATCCGGAACGATCTTCGCAACCTACTCCCGGTGTCGCCCGGGGGAATGAGGCGTTGGGCCCAACCGCGCACGAAGCTGCACTAGTTGGATGCTGCGGTGAGTTCCCCGGAGAGGCGGCGGTAGGGGCGCGAGGCGAGGGCGCACAGCGACACGACGATGCCGACGATGCCGGCCAGCGTGAACATCAGCGCGAGGCCGCGATCGGTGCCCGTGCCGTACCAGTCGCCGATCAACTCGGCACCACGACCGTCGCTCATGAACGGAATGAAGACAGCCTCGGCAAGGGGCGCCATCAAGAACGCGGTGAGCGGTGAGGCCGCATTCTCGACGAGTTGCGCGAATCCGAACACGCGACCCTGGCGCTCGAACGGGATCGAGCGTTGCAGCACGGTCTGTTCGGCCGCTTCGATCACGGGCATCAGCGCGAGCCAGATCAGCATCCCGAAGGTGAGCAGCACGATCGACGACCGTACGGCGAACAGCGAACACACCGTCCAGTTGACGAGGTTGCCCACGATGATTACGCGCAACGGGTTCGGACCGAGCCCAAAGCGCGCCACTGCGAGCCCGCCCGCAATGAACGCCAGGCTGATCACACCCCAGATCAGTCCCCACGCCTCGACCGACACGAGGGACAGGCCGTACGCGTCCATCAACGCCATGAACACGCCGCCGAGCAAGTTGTTGAAGGCGGCCAAGCCGATCACGAGGAACAGACCCGGGACGGCCCGGATCGCGTCGAGGGCACCGCGCACGTCGACGTACTTCTTGCGGCCGTCACCTGCGACGGGTTCGGGCGCGGCTTCGAGGATCGTGATCGTCGCGAGGTGGGCGAGCGCAACGAATGTGAGCACCAACGCGACTCCGTAGGCCCAGCCCATTCCGAGGAAGCCGATGATCAACCCGCTGAACACCGACGTCACCGCGAACGAGACGCCCGTGACAGTGCCCACCAGGCCGTTGGCCCGGTCGCGACCGGCTTCCGGCACGAGCAGGGTCACACACGTCGACAGCGCGATGCCGCGCATCATGGCGGAAACCGAACCGAACAACGTGAAGCCGATGAGCAGCCAGAACCACGGGCCGCTCAACTGGAGAAGATCGTCGGTGTCGATGGCGATGAACACGACCGTCGCGACCGTGAACGAGATCGCCGACGTCAGCGTCGCGAGCATCATCACGGCGTGCTTGCGGTGCCGGTCGACGTACGTGCCGAAGAACGGCCCGAGCACCGCCGACGACAGGCTGAAGGCACCGCCGATGACACCGGTCGCGACGACCGACTTGGTTTCGATGTAGACCCAGAACGTCAGGGCGAACCACAGGAACGTGCTCGTGACACCGCTCATGAGCGTGTTGAGGAGCAACTGTCGGAACACGCGCATCGACGCCGGCCCCGGCTGCGGGGTCAGCACTTCGGAAACGACGGGGTCGGTCACGGTGTGTGCGGCTCAGACGGGTTGGTAGGTGTCGACGCGCACCAAGGACGGGAACGTGACCGTGTCCGTCAGCGCCCACGGTGACTTCTTGATGGTCTCCGGGAAGACGCGGAGGCCTGCGCCGATCGAGACCGGAAACACCATGAGTCGCAGTTCGTCCACCAAGTCGTTGTCGAGCAGCGCGTGCACGAGGGTCGCGCTGCCCGCGACGAGCACGGGGCCGCCGGCCCGCTGCTTGAGTGCGGCGACGCCCGCGACGACATCGCCGCCGAGCACCGTCGTGTTGTGCCACGCCGGGTCTCTGAGCGTGTTCGACACCACGACCTTGGGCATCCCGTTCATCTTGTCGGCGAACACACCTTCGTATGTGGGCCAGGCGCCGGCAAACGACTCGTACGTCACCCGCCCGATGAGCAGCGTGTCGGCGGCGAGCACTTCGGCAAGCTTGTACGCCTCCTGCTCCGGCCCCATGTAGTCCATGACCCAGCCGGTGTGCGGATGGGTGGTTTCACCGCCCGGGGCTTCCATGACGCCGTCGAGCGTCACGAACTCGGAAACGATCAAGGGTTGCGCCATAGGTGCTGAGACTACGGAACGACCGCAAAGTCATCGGGCGCACCAAGAAACCCGCCGGTAGGGTCGGTGCCGTGCCCGGCGACGACCGCACCATGCGCGCGTGGCGCACACACGTCTACGGCCGGCCCACGGAGGTGCTCCGGCTCGACACGGTGCCGATCCCGACGCCCGAAGCCGGTGAGCTACGCGTCAAGGTGCAGGCGATCCCGTTCAACCTCAACGACCTCGAACGGATTACCGGCGGCAACATGATGGTCCGGCCCGAGCTTCCGTACAGCCCGGGCATGGAAGTCATGGGCATCGTCGACGCGTGCGGCGCCGGCGCCGAGGCGTGGCAGGGACGGCGCGTCGTCGCGATGCCGAAGGGTGCGAACGGCGGCTTCGCGGAGTACGCGGTGTGCCCGGTCGTCTCGACGTTCGAAATGCCCGACTCGATCCCGCTGCCCGGCGCGGCCGCGTTGTTCTTCCCGTTCCACCTCGCCTGGCTTGGGTTGTTCGACCGCGCCGAGTTACAGGCAGGCGAGTCGGTGCTCATCCACGCCGCGGCGGGTGGTTCCGGGTCGGCTGCCGTCCAACTGGCAGTCAACGCCGGTGCGCGCGTCTTCGCGACCGCGGGCACGGACGACAAGGTCAAGCTGTGCCGCGACCTCGGCGCGCACGTCGCGATCAACTACAACACGGAGGACTTCGCCGAGGTCGTGCTCGCCGAAACCGAGAACAACGGTGTCGACGTCGTGTTCGACAACGTCGGCGAGGCCGTCATGGAACCGTCAATGAAGTGCACGAAATACAACGGGCGCTACGTGATGATGGGGTTCGCGTCGAACAAGGTCGTGGCCGACGAACCCTTCCTCGTGCCCCGGCGCATCATGCTCGGCAACCTGAAGCTGTGCGGCGTGATGCTCGCCTACGCGCAACCCGAGATGTCGGGGTTCCTCAAGACGGGCATGGGGTGGAACTTCCCCGCCGCCGCGCTCGGCGAACAGATCATGCGCGACATCGTCGAACTGGTGCTCGCGGGCAAGGTCAAGCCGGTCGTCGGCGCCGTCATCGGGTTCGACGACATCCCGCCCGCGATCGAAACCATGGCGAACCGCGAGACCGTGGGCCGCACGGTCGTCGTCCTCGACTGAACGTCACGCCTCGGTCGGGCGGGCGATCACGATCTGTCGGGACGAAGCGACGACCACGTCGTCGCGGCGCATCACGCTGCGGGCATCGTCGACGTCGACGAGTATGTCGAGTGTGCGTAAGTCGGCGGGCCCGAGGACTTCGCCGAGGTCTTCGCGGCTGCGGCGCAGACGACCGAGCGCGAGTCGTCTCGCCAAGTCGGGCGCGGGAGGATTGAAACGGAGGCGCGCGACTCGCGATCCGATGACGTCGAACCCGGCCATCGCGAACATCGACGGGAGATCGGCCGACGGCACGGAGTGGGCCAGTCCGTCGCGCATCGCCGCGAACCATTGCTCGTGCGCGTCCTCGATCCGGTCGGCCAGGCCCGGTGGGCCGATGTCGAGGTCGTCGGGGAGAAAGCGGGAGGGTTCGGCTTTCTCGGCAATGGCGATGACACCGTCGCGACCGAGGATGTCGCGGAGCAGGCGCAATGCCGCGACCTCGTCCCCGACATGGTGCAGCGACATCGACGCCCAGATCAGGTCGGCCGGACCGATTCCGTCGAGCCCCTCGGGCAACTCGGCGTGATGCGTACTCACGCGCGCGTCGAGACCCTGAGCGTCGGCCCGCCGCTGCGCACGTTCGAGCATCGCGGGCGAACCGTCGACCGCGACGACATCGGCTTCGGGAAACACCCGGGCCAGCTCGCAGGTACCGACGCCGGGACCACTGCCGATATCGACGATGCGCCGCACCGGTGGCGCGTCACCGCCCCGCAGTTCGGTGACCCACACCGCCGCGTCGGTCACGAAAGCGAGGAACAGCTCACCTTCGAGCTCGGCCTGGTCCGCGAGCCGCGCCCAGTCCTCCTCGCCCATGTGCACATGGCCACGGCCGCGCTCGTGCGGAGTGCCGGTCACAGTCAGGCGAGCGGGTCGGAGAAGTCGTCGACCGCGTCGCCGGTGTCGAACTCGCTCGCACCGTCGGAAGCCGCGAGCGCGTCGGTGGGTTCGTCGACGAACGATTCCTCGGGCTCGGGCAGCACCTCTTCGGCAGCGACGATCGACTCGTCGGTCGACGACACGAACTCGGGCTCGGGCGCGTCCTCGGATGCGGCCGCAGTCGCGTCGGTGTCCGGATCGGGCTCGCCTGAGGTGGTCTCGGCGTGCGCGTCGTCCGACAGCGCGCCGCTGTCACCCACGAGGTCGAGATCCTCTGCCTCGGTAGTCGCGACCGGCCCGACCAACACGTTGGGGACCTCGACCGGACGGCCCGTGACCGAGGCGATGTCGGCGGTGTCGATCTCCAGGTTCTGTGCCTGGTCGAAGAGCTGGTCGGCTTCCGACCTCAACTTCGCGATTTCGTTGACGCTCTTGGCGTCGCCGGCACCCTCGAGCGCGTCCGCTCGCGTCAGCTTGACCGCGGCGGCGTCGACGAGGCGCGACTGGTCTTCGAGGAGATCGATCTGCTTCTCGATCCGGAACGACTCGTCGCTGAGTTTGTCGAGTCGCTGTTCGGCGTCGACGACATCGCGATGATGTTCGGCCGCCTTCACACGCAAGTCGGCCGCGTCGCGTTGTGCCGCCTGCACCCGGGCGTCGGCGGCCGCGGCGGAACGACGGTGCCCGCCCGCGATCTCGTTCAGCTCCTCGGCATCGGTCGTGTTGCCCTTCTGCTCCGCGACGCGCGCCTTCGCGCCAAAGTCGTCCTCTTCTTCGCGGAACGCCTTCGCTTCCTTGAGTTCCTTCTTGACCTGCTGATCGGCCGACTTGGCCCCTTGGTCCGAGGCGAACTCGTCGCGCGCGGCACGGTCGCGCTCGATTCCCGTGTCCGTCCGCTGCTTCTCGAACCGGTCGTTCAGCGCGTTCCGCTGCGCCCTGGCTTCGGTACGCAATGCCACCGCGCTGTCTTGCAGCACCTTCGGATCCCGACTACTCATACGCGAACTGTACGACCACTCTCCGATCGACACACCAGGCAATGTCCTGGTTGCGCAATTGAGGCGAACGGCGAGGGAGGGCCGATTAGCGTGCTTCCCATGCTGCCCGGCGCCGAGGTCGACGATCCGCGACCGCGGTCGACCCAGGGGGCGATGCGGCGCACGTTCGGCTCGCTCGACACATATAACTACCGCCTCTACTTCGCGGGTGACCTGGTGTCGCACATCGGGTCGTGGATGCAGACGATGGCCGAAGCCTGGCTCGTACTGACACTCACCGGCAGCGGCGCCGCCGTAGGCGCCACGTTCGCGTTTCGTTTCCTGCCGGTGCTGCTACCTTTGCTCGCCTAATCCCTGAAAGCTTCGACCTGTATGCGCAGCGTAACTTCGTCGCCGACCAGCGGTACATAGGCCTTCATGCCGAAATCAG
>JANNHK010000344.1:0-22013 GCA_031404355.1 Actinomycetes bacterium
GAAGATGCCGCCGTCTTCTCCGACCATGAGGTAGCCGTTGCCGTTGGGGACCATGCCGGTGACGGGCTTGTTGAGTCGGGTTGCGCCCATGGAGCCGCGGAATGTGGCGTCGAAGGCGAAGACGCCGCCGTCGGAGGCGACGAGCCAGTAGCCGGTGCCGTCGGGGTCGGGGACGAGTGATTGCACGGGTGCGTTGAGGCGGACGGCGCCCATGGAGCCGTGGAACTTCGCGTCGCCGAAGGCGAACACGCCACCGTCACTGGCGACCATGTAGTAGCCCTTGCCGGTCGGGGTGGCGATGCTGTCGAGGACCGGTCCGTTGAGCGCGATGCCGGCCATGTCGCCGAAGTGCTTGGCGTCGCCGAAGGGAATGACACGGCCCTTGTCGGTGAAGACCCAGTAACCCGCGTAGCTCGGCGTGAGCGAGATCGACACCGCAGTCTCGGCGGGGCGCAAGGTCGCGTTGCCTCGGTGCGACAGGTGGTTCTTGGCCGTGACGACCCCGTTGGAGTCGAGCAGGAGGTAGCCGCCGAAGCGCGATGCCTCGACGTCGACGACGGCCGACGACCGCGTGGGCAAGGTGCCGCTGTAGTTGTGCGCGGCGAACGAGTGCACGTCGCCGGCGCCTGTGACCATCAGGTAGCTGCCCGCCTGCGATGGTGACGAGACACTGTCGACCGGCCCTGACGTCGATCCGGACGACTTCGACAGCGTCGCGGTGTACTCACCAGGCCAGTCGACACCGCTGGCGCACGACCTCGCGAGAGTGATCGACACAGACGCGCGCGCGGAGTCGGTCGCGACGGACGCCGGACACGCGCCCCTGGCCGTCAGCCGGGTGCCGTCGGACTCGACTGTGGCGGCTCCGCCATGGAAGGTGAACGTGAGCCACCGGCGCTGCCAGCGCGAGTCTTGCAGCCCGGCCCAAGACAAGGGATCCGGGTCGGCGCCAAAGACGGCCGTGAAGGTCGTCGTGTCCGGCGTCTCGACGACGCGCAATCCCACGATGTCTTGGGTCGGGGAGTTCGCGCCGAACATCGTGTCGTCGAGCGCATCGGGGAACCACGCCGAACTTCCTGCGTGCACGGGGATCGGTGTCAAGCCGATCAGGCCCAGCGCCAACCCCGCGCCAAACAACACCCTGAAGAACGACCGCCCAATCATTTCCCCACCCGTCCTTTGGTTTCCGCTGTTTCGACATAGACGACCGGACCCGGCAAGGAGATGCATCAAAGATGCAAATAGGGTGTGAGACCTATGGCGGCTCCGGATCTCGAGATCGGCTCGTTCACCGACGTTGGCCCGTGGGTGGTCGTCCCCGAGGACATGCCGTGGCGGCGCGACCTCGACCGCCTCCGCCAACAGGCGCGCGACCAAGTCCCGCAGTGGCTCGAGACCGGGCACCTCCCGCCGTTGGGTCGTCTGTTCCGCGTCGTGTCGCAAGTCGGGTTCGCGATCGCGGCGTGGGGAGTGATCGACCGGCGCAAAGGCCCCGTCGCGAGCCGGGCCGGCATCTCGCGTCGCTTGCGCCTCGCGTTCGGTCACCTCGGCACGACCTACATCAAGCTCGGCCAGATCATCTCGGGCGGCGAAGGCCTGTTCCCCGAGGAGTTGGTCGCCGAGTTCAAGCTGCTGCGCGACCGCGTCCCGCCCGAGCCGTTCGACGTCGTCCGGCGGGTCGTCGAACTCGACCTCGGCCGGTCACTCGACGACGTGTTCGAAACGTTCGAGCGCACGCCGATCGCAGCCGCGTCGATCGCGCAAGTGCACGCGGCCCGGCTGCGTACCGGTGAAGACGTCGTGGTCAAGGTGCAGCGTCCCCAGGTCGCGAAGCTCGTCATGCAGGACATCGAGGCGATGGCCTGGCTCGCACCCCACCTCACCGGCCGTATCCCGATCGCCGCGCTCGCAAACCCGCCCGCGCTCGTCGAGTTGTTCGCGGAGACAATCGTCGAAGAGCTCGACTTCAGGCTCGAAGCCGAGAACATGCTCGACGTCGCGCGCGTGCTGGCCGAGACGAACCAACGCGATCTCCTCGTGCCCCGCCCACACCCCAAGCTCGTGACCCGGCGCGTGCTCGTCATGGAGCGGCTGTACGGCATGGCGTGGGACGACGTGAAGGCCATGAAGAGCGCGGGCGTCGACACCGAGGCGGTGTTGCACGCGAGCCTGGTCGCGTTCATGGAGGGCGCCATGCTGTTCGGCGTGTTCCACGGCGACATGCACGGCGGCAACCTCATGGTGACGCCCGAAGGCAAGACCGTGCTCATGGACTTCGGCATCACCGGCCGGCTCGACGAGACCAAGCGCATGGCGTTCTTGATGCTGCTCGTCGGCGCGACGAGCGGCGACCCGATGGGGCAACTGCGAGCGTTGCGCGACCTCGGCGCGTTCCCGCCCGACACCGATCTCGACAAGGTGTTCGTCGAGCTCGGCCTCGACACCACCGTCGACCCGACGACGTTGTCGGCCGACGAACTCGTGCATTGGCTCCAGGACTTGACGAAGAAGCTCCTGTCGTACGGTGCGCGCGCACCGAAGGAGCTCATGCTGTTCGTGAAGAACATGATGTTCCTCGACGGCGCGATCGCGACGCTCGCACCCGACCTCGACATCCTCGAAGAGATCCAGCAGATACACACCGAGATCGCGATTCGCCACGGCCAACGCCTCGCCGAGGAGTTGGGGATTCCCCAGGAGACGGTTGCCGCGTTCGACATGGACTCCATCAAGGCCGGTATGGGCATCTCGAGCGACGTCGAGAAACTGACGTATCGCGATGTGCAGGAACGGCGCGAGATCGTGAAGCAGCGCCTCGACGAGAAGCGTCGCCGCAAGTGAAGCTCGCGGGGCGACGCGTGCTGGTGGTCGGCGCGGGAACGCGCCGCACCGACGACCCCGACGCACCCGTCGGCAACGGGCGCGCCATAGCGGTGCTCGCCGGGCGCGAGGGCGCGGCCGTCGCGTGTGGAGATGTCGACTTCGATGCCGCGGCCGAGACCGCGAAGCTGGTCGTCGCGGAAGGAGCGCACTCCGCCGTCATCGTCGGCGACGTGCGCGACGAGGTTGCCTGCGTGCAGATGATCGAATACGCGGTGGACTCAATGGGCGGGCTCGACGGCCTCGTGTGCAACGTCGGGGTCGGCGCGGGCATGTGGCTGAAGGGCACGACCGCCGAACAGTGGGACGACGTCCTGTCGATCAACTTGCGCGCCCACTTCTTGTTGTGTCAGGCCGCGCTCCCGGTCATGGACGACGGCGCCGCGATCGTGCTCATCTCGTCGATCGCCGGTCTGGGTGCGGGCAGCCGCATCCCCGCGTACGACGCGAGTAAGGCCGCACTCTCGGGGCTGTGCCGGCACGTCGCGTTCGAAGGCGCGCGGCGCGGCATCCGTGCCAACGTCGTCGCGCCCGGACTCGTCGACACACCGCTCGGTCGCGTCGCAACGCAGGGACGGCCGAGCCGGGCGAAGACACCCGTGCCGCTCGGCCGCCAGGCCACCGCGTGGGAGATCGCCGCGCCGGTGGTGTTCCTGTTGAGCGAAGAGGCCGCCTACATCACCGGAGCAATCCTCCCGGTGTGCGGCGGCCTCAGCACCCTCTAACCACCGATGCGTCGATAGACCACCGCCACGGTGGTCTATCGACGCATGGATCTGGTTGGGTCAGTCGGTCGTGATGGCCCCCAGTACGTCGAGGCGGGCGGCCCGGCGAACGTGGAAGCGATTTGCTCGCTTGGCGATCATTTCGCTGCCATGGTCGCGTCACGATACGTTCTCGCCCATGGCGTACGAACGTGACGAGATCGAGGCTGCGTTTCGCAACTACTGGCGCAACGGCGCCGTCGACGAGAACTGGGACGCGTGGTGCGACGAGTGCTTCACCGACGACGTCCGGTACGTCGAGCACGTCCTCGGCGACAAGTTCGGTCGCGAAGAAGTGCGCGCGTGGATCAAGCCGATCATGGCCGAGTACGGGGAGCTGTACACCGCGTACGAGTGGCACACGGTCGACGCCGACGCAGGGCGCGTCGTCGTGTACATGCAGAACCGGCGCGACAACCCCGAACCCGGCGGCGACCCGATCGACTTCCCCGGCATCACCGTGCTCGAGTACGCGGGCGACGGGAAGTTCAAGACCGAAGAAGACTTCTGGTCGTTGCCCGCGGGCACTGCGACGTTGAAGCAGTACGCGCGGGCATGCAAGGAGTTCGACCCCGACCACAAGAACAAGCGCACCCGCGAGAACTGGGGCAACGGGCCGGAGTGGACCCAGGGCGCCAAGACCTACGATTCCAGGCGTGCCTGAGGCTCCACAGATGCAGGCGCTCGCGGAGCGCCTCGAAGCCGAGTTCCGGGGCGCGACCTTCGAGGGCTACTCGCCCCTCGGCTTCACCGGACTGAAGACGTTCGACCCACCCGCGGAAGCGTTGATCGGTCAGACACTCGAACGCATCGACCGGCGGGCCAAGTACGTGATCATGCATTACTCCAGCGATCTCCAGGTGATGTTTCACCTGTCGCAGGCCGGCCGCCTCGACATCGAGTCGCCGCCGAAGAAGACGAAGCCCAAGGGTTCCGTCGTGCGATGGCAGTTTTCCGGCGATCGGGCGGTGCTGATCCGCGAGTTCGGAACCGAACGCAAAGCGGGTTGGTGGGTGGTGCGCGAGGGCGACGAGGGCCCGCTCGAGAAGCTCGGCCCCGAGGCAACGAGCGACGAGTTCGCGCAGTGGCTACGCGCGTCGGACGACGGCCGCCGCGTGCACACGGTGCTCCGCGACCAGCGCACGGTCGCGGGCGTCGGGCGGGGCTACGCCGACGACGCGCTGCACCGGGCGAGGCTGTCGCCCTACGCGAGCGTCAAGTCGCTGAAACCCGACGAACGCGAACGGTTGATCGAAGCGATCCGCTTCGTGCTCACCGACGGCCTCGAACGCGAACGCACACGCGAAGGCGGCCTCTCGCAGAACAAGCTCGGCGAGCACTTCGCCGTGCACGGCAAGGTCGGCCTCCCGTGCCCCGTGTGCAAGGACGAGCTGAAACGCATCTCGTACGAGTCGCACGAGGTCGTCTACTGCCCCACGTGCCAGACCGGCGGCAAGGTGTTAGCCGACCGCCGCACCTCCCGCTTCGTGAAGTAGGCGGGACTCGCGGTACGTGTGGGCGAAGGGGTCGGCGCCGTCGTACGTCCAGACGTGCATCATGTTGGGCGCGTTCTCGTTGCCACTCTGTTCGGAGTGGTCGTGCCATTGGGTGATGGGTCCGGCGGGTTGCTCGGCGTTGGCGTCGTCGCGCTCGACGAACACGACGCCGAGCAACTCGGCCGTGTCGCCGTCGATGCGGTAGACGAGTCCTTCGGGTTGCGTCGGGTCGAGCACGCCCGGGTTGCCGCCCCGCAGCCGGTAGTGCTTGTTCTTGCCCGGCATGCCCGCGGCGCGCTCGTTCATCGTGTAGCCCTCGGCGACGGCGACCCCGATGTCCTCGAACCGGGCCGATCCCTCCTTCACCGCGGCGTAGAACGCGTCGGCATTCGCAGAGTCTTCGGCAGTCGGCTCGGCGCCGCCCGCCATGTCGTGACCGGAGTGCGCGTGCGCAGCTGTGGTCGTACTGGTCACGATCTCGACGACGAGCGATTCGGCGGTAACCGGCGCGGACGGTTCGCCCTGGAGTGCGAGGACCGAGCCGCCCGTGGCGAGCGTCAGCCCGGCGATGCCGAGTCCGATCGTCATCAGCCGGTGGGTGGGGCGCACGGGGACATGATCGGCCGCGAACGTGAGGAGATTGTTATGGATCCGCGAAGTCTCTAGAGGAAGGGGAGCGGGTCGTCGCGGTCGTAGCTGTCGCCGATCGCCTGGGGGAAGTCGTGGGCGAAGGGGTCGGCGCCGTCGAACAGCCACACGTGCATCATCTTGGGCGGCGTGCCGGTGAGCGTGTCGCAGTCGAAGCCGTCCGGGCAGCCGGCCTCGGTGTGGTCGTGCCAGACGGTGAGCGAGCCGCCGGGCTGGGCCAGGTTCTCGTCGTCGGTCTCGGTGAACACCACGCCGAGCAGAACGGCAACGTCTCCGTCGACCCAGTACACGAGGCCTTCGGGTTGGGTCGGGTCGAGCACGGCCGGTGTGTCGGCCCGGCGCATGTAGTGCTCGACCTTCTGCGAGCTCCTGAGTGACGAGTCGGTGATCACGTATCCCTCGGCGATCGCGACGTCGACGTCGGCGAATCGCTCGGTACCGGCGGCTACCTCGTCGTAGAACGCCTGCGCGTTCGCCTCGTCGGTGGCTGTCGCGTCGGCGCCGTCGGTCGTGTCGTGCGTCACGAGCCCGTGGTCATGTTCCTCGGCGGTCGTCGACGTCGTCGTGGTCGATTCGACGGTGTCGCCGGTGTCGAGCGTCGTCGTGGTGTCGTCCCCGTGGTCGTGGCTCTCGTGGTCGTGCTCGGCCGCAGCTTGGTCTTCGGGGCTCGTCATCGCCCACACGGTGCCGCCGACCGCGAGGGTGAGCCCGACGGTCGCGAGCACGACGACGACGATCTTCTCGGTTCGGCGCATGTCATGTTCTCGGGCCCGATTGTGAGGGGACCGTGAACTTCACGCGAGCGCCGTGTACATCTCCCACACGACGAGTTCGGCACCGTCGGCCCCGGCGGTCAGGGTCAGCGAACCGGCCGCGGTCAGGCGGGCGGCGTCGCCGGGGCCCAACTCGTCGGTACCCAGCGTCGCCGAGCCGCGGGCCACCAACACGTGCACGTACGGCGCGTCGGGCACCTTCACGGTGAGCCCGGCATCAATCGGGCCGACCCACAACGTCGCGTCGCGCTGGTGGATCTGCACACCGGCATCGGCGTCGCGGCCCGACGCCAGCGGCACCAGCGCCTTGCCGTCCAATCGAGAAGAGATGTCGACCTGCTCGTAGCCGGGTGCGACCCTCCGGTCGGGTGGCACCCACATCTGCAGCAGGTGTGCGCGCTCGTGCTTGCTCGCGTTCATCTCCGAGTGACGAATCCCGGTCCCCGCGCTCATGCGTTGCGCGACGCCGGGCGTGATCACGCCGTGGTTGCCTTCACTGTCGCGGTGTTCGAGCGCGCCTTCGAGCACCCACGTGACGATCTCCATGTCGCGGTGTCCGTGCATGCCGAACCCGCTGCCGGCGGTGACGATGTCGTCGTTGAGGACGCGCAGCAGCCCGTGGTGCGTGTTGCCCGGGTCGTGGTGCTCGCCGAAGCTGAAGCTGTGCCACGAGTCGAGCCAACCGATCTGCGTATGGAACCGGGTGTCCGCCCGGCGCACGTCGATTGCACCGATGTTCATGAGCTTGGGACTACCAGCCTCTCGTGCCGGGCGGGCCCTTGAACGGCCCGACCAGATTCGCCGTGATCCACCCGCCGTAGAAGCCGCCTTCCTGCGGCGTTACCAACTCGTCGTCGACGTAGCACGCGTCCATGCGCCCCGGATAGAACGCGAGATGGTCGCGGATCATTCCGAACGCCGGACTCGGCGTCGAGTACGACCACGCCGCGTCATCTTCGACGAGGTCGCCGCCCCGCACGGTCCAGTACGACGCCCGGCCCTTGAACTCGCAGAACGATGTGCCGCCGCTCGCCTCGACCGCGCCCGCGAGCACGTCGCCGGGCGGGAAGTAGTAGTTGGGCGGGTGGCTCTTCTCGAGCACGCGGGACGCAGCGCGGGTGTCGGCGATCGTCACGCCTCCGAGCACGACGACGAGGTGCGCTTCGGTGCGCTCCAAGCGCGGTGGCCGGGGATAGTCCCAGACCGACTCCTGCACCTAGAACCGCACCCCGTAGGCGTAGCCGTGTCGGTTGGTGCGTACGTTGGGGTCACCGTCGCGCCAGCTGTCGGTGACTTTTCCGAGGATGATGACGCCGGTGGGGCAGCGGTCGACGCAGAGGGCGCATCGGGTGCAGACGTCTTCGTCGACGACGAAGAACACGTGGTCTTTGGGGTCGTCGCCGGGTTGGTCGGCGTTGACGGAGTCGTCGATGGCGTCGACGGCGAGCATGTGGATGCATTTCCAGGGGCAGATGTCGACGCAGCCTTCGCAGAGGATGCATTCGGCCTGGTCGATGTGCAGGAACTGCTTGGGCTTGACCGCGGTGCCGAGCCACTTCGGGTCGACTTCTTGCAACACGTACGAAGTCGAGAACTCCGGCATCGGCGGGTTCGCATCGTTCTTCATGTTTCTGCGCTCACTCGCACGGCGGCGGTCACGCAACGGGCCGCAGGCGATGCGACGGGCGGCGCGTGACGAGTTGCGCCGCCGCCCTTCGGGACGCTCGCCGAGCTGGCGAGTTCGCTGCGCTCACCGCGCCGTGAGGCGCGCGTCTGGAGCGCCATTGAAGTCATGTCGCCTCCGACGTCGTGACGGGGCGGCCGTACGCAGATGTGCGGCGGCGCAGACGCGACAGCGGACCACCGGTTGCAGATGCCGCGCCGTCGTCGTCGGCCGCGTCGGTCGCGGGTTCCGCGACCTTGCGCTTCTGCCACATGACGAAGAGCGTCACGTTGAGGACGAGCATGCCGACGTACATGCCGCTGACGACGGCGTGCGCGAGCGCCTCGCGGTTGATTTCGAAAGGCACGAGACCGTTCTCGCGCAGGATGAACGTGTCCTTGCCCCAGTTGAGTGGCGGCTTGCCCGCGAACGTCAGCCACTCGTGCGGAATGATCGCGTACGCGAGCGTGAGCCATACCCATACGCCGAGGGCACCGAGGATCGTGGCGGCCCATGTCGCGGGCTCCGCCGACTGCTTCGGGCGGCGCATCACGATGATTGCACCCACGGTCAT
This sequence comes from Actinomycetes bacterium, assembly GCA_031404355.1. Classification (GTDB taxonomy): domain Bacteria; phylum Actinomycetota; class Acidimicrobiia; order IMCC26256; family PALSA-610; genus JANNHK01. Next base: position 8,799 of record JANNHK010000344.1, read on the forward strand.
GATCACGAAGATGGCCGTGAACCAGATCAAGCGGCCCGCGGCTCGTGCGTTACCCGAGGGCAGGATGTTCGGAATCTCTAGCCCGAGCACGTGGGGCACACTGCTCCTTATCGAACGACGCGATCTAGATACCACGCTAGATCGGCACGCGGCACATCGTGCGGACGAACGGCGCCCCTTTTCGCGGAACGCCCCTAAGGGTGCCGCAGAGGGAGCCTTGTGATCGTACGGACGGGGCGGCACTTAGTTCGCAAGTGATTTCCCCGCTTCGAAAACAGTGCCCCGACCGTGTGATCATGTGATCGTGGTGACGCACCCGACCGAGCCGTACGACGCCCTCGTCGTGGGTGCCGGACCCTCCGGGGCATCCGCCGCGTACTGGCTCGCGGAGCGTGGCCACCGGGTGATCGTGGTCGACAAGAACCGCTTTCCGCGCGACAAGACGTGCGGTGACGGGCTCACGCCGCGGGCCGTGCGCCAACTGCACGACATGGGGTTGGCCGAGCCCCTCGCGCAGTTCCAGCGCTTCGACGGGCTGCGCTCGATCGGGCACGGGATCACGCTCGAACTGGCGTGGCCCGAGCATCCCGACTTCCCCAATTTCGGCTACGTGGTCCGACGCTCGGAACTCGACGAGATGGTCGCCGACCAGGCGGTCAAGGCCGGCGCCACCCTGGCCGCCGCGACCGAGGCGCTGGAACCGCTGGTCGAGGGGGGCCTCGTCACCGGGGCCAAAGTGAAGGACAAGGACACCGGCGTGGTCTCCGAGGTCCGCGCCCGCTATGTCGTGGTGGCCGACGGTGCCAACTCCCGCTTCGGCCGGGCGCTCGGCACCGCCCGGAACCGCTCGTACCCGCTCGGCATGGCGATCCGGGGCTACTTCGAGAGCCCGTTGCACGACGACCCGTGGATCGAGAGCCACCTCGACATCAGCGACCGCGATGGAAACCATTTGCCCGGGTATGGGTGGATATTTCCGGTCGGGGACGGGACCGTGAACGTCGGGGTCGGTCTCCTCTCCACCTTCTCGGGCTGGAAGAACATCAATACGTCGAACCTGATGGACGCCTTCTGCGCCACCGCCCCGAAGCGATGGGGCATTTCCCCCGAAACCGCAACCTGCGCCCCGACCGGTGGCCGGCTCCCTACGGGCAGCTCGGTCACGCCCAGGGTCGGGCCGACCTTCGTGGTCGTCGGCGACGCGGCCGGGTCGGTCAACCCGTTCAACGGTGAGGGCATCTCCGTCGCCTACGAGACGGGCCGGCTCGCCGCCGACGCCGTCGATCTCGCGCTCGTCACCGGCGACGGGCTCGCGCTCCAGACCTACGACGCGCGCCTCACCGAGGTCTACGACCTCTACTTCAAGGTGGCCCGGGTGTTCGTACGCGCCATCGGGAACCCGGCGGTCATGCGCGAGCTGACCCGCGTCGGGTTCCAGAGCCGCACGCTGATGGAGTGGGTACTGCGCATCATGGCCAACCTGCTGCGGCCGGACGAGATCGGCCCCGCCGAGACCATCTACAAGATGGTCGCGGCGATAGTGAAGTACGCACCTGAGCCCTAATTCGCCGGGGTGGCGAAGCCGGCCCCGGGAGACGGCGAGTGCTCCGGGGGGCAAGGAGCGGAGGTGCGCCGATGCGGTCAGCGGACCGAAGCCACCCGGGCGATGGAGCATCGGTGTCCGCAGCGACCAGTAGTGAAGTCCCTAGCTCCCAGTAGGAACAACTAAGTTTCCCGCGCGGTGGCCGACTATCTGCCAATCATCGTGATGGCCGCGCTCGTCGTGGCGTTCGTCTTCTTCTCGTTCGTGGCGTCGCGCCTGCTCGCGCCGCAGCGCCCGAACGCCGCCAAGCAGGCCCCGTACGAGTCGGGCATCGTCCCCGAATACGAACCGCCCGAGCGCTTCCCGGTGAAGTTCTACCTGGTCGCGATGGCCTTCATCGTGCTCGACGTCGAGATCGTGTTCCTCTACCCGTTCGCGACCGTGTTCCGCGATCTCGGGCTCTTCGGCATCGTCGCGATGGCCGTGTTCGTCTTCGTGCTGCTGATCCCGTTCGCGTACCTGCTCTCGGTCGGCGCGCTCGAGTGGGGTCCGGTGCAGAAGGTGCTCTCGCGCGGCGCCGGTCCGTTGCTGCGCACGCGGGACCGGGTGCTCGACCCCGACGCCGTACCTCCCGCCGAGGAGGAAGCCGCCTAGTGGGTCTCGACCAGATCCCGCACAACTTCCTCACCGCGCGCCTCGAAGACGTGGTCCGTTGGGGCCGGCGCAACTCGGTGTTCCCGGCCACGTTCGGTCTCGCGTGCTGCGCGATCGAGATGATGGCGACCGGCGCCCCGCACTACGACCTCGCGCGGTTCGGCATGGAGGTCTTCCGCGCGAGCCCGCGTCAAGCCGACCTCATGATCGTCGCCGGCCGCGTGTCGCAGAAGATGGCCCCGGTGCTCCGTCAGGTCTACGACCAGATGGTCGAGCCGAAGTGGGTCATCTCGATGGGCGTGTGCGCGAGCAGCGGCGGGATGTTCAACAACTACGCCATCGTCCAGGGCGTCGACCAGATCGTTCCGGTCGACGTCTACGTTCCGGGTTGCCCGCCCGGACCCGAAACGCTGATGCACGGCATCCTCACGTTGCACGAGCAGATCCGCACGGGCGAGCTGCTGCGCCGCCGCGAGCCCCTGACCGTTACGCCCTGACCCACCCTGCCCCGAGGCCACGACCATGTCCGACGACGAGACCCCTCGTGAAAACGATCACGAAATCGTTGCCGACGCACCGGACGACGAGGTCGCGGCGGCGTTGCTCGACGCGTTCGGCGGCAGTATCTACGACATCAGCCACGGCCAACCCGTCGTCTACGTCGACCGTGCCGTGTTCGCCGATGTCGCGACGTTCCTGCGCGACACCCAGGCGTTCTCGATGCTGATCGACGTGACCGCGGTCGACCACCTGCTCGACGGCGTGCGCTACACGCCGGCCGGTATCTCGGCCGAGCGATTCGAAGTGGTCGCCAACTACCTGTCGCACACGCGCAACCGTCGGATCCGCGTCATCTGCGAAGTTCCCGCCGACGACCCGACGGTGCCGTCTGTGACACCCGTGTTCGCGGGGGCGAACTTCGCCGAGCGCGAGGTATACGACATGTTCGGCATCTCCTTCGACGGCCACCCCGAGCTCATCCGCATCCTCATGCCCGACGACTGGGACGGCCACCCGCTGCGCAAGGACTACCCCGTCTCGCGCGTGCCGGTCACCTTCAAGGGAGACCCCAGCCCGAGATGAGTGACGCACGGCTCGAGCGCCAGACCGACGAAGGCGCGCAGGAGATGCGCCCGCGCGCCAAGGAGTCTCGTACCGGGGAACTCGTCCTCACCGGCGGACTGTGGCCGGAGGACGAATCCGGCGACACGATGATCATCAACATGGGCCCGCAGCACCCGTCGACCCACGGCGTGCTCCGGCTCATGATGGAACTCGACGGCGAGGAAGTCCTGCGCATCAAGCCCGTCATCGGGTACCTCCACACGGGCATGGAGAAGACCGGCGAAGAGCTCACCTACGTGCAGGGCGGTACCAACGTCACGCGCATGGACTACGCCTCGCCGATCTCGAACGAGCTGGTGTACAGCCTGGCGACCGAGCGGTTGCTCGACGTCGAGGTGCCGGTGCGGGCGCAGTGGATCCGCATGATGATGGCGGAGCTCAACCGCATGTCGTCGCACCTCCTCTTCCAGGCCACGAACGGCATGGACCTCGGCGCGGTATCGATGATGCTCTACGGCTGGCGCGAGCGCGAAGAGGTGCTGCGACTCTTGGAGCGCATCACCGGCCTGCGGATGAACCACAACTACATCCGCCCCGGCGGCGTCGCGGTCGACCTACCGCCCGGCTGGCAGCAAGACGTGCTCGCGGTGTGCGACACGGTCGAAGCGGGTGTCGCCGAGTACGACACGCTGCTCACCGACAATCCCATCTGGGTCGAACGCACCGTCGGTGTGGGCGTGTTGACGACCGAGGACTGTCTCGCGCACAGCATCACCGGGCCGATCCTCCGCTCGACCGGCTTTGCGTGGGACTTGCGCAAGGCGCAGCCGTACCTTCCGTACGACGAAGTCGAGTGGGACGTCATCTACACGGCCAACGGCGACGTCTTCGACCGCTACCGGATCCGCCTCTACGAAATCCTCGAGTCGGCCAAGATCGTGCGCCAGTGTGTCGCGCAGATGCCCGCCGGCGACTTCCGAGTGCAGGACAAGAAGGTCACGCCGCCGCCGCGGGCGCGGATCAACGAGTCGATGGAGGCGCTCATCCACCACTTCAAACTCTTCACCGAAGGGTTCAAGGTCCCGCCGGGTGAGACCTACGTCGCCGTCGAGTCACCGCGCGGTGAGGTCGGCTGCTACATGGTGAGCGACGGATCCGGGAAGCCGGTGCGCGTGCACGTGCGCGGACCGTCGTTCTACAACCTGCAGTCGATCACGCCGATGTCGGGCGGCAGCCTGGTCGCTGACGCGGTCGCGATCGTGTCGAGCATCGACCCCATCATGGGCGAGGTGGACAGGTAGCGATGGCGTTCTCGGAAGCGAACCTCACCAGCGCGAAGGCGATCGTGGCGCAGTACCCGCGCCCGAAGTCGGCGATCCTGCCGCTCGCGCACCTCGCGCAGGACCAGGACGGGTGGCTCACCGAAGAAGCAATGGCCGAGATCGCGGAACTCGTGGGTGAGACACCCGCGATCGTGCAGGGAACGTGTTCCTTCTACACGATGTTCAAGCGGCGCCCGTGCGGCAAGTTGCTCGTGTCGGTGTGCACCAACGTGACGTGCCTCGTGCTCGGCGGGCCCGAAGTTCTCGAGCACCTCGAAACGCTGTACACCGGCGACCCCGACGTCACCATCGAAGAAGTCGAATGTCTCGCCGCGTGCGACGGCGCGCCCGCGCTCCAGGTGAACTACGAGTTCCACGAACGCATGACGCCGGAGCGCGCGGAAGACGTCGTCGACGGCTACAAGCGCGGCACCGTGCGCGCCCGCACCATCTCGGGGAGCCCGACGTGACGATTACCCAACGGCGCATCGTGTCGCAGCGGTTGTACGAGCGGCCGGACGACTCGTGGACGATCGACGGCGCGGTCGCGACCGGCGCGTACGAGTCGCTGCGCGCGGTGCTCGCGGCGGGGGACCCGGCCGATGTGCAGGCGCAGGTCGCGGCGTCCGGTCTGCGCGGTCGGGGTGGCGCGAACTTCTCGACCGGCCAGAAGTGGTCGTTCCTGCCCGCGGGCAGTTACCCGCGCTACCTCGTGGTCAACGGCGACGAGGGTGAGCCCTCGACGTTCAAGGACCGCATGCTCGTCGAGCGCGATCCGCACCAGCTCGTCGAGGGCATCATTATTTCGGCGTACGCGATCGAGTGCAGTCTCGCGTTCGTCTACCTGCGCGGCGAGTTCGCGCTCGGCCACGACCGTCTGACCCAGGCGATCACCGACGCGCGCGCCAGAGGGTTCCTCGGCAAGAACGTGCTCGGTTCGGGCTTCGACATCGACATTGTCGTGCACCGCGGCGCGGGTGCATACATCTGTGGTGAGGAGACCGCGCTCATCGAGTCGCTCGAAGGCGAGCGCGGCATGCCGAGGCTGAAGCCCCCGTTCCCCGCGATCGAAGGCTTGTACGCGAAGCCCACGGTGGTGAACAACGTCGAGACGTTGTCGACCGTGCCGCACATCATGCGTATGGGCGGCGAGGAGTACGCCAAGATCGGCGTCAACAAGTCGACCGGCACCCGCCTGGTCGCGCTTTCGGGCCACGTGAACAAGCCCGGCAACTACGAGGTCGAGTTCGGCTGCACGTTCCGCGACATCATCTTCGGGCTCGGTGAAGGCATCCGCGACGGCAACGAGCTGAAGTTCTTCCTGCCGGGCGGCGCGTCGTTCCAGTGGCTTGTCAACATCGACGAGCACCTCGACGCGATGTACGACATCGACTTCGTGCAGCAGAACCTCGGCACCACGCTCGGTTCCGGGGCGATCATGGTGTTCGACGAGACCACCGACCCGCTCGCGGTTGCGTGGCGTCTCGCCAAGTTCTACGCGCACGAGTCGTGCGGCAAATGCACACCGTGCCGCGAAGGAACGGGCTGGATCGAGAAGGTGCTCTACCGCATGGCGAACGGGCTCGGGCGCAAGTCGGACTTCGATCTCCTGATCGACGTCGGCTCGGGCATCTCGCCGAACGTCGCGACGGCACCGTTCACGCAGACCACGTTGTGCCCGCTCGGGCCGAGCGTCGTGTCGCCGATCGCCAGCCTCGACAAGTACTTCCGCGACGAGATCATGGCGCGCATCGAGGCGGGCCTGTGAGCGCGACTCCTCCCGAAAGGGTCATCGTCACCATCGACGGCGTCGAGATCGAGGCCGACAAGGGCGAGCTGCTCATCAAGGTCGCGCAGGAGAATGGGGTCTACATCCCGCGCTTCTGCTGGCACGAGCGCATGAAGCCGGTCGGCATGTGCCGCATGTGCCTCGTCGAAGTCGACGGCGTGCGCGGGTACCCACCCGCGTGCACCACGCCCGTCGCCGACGGCATGAACGTGCACGCCACCTCCGACACGGTCAAGAAGATCCAGGACGGCGTCCTCGAGTTCCTCCTCATCAACCACCCGCTCGACTGCCCGGTCTGCGACCGCGGCGGCGAATGCCCGTTGCAGGACCAGACGCTGGCGTTCGGGCCGGGTGAGTCGCGCTTCGTCGAAGAGAAGCGCCACTTCGAGAAGCCGATCCCGCTCAGCCCCCTCGTGCTGCTCGACCGTGAGCGCTGCATCCAGTGTGCGCGCTGCACGCGGTTCGCCGACGAGATCGCGGGCGACCCGCTCATCGACTTCGTCGACCGCAGCGACCAAACGCAGGTCCTGAACTTCGCGGGCGAGCCGTTCAACTCGTACTTCTCGGGCAACACGGTGCAGATCTGCCCGGTCGGCGCGCTGACCGCTTCGCAGTACCGGTTCAAGGCGCGGCCGTGGGACCTCGCCACCGCCGAGACGTCGTGCAACGCGTGCGCGGTGCAGTGCCGGGGCGCGCTGCAGTCGTCGTCGAACCGACTCGTGCGCCTGCTTGGCGTCGACTCCGAACCCGTCAACCACGGCTGGCTGTGCGACAAGGGCCGCTACGGCATCGGCTGGGTGCACTCCGAAGATCGCGTGCTCGACCCGCACGTCCGGGTCTCCGGCGAGCTGCACGAAGCGTCGTGGCCGGAAGCGCTCGACATCGTCACCGAGGAGATCCAGCGAGTCGTTGCCGCGCACGGGCCGAGTGCAGTCGCGGTGCTCGGTGGCGCACGCGGTACCAACGAAGACGCCTACGCGTGGGCGCGGTTGGCGAAGGGTGTGATCGGCACCGACAGCGTCGACTGCCAACTCGGCGACGGCCTTCCCGCCGAAGTCGTGCTCGGGCTCCCGCGCGCGGAGATCGCCGACATCGACACGGCCGTAGCCGTGGTGCTCCTCGCCGACGTCGAAGAATCGCTGCCGGTGTTGCACCTGCGCATCCGGCGCGCCGTCGTCGAACTCGGCGTGCCGCTTGTCGACCTCGCGCCGGTAGCGCACAAACTCACCGAGTTCGCGGCCCTGAGCGAGCGGCTCGTGCCGGGCGAACAACACCAGGCCGCCGAGTTTCTCCGCACCCGCCTGGCCGAGGTCGCGTCGGGTCGCGAAGGCGACGTTGTCGTCGTGCTCGGGCGCGGGTCGGTCGGCGAGTCCTCGGCCGGCGTCGTGCGCGCCGCCGCCGCACTGGCGGCACTGCCGAACGTGCGCTTCCTCTCGGGCCTGCGGCGCGGCAACGTGCACGGTGCCCTCGACGCCGGACTCGCGCCTGGTTTCCTGCCCGGGCGCGTCACCGCCGCGGCCGGACGTGATTGGTTCACGAACCGCTGGGGATCCGTGCCCGAGACCACCGGAGCGGACGCCGCCGCGATTCTCCAAGCCGCCGCCGACGGCAAGGTCCACGTGCTAATGCTCCTCGGCGCCGACCCGGTCAACGACTTCCCCGACGCGGCGCTGGCGCAGCGCGCGATCGACGGCGTCCCGTTCGTCGTCGCGGTCGACGCGTTCCACACCGCGTCGACCCAGCGCGCCGACGTGTTCCTGCCGTGCACGCTGTGGGGGGAGAAGGCGGGCCACACCACCAACATCGAAGGGCGCGTGCAGCGTGTCAGCCGCCGGGTGGCGCCTGAGGGCACGGCGATGGACGACTGGCGCATCGCCACCGAACTCGCGCTGCGCCTCGGCTCCGACTTCGATTTCGCAACGGTCGACGAAGTCACCGACGAGATCGCGACGTTGTCACCGGCGCACATCGGCGTGACCTCAGCGCTGCTGCGGCGGGCGCGCGACGGCGTCGTCTTGCCGCTGCGCGACCACGCGGGCGAGATCATCGTGCGTGCGGGCGAACTTTCGATCCTCGCCGACGACGGTGCGACCCTGTCGTGGGACCCGATCAAGGTCGAGGGCGCCGAGCCGGACGCCGGTGAGATGGAGCCCGCGGAAGCGCCGTCCGAAGCGCCCCCGCAGTACGAGTGGGACCGCGCGACGCCCGCCGCGGGCACTCCGGGGCGCGACGGTTACGCGCTACGGCTCGTCGTCGGTCGGACGCTGTACGACAACGGCGTCGCGGCGTCGCACACGGATGTGTTCGCGCCGTTGCGGCGCACCGCCGACCTTCGCGTGAACCCGTCGGACTTTGCCCGGCTCGGTGTCGAGCGTGGCGCGCATGTGCGCATTTCGTCGGCCCGGTCGACGATTTCGCTTCCGGTCCACGAGGACGCGGCAGTGCCGGTCGGTGTTGCCGTCATCCCGTTCACGGCCGACACCGATGGCGCAGCCATGTTGATCGACGCGACGGCGCCAGTCACCGACGTACGCGTGGAGACGCGCCAATGACGGGGTGGGAACGCCGCGAAGGCCGAACGCCGCAGGCCCCTCGCCTGAACAAGTGGGCGGGTGAAGCAACATGATCGGCCAGCTCGATCCGCTCTACGATAGCGGCGACATCACATGGTCGATCTTTGCTGTCGTTGCCATCAAGGTCGTCGCCGCGTTTGTCATCTTGCTCGTGTCGGTCATGCTCTACATCTGGGGCATGCGCAAGGTCATCGCCGACATGCAGAACCGCATCGGCCCCAACCGCGCCGGGCCGTTCGGGATACTCCAGACCCTCGCCGACGGCATCAAGCTGTTCTTCAAGGAGCAGTCGATCCCGTCCAGCGCCGACCGGCCCGTGTTCCGTCTCGCGCCCTACCTCTCGATCCTTCCCGCCTTCCTGATGTTCTGCATCATCCCCATCGGCGGGCAGGTGTCGATCCTCGGCCACCAGACGTACCTGCAGGTGATGGAACTTCCCGTCGGCGCGTTGTGGATCCTCGCGATGTCGGGTGTCGGCGTGTACGGCATCATGCTCGCCGGGTGGTCGTCGGGCTCGAAGTACCCGCTGCTCGGCTCCGTGCGCGCGACCGCGCAGCTGCTGTCGTACGAAGCGGCGTTCGGCCTCGCGATCCTCGGCGTGCTCATCCAGGCCGGAACGCTCTCGACGCGGGCGATCGTGAACGAGCAGTACGACACGTCGTGGCACGCAATGTTCACCGACGCGTACTGGCTGCCCGCGCTCCTCCCGTTCATCATCTTCCTGCTCGCGGCGCTGGCGGAGACGAACCACCCGCCGTTCGACCTCGTCGAAGCCGAGCAGGAACTCGTCGGCGGTTTCAACACCGAGTACACGGGCATCCGATTCGCGATCTTCTTCCTCGCCGAGTTCATGAACGTGATCACGATGTCGGCGGTCGCCGTCACACTGTTTCTCGGCGGTCCGTCCGGACCACTGCTCGGCTTCCTCGACGCCGACAACTGGATCAATACGTGGATCATGCCGATGTTCTGGTTCACGGTGAAGGTGCTGGCGTTGCTCTTCGGCACGGTCTGGGTGCGCGCCTCGATGCCGCGCATGCGCTACGACAAGTTGATGTCGCTCGGCTGGAAGTGGCTCATCGAGACCGCCCTGATCTGGGCCATCGTCTCGGCCGCGTTCATCTACGTGAACGAGCAGGACTACAGCACGACCAAGACCATTGGCATCGACCTCGGGATCGTGGCCGGGGCGGGGCTGGCCGCGTTGGTGCTGTACCTCGCGGTGCCGAAGCCGGGCGAGAAGATCGAGGAGTTCCGCTGATGGGTCGCCTCTCCGGATTCGGCGTGACGTTCAAGCAGATGTTCAAGCCGCGCGTCACGACGCAGTACCCGAAAGAGAAGTTCGACCGCCCCGAGCGCCGGCACGGCCGCCACGTCCTCAACCGGTACGAGGACGGCATGGAGAAGTGCATCGGTTGCGAGTTGTGCGCGGGCGTGTGCCCGGCCCGCTGTATCTACGTGCGTGGCGCCGACAACCTGGTCGACGAGCCGGTGTCGCCCGGTGAGCGGTACGGGTTCGTTTACGAGATCAACTACCTGCGCTGCATTCACTGCGACCTGTGCGTCGAGGCGTGCCCGACCGAGGCGATCACCGAGACGAAGCTGTTCGAATTCTCGTTCACGAACCGCAACGACGCGATCTACACGAAGGACGAGCTCCTCGTCGACGACGAGGGCCACGCGCAACGCCAACCGTGGGAGCTGTGGTTCGGTCCCGAGGACGAACACACGAGCGAATGGATGCGGGCCACCTCCTCCTCGGGCGCGGCCGCGTACGAAGGCCGCGTCAACTGGTCCGGCGAACTCGGCTTCGGTGTGCGGAAGCCCCGAAAGTCGCAGCCCTGATGGAAGCTGTCATCTTCTTCGTAGGTGCCGCGGCCGCGCTCGCGGGCGCGCTGGGCGTGATCGTCGCCCGGAACCCGGTGCACTCCGCGCTGTTCCTGCTCATGACGCTCGTGTCGATGTCGGTGTTCTTCCTGCTGCTCGAAGCCGACCTCGTCGCGATCATTCAGATCGTCGTGTACGCGAGCGCGATCGTCGTGCTCTTCATCTTTGTCATCACCCTGCTCGGTGTGGACGAGAAGGAAACGCGCATCGAACCGTTGCGGTTCCAGCGGCCGCTCGCGATCGGGTTCGGCGCGCTGCTGTTCGCACAGATCGTCGTGATCGCCGGGAATGACTGGGCGACCGGGCAGCGGTCGGTTGTCGGCCCGCTCGACGACGACGAGCGTTCGGGGAACGTGCGCCGGGTCGCGGAGACGCTGTTCACCGAGTACATCTGGGCATTCGAGATCACCGCGGTCCTGCTCGTGATCGCGGTGGTGGGCGGCGTCATTCTCGCCCGCCGCAGCGGCCACCGCCCGAGCGCCGAAGCGGGGGCCACCTCGTGAACCTGCCTGAGATCACTGCGACCTACTACTTGATCCTCGCCGCGATGCTGTTCACCATCGGCGCGGTCGGACTCCTTCTACGCCGCAACACGCTCGTGATGTTCATGTGCATCGAGCTGATGCTCAATGCCGCCAACCTCACCTTTGTCACCTTCGCCAAGGAACTCGACGACATCGGCGGGCAGGCGATCGTGTTCTTCACCCTCGTCGTGGCGGCGGCCGAAGTGGCCGTCGGGCTCGCGATCATCGTCGCGATCTTCCGCCGCCGGCCCGACGTCACCGCCGACGACATCAACCTGCTCAAGGGCTAATTCTCTTGTCCACCACCGACCTGCTCGAACTCAGCTGGATCATCCCCGCCCTGCCCGCCGCGGGCGCGGTGATCTTGTTGTTGTTCGGGAAGCGCATCGGTGAGCCGAAGTCGGGCTGGCTGGCCACGATCATCATGACGCTCGCGTTCCTGGCGTCGGCCGCGACGCTCGGCGCCCTGTACTCGCTCGACGAAGACAAGCGTCAAGTCGTGGGCGACGGGTTCACGTGGATGGAAGCCGGCGGCCTGAAGGTCGACTTCCGCTTCCTCGTCGACCCGCTGTCGGTCACGATGATCTTGTTCATCACCGGCGTCGGCGCGCTCATTCATCTGTACGCGATCGGGTACATGCACGGCGACCCGCGCTTCAGCCGGTTCTTCGCGTACATGAACCTGTTCGCGGCCTCGATGCTCGTGCTCGTGCTCGGCTCGAACTACCTCGTGACCTTCATGGGCTGGGAGGGCGTCGGGCTCTGCTCGTACCTGCTCATCTCGTTCTGGTTCGAGCGCAACTCCGCCGCGGTCGCGGGCAAGAAGGCGTTCGTCACCAACCGCGTCGGCGACTTCGGCTTCATGATCGCCATGTTCCTGATCTTCTCGAAGTTCGGGAGCCTCGACTACTTCGGTGACCAGGGCGTCCTCCACGAGGCCGGGTTGCTGCCCAACGTCACGGCGACGGCCATCGCCCTGTTGTTGTTCGTCGGCGCGATCGGCAAGAGCGCGCAACTCCCGCTGTACTTTTGGTTGCCCGACGCCATGGAAGGCCCGACGCCGGTTTCTGCGCTCATCCACGCCGCGACCATGGTCACGGCCGGCGTGTTCCTGATGGTGCGCTCCGCCGCGTTCCTCGAGGTGTCGGCCGATGCCGGGATGATTGTCGCGTGGGTCGGCGCGGCCACTGCGTTGTTCGCGGCGACGGTCGCGGTGATGCAGAACGACATCAAGCGTGTGCTCGCGTACTCGACCATCAGCCAACTCGGCTACATGTTCCTCGGCGTGGGCATCGGCGCGTACGAAGCCGCGATCTTCTTGATGATCGCCCACGCGTTCTTCAAGGCGCTGCTCTTCCTCGGTTCGGGCTCGGTCATCCACGGGATGCACGACGAGCAGAACATGCGGCTCATGGGTGGCTTGAAGAAGTGGATGCCGGTCACCGCGGGCACGTTCATCGTGGGCTGGCTCGCGATCGCGGGTGTGTTCCCGTTCGCGGGCTTCTGGTCGAAGGACGAGATCCTCGCCAAGGCCTGGTTCAACGACAGCTACGCGTTGTGGGCCGTCGGCACGTTCACTGCGCTGCTCACCGCGTTCTACATGACCCGCCAGGTGTGGTTGGTCTTCTACGGGCCCGAACGCTGGCGGGAAGCGGGCATCCACGAGCCCCACGAGTCGCCGCCCACGATGACCGCGCCGCTGTTCGCACTCGCGTTCCTGTCGATCGTCGGCGGCATCATGAACCTGCCGTTCGGGAAGCAGAACCTCGAGGTCCTGACCGAGTGGCTGGCACCCGTCACCGAAGCCGCGCGTCACGCACCCGAACTCGGTGGGTTGGAGGCGGGCCACGAGATCCAC
>JANNHK010000345.1:0-15333 GCA_031404355.1 Actinomycetes bacterium
GTGTGCTCGCCATCACGCACTACGCGCGGCTGCTCTCCGAACTGAAGCCCGACAAGGTGCACGTGTTGCTCGCGGGCCGCGTCGTGTTGAGCGGTGGTCCCGAACTGGCCGACCGCCTCGAAGAGACCGGCTACGAAGGCATCGCCGCCGAAGTCGGCGTCGACGCACTCACCGTCGAGATGCCGAAGGAACACGACCCTTTCGGCGACCCCACCATCGGCTCGAGCCCCTTCGCCGACCCGCTCGCCTAGCCCGGTCGTTGGGTCCTTAAAGGGTTGCCTTAGAGTTCTTCAAACATTACAGTCATATTGTAATGACCGCTCCTTCGGGGAAGAACCCGTTCCGTCCCGGCGTGGGTACACGCCCGGCCTACCTGGCCGGACGTGACGCCCCGATGCGCCGATTTGGCGCGGTCCTCCGGGCGGCGCCGGAGCAACCGGCGAATATGCGGGTCACGGGTCTGCGCGGGGTGGGAAAGACAGTCCTGCTCGGCGAGTTCCAGAGAATCGCCAAGGAAGACGGTTGGTCTGCCGGCTTCTTGGAGTTAGCTCCCGCTCACAATGCCGACGAAGCCATAGTGGTGGCATTGGGGGACCTCGCGGACGGCTTGACGCGTGAGATCAGCCGCATGGAACGCCTGAAGGCTGCGTTCGGAAGGGCCGCGCGGGTCGCGGGTTCGCTCGGTGTCAGCTACAACGACGTCAAGGTCACACTGGAGCCGAGCGCAGTCGACGGAACGTCCGACCTTGCCGGAAAGCTGTTTGACGTCGTCGAAAGCGCGGTCGAGAAAGGTCTCGTCGGTGTCGTGCTCCTGCTCGACGAAGCCCAGATCGTGCGAGACGAGCGCGACGCCCACGGCGAGCACCCGTTGTCACTCATCATTTCCGCCGTCTCAGCTCTGCAACGGCGGGAGATTCCCATCGCGCTGGTCGTGTGTGGCCTGCCGACGCTGACAGGCAATCTGCTTCGCGCCCGCTCCTACACCGAGCGGATGTTCCGAGGTGAGGAAGTCGGGCGACTGGATGCACCAGATGCCGCTGCCGCGTTCGCCGAGCCGTTGAGCGCTTCGAGCGTGGTCGCGAGTTCGCATCTGGTCGATGCAGTAGTGAACGAAGTCGAGGGCTATCCCTACCTCATCCAACTCTGGGGTGCCGAGCTTTGGGACGCGGCCGTCGTCGCCGAAGTCGACGAGTTCGACGTCCACCTGTTGAACACCGCCCGCCCCGACATCTATCGACGCCTCGACATCGACTTCTACGAGCCGCGTGTCGCAACGCTCACCCCGGCTGAGCAAGACGTGCTCGTCGCATCGGCGCATTGTCCCTACCCGCCGCTCGCGACCGTCGATCTGAACGACGTCGTCGACAAGACGCCGGGAAACATCAATGTCCTGCTCGGTCGGCTCGTAGAAGCAGGCGTGGTCTACCGCGTGCGCAAGGGCCAATACGAGTACACGGCTCCGAAGTTTCGCGAGTACCTGCTCCGTCGCCATTCCTGACGAGAGAACGATGGTGGCGTTTAGTCGCCGAGCAGCGTCGGTTGGGCTGGTGTGTGAATGTCTGTCGGCTTCTTCGGGTAGCCGTCGGGAAGGGTGAACGCGACGGCTGTGTCGAGTTCGTCTCGCGTGATCAATGGCGCATCGCAGATTCGGTCGAGAAGGTCAGCTTGCGCGGCTTCGAACTCGACGAGCAAACCGAGCACGTTCAACAAGTCGAGAAGGTCGGTGGTGTACTCGGCGAGCCAATGATCGGGTTGGATATTACCCAGGGCCGACGGTGGACGCCGGTCGCCGATGATCGGTCGTTCGCGGTCACGCTTGCGGTAGCTGAACCACTGCCGCAGAACATGCTTGCCAGAGACTTCGTAGCTCCACATGGCGGACGTGACCTCGTCGACGTATCCGGAGCCGATCAGCAGGCGCCGCTCGCTCGCGTCGTGGTCGATGGTGTCGGGCATCGCGTCGGGGTTGCTCGGGATGGTTCCGGTCGGCGGCACCCGAGGAGCCTTGTCGGACGTCAGGCGCGGCGGTCCTGCGGGCCGGCCCTCCGCAGGTTCGATGTATCGCTCGCCGAACGTGTGGAGCCACGCCACGCGTCGGCCGAGCTGAACCGACTCCGCGAAGAGTGACCCGTCAGCGGTGACCGGCACTCGCAAGCCGGGCTGTTTCAATTCTTCCTCGAATCGAGAGGCATACGCCGGATGCCCCGTGAGCGCCACCACGTACGCAAGGACATCCGGTGCTGTGACTGCGACGCCCAGTCGTTGTTGAAGGACAGCGAGCAGACCAGGCGGAATATTCGCGACTGTGCCAGCGCTATCGAGCCAGAGCGGAAACGCGCGGCCACCTCGCGCCGAGTAGTGGTCAAGGTCAGGAATGTTCGCGGTGAGCGTGACGCCTGGTCCTGATGTCGGTGACGTGCGCTCTAGCGCGGTCAAGTAAACCTGCTGGTTCGAGTGTGCGCGCCAGAGATTCGGGTTGGGTCGATTGATCAGGCGGTTGTCGGGGATGATCCACTGCCGATCGAACGATCGGAAGCCGTAGCGAACGGGGGACACCACTGGGCCCTTTTCCTCGCCAACTGGACCGGTACCGGTGGAAAATCCGGGCAGGGCGGTCTTCACCCTCTTGGCAACCGATCGATCGCCGCCTTCGTGGGGGTGGAACAGCAAGTCCTTCTTGTCTTCCGGGGCGCGCAGGAGTGTGTCCCAGCGCTTGCCGAGGGTCTCCGCGTCGGGCGCGATAACCCAAGTACGACCGGGCATGACGCCAGAACCGTTGTAGATGAACAACTCATCGATGGCGGGGTAGCTCGACCAGTCGGCGCTCGAGGCAGGCAGGAACGGGGCGCGCCAAGCCGTTGAACAAGGAACCCAACCGTCATCACTTAGGCCTGTGGCGCCAAGGGCGGCGAACTTCTCGGTGCGTAACCCCTCGGGCAGTGAGCGAAAACGCACGGTGGCCGGAACGTCGGGGTCACTTGCCGGGGTTCTCACCGCGATCACAATGCAGATCGGTTGTTGTACCCCTTCGAAAATGCGCGTCGCGACCTCGGGCTGATGCCCTTCGGGGCTGCAATGGATTACGAAGACCTCGTCGCAGGTGCGACGCAGGTAGTCGCGCATACGTTCGAAGCCGGGGCCGTTGAGAAACCCGGCGACGGTGATGAAGGCGACGATTCCCGAGTTGTTTTGTGTGTCGTGGTCGAACACCTTCCACGTAGCCCAACGCCAGAAGTACACGTAGAGGTTGCGAAGGTGTTTCAAGTGGGGGCCGACTCCCCAGCTTGTAGGTGGCATCCAGTCGGCCAGCAACGACGCGACCTTTGCGTCGGGGTCGCCGTTTTCGACCCAACCACCGCGACCCTTCGCCTTCTCCTTGTACGGTGGATTTCCGATCACGACCATGATCGGTTCGGTTTTCTTGACCTCGTTTGCCTTCCGGCGGGATTCGGCAATGGGTGCGTACATCGCACCGAGCTGTTCGTCCTCGACGTACGGGTTCCCGAGTGTGTCGGTGACGTACATCCGCAGCGGTGTGCTCGGGGTTACGTGGAGGTCGGCGAGTTCGGCGAGGATTCGCAGTTGAGCAACGGCGAACGGGCCGAGCTGAATCTCAAAGGCGAAGAGCCGTTGTAGCGCGGCATCGATCATTCCCGGTACTGCACCTTCACCCTGATCCGCAGCCACCGTTTCGCTGATGCGGTGCAGTACACCCAGGATGAACGTTCCGGTTCCAACCGCGGGGTCGACCAGCGTGACAGCTTGGTCGGCGAGGCCGAGTCGACGGCCGAACCTGGTACGAAGAGCTTCGTCGACGAGGTCGGTCATCGCGGAGACGACTTCGGGTGGCGTGTAATACGAGCCCGTCTGCTTGCGCAACGTGTTGTCGTACACCGCGAGGAAGTCCTCGTAGAAGTAGAGCCAGGCGCGCGCGTCGCCCTTCGAGATCGTTGGCCAGTCGACAACATCGAGGACGCGTGTCAACGTGCCAATCGATGTCTTCAACGTGTCGTGACTGGTCGCGTCGTCCGTGAGTATTCGTAGTGCGGCCCCGATGAGTGAGTGCGTCGTTCCAAGCTTTTTTGCTGCCTGGTCGAGGCCCGTCGCGAGTTCGATCCCTTGCGCTCGCGCGACGAGAAGGCCGAACGTGACGGCCTGCGCGTAACCGTCGGCGAACGTCGCGTCGTCAGCGTCGGGGAACAGCAGTCTCCGCCAATCGGCAGCGAGTGCGCAGAGGGCGACGTCTCCCTCTGCGAGTTGTTCGGTGACCTCGTCGCGTAGGAGTCTGCACACGCGTGCCGTCATCTCTGCGAGCATCTTCGGATTGCGGGGCGGGAGCGGTTCCCACCTAAAGAAGTCGTCGAAGAGGGTCAAGAGATTCTGTGGCGCGGTGAGGTTCGCGCCGGCGGTCTCGATTCCGCCTTCCAAGCGAACGACGAGTTGCAGGTCTCCGCTATGCCACAGCGTGAACTCGTTTCCGTCCGTGTACATGAGGTTGGGAAGAGACTGAAGGCGCAGCCACTGTTCCTTGTCGTGCGTGTCGCGGAACTTCCGCGGGTCGGCGCCCTTTCCCGGCGCCTTCACTTCGATGAAGCCGACGAGGGCGCGCCGGAGCGTGACCGCGTAGTCGGGTCTGGTCTTCAGGTGAGCGAGCGACGACTCGCCCACCGCGACGACGTTGGTTCGACTGAACCCACATAACTCGGCGACGTCGCCGATGAGGTGCTCAAGGGGAGCACGGAGTTGATCCTCGGGCTCGCCTCGCGCGGCGAGGTTCTTCAGCTTCGACAGCGCGGCTGCTCCAAAAGCCGAGATCGCGGCCGCGAGATCATGTGCAGGCACGTTCAGACGCTACGCGGACCCTGAGACATTGGCCCGGATCCCCGTTATCGCGCTACGGCTCGGGCGGTGGTTGCGGGGGCTGCGTCGTCGTGGCGGGCGGCGGCTCGGTGGGCGGTGTCGTCGGCGGCGGGTCCGTCGGCGGCGGCGATGTCACGGGCGGCGCGGTGGTGTCCGGCGGGCCGACGGGCGCGACCGTGTCGGGGGGCGTCGTTTCGGGAGGAGCGGTGGCGGGCGGCGCGGTCGGCGGAGTCGTGGGTGTCGTCGGCGCCGAACCGCCGCCGCCGCCACCGCCCGGCGAACCACCGGTGGGGCTGTCGGGCGGGTAGCCGCCCTCGGGTGCCTGGATACCGACGACGTACACCGTCATGTCGTCGTACACGAGCGTGCCGAAGTACTCGGCGATGTGCATGGGAATGCGCGAACAGCCGTGCGACGCGGGCTTCACCGGCACCGACGTGTAACCGTGGATCGCGATCCCGCCGTTGAAGTACCACGGGTTGTAGAGGCGACCGAGCTTGCCGGTGCGCCATCCGTTGACGTGCCAGTCGAACTTGTACTTGCCCGCGTACGTGACCGCGTACTGGCAGCCGTCGCTCCCGCCGCAGAACCGTTTCCCGTTCCCGGTCGACGTCGGCGTGACGAGCGCGACCTGGTAGCCCTTGTAGAGGATGATTACCTGGCGGTCGAGGTCGATTTCGACGCGGTCGGCTTCGGCGGCGGGCATGTGCGGCGTCGGGTATTGGAACGTTGCCAGCGTGTCGACGAACGGTTGGTCGATCACGCCGTCGCGGGCCCAGCCCATGAGCTTGTCGAACGCTTCAACTGCGGTGCGCGTCTTCGCGTCGAACACGCCATCCACCGGGCCCGGGTCGAAGTGCAGTTCGACGAGGCGCGCTTCGTACCCCATGATCTCGGCCGCCCGCGCCCCCTGCCCGACGCTTCCGCCGGGAACGGGCGGCAACGCGATCGCCGCGGGCTGGATCAGCGCCGGGATGGTTGTCGTCGTCGTGGGCGCCAGCGTCGTGGTGGTCGGGTCGGTCGTCGCCGGCTCGGTGCTCGGCGACACCTTCCGGGGCTCGAACCTGCCGGCTTCGATGTCGTCGTCGTCACCTTGGGCCGCCGCGTACTGACCGACGGAGAGGACGGTGACGATCGCGACGACGAGTCCGACGATTCCGGAACGGATCAGCAGCCCGCGGCGCGGCGGGCGGATCTCGTCCATGTTGTCCGACGCGGCAATCGGGTCCACAGACGCCCGATCCTACTGGACGCCTCGGCCGATTCAGGCCGCACAGTCGGTGTTAGCCCGTGGGCTGCGACTCTTCTTCGAGCAGCGCGGCGATGGCCGCGTCGGAGACTGCAAGCGTCCGGAGGTCGAGCAGAAAGTCGACGATCTCACCCGCGGAAACCAGGTCGCGTGCCGCGAAGCGTTCGAGTGCTTCGTCGATCGCAGTGACGATCCCGGCCTGATCCATGTGAGGGCTCCCTTCGGACTTCAGTGCAGCGTACCCGCTGTGCGGTACCACTATTGCAACGCTTGAGAGACCTCTCCCGTTCCCTCTTGTGACGGAATTCCCACCCACGTGTGGTGCTCACAGAGCCCCATGGGGGCCATGAGACCCATACACGGCTTCAGGGTGATGGTGCGTGTTCGGCCTCGTCGAGGCCCTGCTGGAGGGTGTTCCACGCCAACGTGGCACATTTGATGCGCACGGGGAATTTTACGACGCCCTGCAGCGCTTCGAGGTCGCCCAATCGAACGCCTGCGAGTTCGGCCTCCAGGTCGCTGCCGTCGCCTTCACCTTCGAGCTTCGACTCGTGGATCGACATCAGCGCCTTGAACGCGCGTGTCAGCTGGTGCACCTCGGCCAGCGACTTGCCCTTCACCGCCGAACTCATCATCGAGGTCGACGCCTGGCTGATCGAGCAACCCTGACCCGCGATCTTGATGTCGCGCACTGTCTCGGTTTCGGGATCGACGTCGATGTAGAGCACGACCTCGTCGCCGCAAAGCGGGTTGAATCCTTCGACCTTGTGCGCGGGCGGAACCTCGAGCTCACCGCGATTACGCGGCGAGCGGTAGTGGTCGAGGATGATCTCGCGGTAGAGGTCTTCGAGGCCGGCCATCTCGTGTCCGATCCTAGATCCCGAAGAACTTTTCGGCCTTCGCCAGCGCTTCGACCAGCGCATCGACGTCGGCTTCGTCGTTGTAGACGTAGAACGAGGCCCGGGTGGTGGCCGGCACGCCGAGCCGGCGCATGAGCGGCTTGGCGCAGTGGTGCCCGGCCCGGGCGCAGACGGCGTCCTCGTCGAGGACCTGGCTGATGTCGTGGGCGTGGATGCCGTCGAACAGGAACGACACCGCGCCGCCGCGGATCGAGACGTCGTTCGGTCCGTAGATCGAAAGCGACTCGGGGAACCGGGCCCGGAGTGCGTCGAGCGCGTACCGGGTGAGCTGCATCTCGTGGTCGCGCACCGCTCCCATGCCGAGTTCGTTGAGGTAGTCGATCGCGGCACCCCAGCCGATCGCTTCGACGAACGCGGGCGTGCCGGCTTCGAACTTCCACGGCACGTCGTTCGTGGTGAAGCCGTCGAGGCGGACGTCGCGGATCATCTCGCCGCCTCCGAGGAACGGCGGCATCTCGTCGAGGAGTTCGTAGCGCGCCCAGAGCCCGCCGATACCGGTGGGGCCGCACATCTTGTGCGCGGAGAACGCGACGAAGTCGGCGTCCCACGCCTGCACGTCGGTGGCGACGTGCGGTGCGAACTGGCACGCGTCGACGAGGATGAGCGCGTCGTGCGCGTGGGCGGCGTCCGCCAGCGGGCGGATGTCGTTGATGGTGCCGAGAACGTTCGACATCGCGGTCACCGCGAGCAAGCGGGCGCCGGCGAGCAGTTCGTCGAGGTCGGTGAGGTCGAGCCGGAAGTCGGGCGTCATCGGGATCCAGCGCAGCTCGACGCCGCGCTCTTCCGCGAGCATCAACCAGGGCACGACGTTCGCGTGATGCTCCATGTGCGAGAGCAAAATGACATCGCCGGCCACGAGGTTCTTGCGGGCCCACGTGTACGCGACGAGGTTGATGGCCTCGGTCGCGTTGCGCACGAACACGATTTCTTCGGTGCGGTTGGCGTTGACGAAGCGGGCGACCTTGGCGCGTGCGGCTTCGAACGCGTTGGTCGACTCGGCCGCGATCTCGTAGACACCGCGGTGCACGTTCGCGTAATAGCGCCGGTACACGTCGTCCATTGCCTCGAATACGGCGCGCGGCTTCTGCGACGACGACGCGGAGTCGAGATAGACGATCGGCTTCCCGTTGACTTCCCGTTCGAACAGCGGGAAGTCGCGCCGAATCGTTCGAGGGTCGAGCGCGCTCATGCGACACCTTCACGGGTCAGTCTCGCTCCCGTTCTTGCGGCCTTCGGCAAGCGGGACTCCGCTTCCTTCCTGTCCCCTTTGAAAGCGTCGAAACCGCCGGTCTCGACGGCCTTGGCGACTTCGGGGCCGCCCGTTTCGACGATGCGGCCGTCGACGAGCACGTGCACGACGTCGGGAACGAGGTGGTCGAGGATGCGCTGGTAGTGCGTGATCATCAGGATGCCCAGCGCCGGGCGGTCCTTGCGCACTTCTTCGATGCCGGCGGCGACGACGCGCAGCGCGTCGATGTCGAGACCGGAGTCGGTTTCGTCGAGCACCGCAACGTCGGGTTCGAGCATCGCCATCTGGAGCACCTCGTTGCGTTTCTTCTCGCCGCCCGAGAAGCCCTCGTTCAAGTAGCGCTCCTGGAACCGGCTGTCCATGCCGAGGCGCTTGGTCCACTCGATCAACTTCATGCGCACCTCGAGCACGGAGAAGTCGTCGATGCCCTTGCGCCGGCTCATCGCCTGGCGCAAGAAGTTGAGCACCGACACGCCCGGGATTTCCTCCGGGTGTTGGAACCCGAGGAACAGGCCCCGGGCCGCGCGCTGGTCGATGGGCAGGGCGGTGATGTCCTCACCGTGGAGAAGGATCCGGCCCGCGTCGATGGCGTAGGCCGGGTTCCCGAGGAGGGTGTTGGCCAGCGTGGACTTGCCCGACCCGTTCGGGCCCATCAAGGCGTGCAACTCGCCGGGAGCCACGGCCAGGGAGAGCCCGCGGAGGATCTCGCGGTCGTCGACCGAGACGTGCAGGTCGTCGATTTCGAGGGCAGGGGGCGCCTCAGCCATGCCGACCATTGTAATAACACTACGTCCGTAGTGTAAATCCAGGGCGGGGTCGTCAGACGACCGATGCGAAGACCGCTTCGTAGCCCTGGACCATGGCCCGGGCCGAGAACTTTTCCGCTACGAGAGCCCGGCACGCCGCGGGGTCGATGTGCTTGACCTGGGCGAGGGCCGAGACGAGGTCGTCGCTGCCGTCGCGCCGGAACCCCGTGATCCCGTCGACGACGATCTCGGGCGCCGCGCCCCAATTTGTCGTCACGACCGGGGTGCCGCAGGCCATCGCTTCGGTCATCACGAGTCCGAACGGTTCGGGCCAGCGGATCGGGAAGATCATGGCGCACGCCCGGCCGAGCAGGTCGACCTTCGTCTCGTGCGACACGTTCTCGAACATCTCGACGTCGGTCGCGAGCAGCGGTTCGACCTTCGCTTCGTAGTACGCCCGCTCCGGCGGCTCGCTGCGCTTGAGGATCATCTTCAGTGGATACCCCGCGCGCCGCGCGATCTCGATGGCTTCGGCGGGTCCCTTGTCGGGATTGGCGCGGCCGATGTAGACGAGGAAATCCTCCTTCTCGGTGCGGAACGGGTACGAACCGAGGTCGATGCCGTTCGGCACAACCCCGGCGTACCCGACGTCGGGGTTCAGTTCCCGCTGCGCTTGACTGATCGCGACCAGGTGGACGCGTTCATGTAAGACGCCGTACAGCAAGCGCGTCGCGTCGGTCCACGGTCCGTGCAGCGTGTGCACGACGGGCGGCCGGCCCATGCGCATCGCACCGCACACCGGACCCATCACGCCCGCGTGGTCGTGCACCACGTCGAAGTCGTCGACCTGGAGATACGACGAGACCGCGTGGAACGCGTCGTACCAGGGGTCGCCGAGTTCGCGCGGGTCGGGCGGGTCCTCCATGGGTGAGATCAGCTCGGCCTTGGTGCGGGAACCCCCGGACGCGAACAGCGTGACGTCGTGACCCGACTCGACCAGGCCGTCGGCCAGGAGCGAAACCACGAGTTCGATCCCGCCGTAACCCGACGGGGGCACCGGGAACCACACCGGCGCGACGACAGCGATGCGCACAGCGCGCAGAGTAATGCCCTAGCGTTCTGAGTCGATGCCCGAGCCGTGGACCACGAGCGCGAGCGCGAGCTTGGGCGGTGCGGGCGGAGTCGTCACGCTGGTCGAGGGCTCCGCATTCTGTATCTCGTCGCGCTCGGGTGAGATCGACCCCGGCCTGCCGATGGGGCTCATCTTTCGCGACACGCGGTTCCTGTCGACGTTCCGGCTGCGCGTCAACGGCAACGCGCCCGAGCCGCTCGCCGCGACGACCCCCGATCCGTTCAGCGGCGTGTTCGTCATGCGTTCGACGCCGAGTAAGGGGCAAGCCGACTCGCACCTGCTCGTTACGCGGCGCCGGTACGTCGGGCGCGGGATGCGCGAAGACATCACGGTCGACAACTTCGGTGAAGAGGCCGCGTTCTGTTCGATCGAACTCGAACTCGAGGCCGACTTCGCCGACCTGTTCGAGGTCAAGCAGGGCCGCGTCGAGAAGCAGGGCAAGCTTGGCTTCCACGCCGAGGGCGCACGGCTGACACTGTCGTACGAACGCGGCGGCTTCCACCGGGCGACGCGCATCGACTTCAGCGACGTGCCCCGCCTCACCGGCAACCACGCGAGCTACGAAGTCATCATTCCGCCGCGCGCGTCGTGGTCGACGTGCATACAGATCACGCCCGTGATCGAGGACCAGGAGATCACGCCCCGCTACCTGTGCGGGCATCCGGTCGAACGGTCGACACCGGTCACGCGGCTCGAAGAGTGGAACCGGCGCCTGCCGAAGGTCACGAGCGACGAGAAGAGCTTCTCGATCCTGCTCGAACGCTCGGCGCGCGACCTTGCGGCCCTGCGGATCTTCGACCCCGAGTTCCCCGACCGTGCGGTCGTCGCCGCCGGCGCGCCGTGGTTCATGACGCTGTTCGGGCGCGACTCGCTCATCACGTCGTGGATGACGATGCTCGTCGATCCCGACCTCGCGCTGGGCACGTTGCAAACACTCGCGCGGTTTCAGGGCACGAAGATCGACCCGATCACCGAAGAGGAGCCGGGCCGGATCCTGCACGAGATGCGGTTCGGCGAGACCGCGTCGCTCGCGTTGGGCGGCGGCCGCGTGTACTACGGCACCGTCGACGCGACACCGCTGTTCGTCATGCTCGTGGGCGAGTTGAGCCGGTGGGGCAGCCGCCGCCTCGAAGTCGACGCGCTGCTGCCGGCCGTCGACCGCGCGCTCGAATGGATCACCGAATACGGCGACAAAGACGGCGACGGCTTCGTCGAATACCAGCGCACCAGCGACCGCGGCCTGCAGAACCAGGGTTGGAAGGACTCCTGGGACTCGATGAGGTTCGTCGACGGGTCGTTCGCGCAGACACCGATCGCACTGTGCGAAGTGCAGGGCTACGTCTACGCCGCGTTCCGCGCGCGTGCCCACATCGCGACCGAAGCGGGCGACCACGAGTTGGCCGCGTCGTACGGCGAACGGGCGCGCGAGTTGAAGCGCCGGTTCAACGAGGCATTCTGGGTCGAGACCGACGGCGGCGGCTACCTCGCCATGGGCCTCGACCGCGACAAGCGCAAGATCGACGGTGTCGGGTCGAACATGGGCCACGCCCTGTGGACCGGCATCGTCGACCTCGAGAAGGCACCCCACGTCGCGCGGGCGCTCGTCTCCGACGGCATGTTCTCCGGATGGGGTATCCGCACCCTCTCGGAATCGATGCAGGGCTACAACCCGCTGTCGTATCACTGCGGGAGCGTGTGGCCGCACGACAACGCGTTGTGTGCGGCCGGGCTCATGCGGTACGGCTTCGTCGACGAAGCGCACCAGGTGATGCGCGGGCAGGTCGACGCGTCACCGTGGTTCGGGAACCTGCTGCCGGAGTTGTTCGGCGGGTTGGATCGCGCTCGCTTCGGCTTTCCGGTGTCGTACCCGACCTCGTGTTCACCGCAGGCGTGGGCCGCGGCATCGCCGCTCCTGTTCCTGCGCACCATGCTGCGCTTCGAACCCGACTTCAGGAACTCGAAGTTGCACCTGGCGCCCGCCATCCCCGACTGGATAGGGCGCTTGCGCCTCGAACGCATCCCCGTGATGGGCGGCCACCTCACCATCGAGGTCGAAGGGCAGGTGGTGCACGCGCTCGAAGTGCCCGACGGCCTCACGATCGTGTCGGAACCCCGCCCCGCAACCAGCTAACGCGCCCTCGACCTCGAGCTCAGGCGGTCGTCGAGAGCGACAGGGCGAAGTCGTCGTCGGGGTCGGTCCACCACTCGACGAGTCGTAACCCGGCGTGGGCGAGTTCGCGTTCGATCCCTTCGCGCCGGAACTTCGCGCTCACCTCGGTGCGCATTTCCTCGCCCGCCGCGAACGGGACGACGAGATCGAGCGCCCGCATCGTGACGACATGGTCGTCGACCGAGCGCAGCCGCATCTCGATCCACTCGTGCTCCTTGTCGAAGAGCGCGACGTGTGCGAAGCGGTCGGGGTCGAAGTCGGCGCCGAGCTCACGGTTCATGACGTGCAGCACGTTCTTGTTGAACTCGGCGGTGACGCCCGCGCTGTCGTCGTACGCGGCTTCGAGGCGGCTGATGTCTTTGACGAGATCGGTGCCCAACAGGAAGTGGTCGCCCGGGTCGAGCGCGGCGCCGATCTCGGCCAGGAACGCGGCGCGGTGCTCGGGGAGGAAGTTGCCGATCGTGCCGCCGAGGAACGCGACCAGGCGGCGACCGGCGTGCGGGATGGTGTGGAGGTCGTGGTCGAAGTCGCCGACGACGGGCCGAACCGCCAGGCCGGGATACTCGGCCTCGAGTGCGGCCGCGGCCCCGTGCAACGTCTCCTCGCTCACGTCGAACGGCACGAACTGGTGCAACGTTCCGCCCGCGAGGAGCGCGTCGAGTAGGAGTCGTGTCTTCTCCGACGTGCCCGAACCGAGTTCGATCAGCGTTTCCGCCTGCGTCGCGCGTGCGATGTCGTCGGCGCGCTCGTCGAGGATCGCCGCCTCGGCTCGCGTCGGGTAGTACTCGGGGAGGCGCGTGATCTCGTCGAACAGCGCGGAACCGCGCGCGTCGTAGAACCACTTCGGCGGCAGGTCCTTCGGCTTCGACGTCAGCCCGCGGAGCGCGTCCTCCGCCAGAGAACTCACGTGTCACTCGCCAGGCGTACTCCGCCGTACATCCAACGGCTTCCGGGCGGGAAGAAGTTGCGGTACGTCGGTCGGGTGTGACCGGTGGGCGTCACCGCGGCGCCACCGCGCAACACCATCTGGCCCGACATGAACTTCCCGTTGTACTCGCCGACCGCGCCCGGCGCGGGTTGGAACCGCGGGTACGGGAGGTACGCACTCGCGGTCCACTGCCACTGCTCGTCGTCGCGCTGGTGCAACAACGAGGCTGCGTGTTCCCACTCGAACTCGGTCGGCAGTCGCGCGGCCCGCCACCGTGCGAACGCGTCGGCCTCGAAATGGCTCACGTGACCGACCGGCTCGGCGGGGTCTACTGCACGGCGGCCCGCGAGTGTGAACACGCTCCATTCGCCGGCGTCGTTCCACCAGTACAGCGGCGCCTCCCACCCGTGCTCTTGCACCGCGGCCCAGCCGTCGGCGAGCCACAGGTCAGGCCGGTGGTAACCGTCGTCGTCGACGAAGTCGATCCACTCGGCCGCGGTGATGAGGCGGTCGGCGATGCGATACGGATCGAGGTGGACGACGTGGCGCGGAAACTCGTTGTCGAAGCCGAACCCGTCACCAACGTGGCCGATCTCGACGGAGCCGCCCTCGACGTCGACCCATGCCGTCGCCGTCGCATCCCGCGTCGGGCACGGACCTTCGGCATACGCGGGTTCCAACGGGTTGCGGGACAACACATGCTTGATGTCCATGACGAGCAGCTCTTGATGCTGTTGCTCGTGGTGCAGTCCGAGCTCGATCAGTGTCGAGGTCGCGGGCCACTCGTCTTCAGGGCACGACTCGATCAGTGCGGTGAGCGCGTCGTCGACGTGCACGCGGTAGCGCGCGATGTCAGTGACCGTCGGACGGGAGAGCAGGCCGCGCTCTGGGCGCGGGTGTCGGGCGCCGACCACTTCGTAGTACGAGTTGAAGAGGTACGTGTACGACTCGTGAAAGGGTTCGTACTCCTTCACGTTCGGCGCGAGGAGGAACGTCTCGAAGAACCATGTCGTGTGCGCGCGGTGCCACTTGGTCGGGCTCACGTCGGGCATCGACTGCACGACTTGGTCCTCGGGGTGAAGCGGCGACGCGAGCAGTTCCGTCTGCGACCGCACGCGCCGGTACTGCTGCGCGAGTGCGGCGCGGGTGGGGGCGGTCACCCGCCGAGTGATCCGAAACAAGCCGCGACCCAGGCGAGGTTGCGGACGGGCGAGAGCCATTGCGTGACGAGCATCGCGTCCTCCGTATTCGGTAGAAGTGCTCTTTATGGTGCCCCATCCGAGAGATGGCTATGCACGTGCCGCCCGGAGTGCCGGACCTATCGGGTGTTCGGGGCCTCACCACCCGCGTTCGACCCACTCGTCGAGGTGCGGACGCTCGGTACCGATGGTGGTGTCGAGACCATGGCCCGGCATGACGATCGTCTCCTGCGGCAGCGTGAGCAGCCGCCGGTCGATCGAGGTGATGATCGTGTCGAAGCTTGCGCCTTCGGTGTGCGTGTTCCCCGGCCCGCCCGGGAAGAGGGTGTCGCCACTGAACAGCACCGGGTGACCTTCGATGAGGAAGCACGTAGAGCCGCGTGTGTGACCGGGTGTGTGGATCGTGTGCAGCCGGAGGTCGCCGATCTCGATGACGTCGGCGTCGGGGATCGTGAAGTCGTACGACGGCAGCATGGCGGCATCGGCCTCCGAGATACCCACGTCGATGCCGGCGTCGCGCATCTGGGTGACCGCCTGGATGTGGTCCCAGTGCCCGTGGGTGGTCAGGACCCGCCGCACCCCGGTGGCGTTGGCCACCTCGAGCAGCAATTCGTGCTCGTTGGCGGCGTCGATGATGACCGCCTCGCCCGTGCTCTTCGAGCGGAGCACGAACACGTTGTTCTCGAACGGCCCCACGACCAGCTTCTCGATCCGCACGTCGGAGGTCTCGTAGTGGGCCGGCCGCATGCAGCGAGGCTACCGGCGCCCGAAACCCTCGTTCCGGTGGCGGGGGGGTGTTGCCCACCGCAAAACCCCGCCCCCACCACGGGGGGGCCCCCCTGGGCAAAAGAACCGGGGGGGAGGGATGGGAGGTCAGCCC
>JANNHK010000346.1:0-16900 GCA_031404355.1 Actinomycetes bacterium
GAGATCGAACGGTTCGGGGTCGACTACTTCCTCGAGCACATCGACACTCCCGAGCTCGACCACCTGCTGGTGCTCGCCGCGGCTGCCGGGCTTGCGACGGGAACCGATATTTCGTTCCCGAACCCCGATGCTGCGGTCGACGCGGGCAGCGTGGATCTTGTCGGCCGGCTCGACGGCAAGACCGCGACGTTCGACGGACCGATCCTGTCCGACGACGAGTACGACGACGCCGAGCCGCAAGTTCGGGCGGCGAACGAACTCGATGTCGCGCTGTCTGACCTCGCCGACGCGGCGTCGGCACCCCTGCCGGATGCAGAGTTCGTCCTGGTTGGCGCGATCGCCGACGTGGGGAGAATCGATGATTCGGTGCCGTGGACGGGACCACCGCTGGCAGACCTGATGGTCCCGCTCGGTGACGCCAACGGGCGCTCGTGTGCCGTCGTCGCCGCCGGAGTGGCGCCGCTGCTCCCTCGCGCCTGGAACTCTTACTTCGAGTCGGGCGGCGACGTCTGGCTGATCGAAGGTCGTCCGCTGTTCCCGCACGAGCACGACTGCGCCGACGTCCGGACCACCCTGACCCGATAGTGAGAGCGTTCACAAGCGGCGGCACGGTTCGCGTCTATGACCGAGCCGCTGCTGGTGGCCGAAGGTGTCCGCAAGGTGTACCGAACGGGGGCCGAGGAGGTCGAAGCCCTGCGGAGCGTCGACCTTGTCGTGCACGACGGCGAGTTCGTGTCCGTCATGGGGCCGTCGGGTCCGGGCAAGACCACGCTCCTGAACTGCTGCTCGGGACTCGACTTCGGGTTTTGAGCTTCAGGACTTCGGGTCTTGTCAAGGTCATTCTGGGTACGCGTATCTGTTCCTGAGCACAGATACGCGTGCCAGAAACGGTTGGGGAACGCGTCGAGGCGGCCGCGCCCACGACCCGGGCCTGAGGCCCTACGGGAGGCAACGGAGGTTTCTGCAACTTTCCCTTCGGCACGCGAGGCTGCGGCCGATCAGACCGGCGATGCCATCCCTAGAAATAAGCGCCGACGACGTGATGGACGCTCTCGACGACCTGCTCGACGTGCTCGAGCGAAACGACCGCCGGGCCGCGATGATGCGCGAACGTGCTGACGCCACCCCGCGCGTTGCGGCACCTCGGGTTCTCCTATGCCGAGATCGTCCCGCTCGCGGAACAGCCCCTGACCGTCGAGCTGGTCGGGCAGACCATCACCGACCTGCACGACGCGAGCGGCCGCCTGCGGCGGGCGGAAGCCAGGGTGCTGCACAGTCAGGGCGTGACGATGGAGCGGATCGCGACGCTGTTCGGTGTCACGCGCCAGCGGGTGTCGTCGCTGCTGCGTGATCGCGACCGTCCGCTTCCGGTTCGAGTCCGATGAGCGCGACTGTGAGTGTCCCGTCGACGTGGCGTCGCGGAGCGCGTGCGGTGCCCGCGACACCCTGGCTGCAGTATCTCGTGGAGGTCACTGGGCTCGCCGGGGTGTACTACGCGGTCGCCAAGGTCGTCGCCGAGATCGGCCTGTACTGGATCGTCCTCAACGAGCGCCCGACGACCTGACATGCACAGGACGGCCAAGCACCTGAATGTCCTGATCGTCGAGGACCGAGCCGACGACGCCGAGATCATGGCGCTCGGCCTCGAGGCCGCCGGCTACGAGATCGACTGGACCCGCGTCGACTCCCAGGCCGCGTTCGCGGCTGCGGTGAACGAGTCGGTCGACGTGATCCTTGCCGACTACACGGTCCCGGAGTTCGGCGTGCCGCCCGCGCTCGACCATCTGCGAGATCGGGGCCTGGACGTGCCGCTCATCGTCGTCAGCGGGACGCTCACCGAAGAGGCCGCCGTCGAGTGCCTGAAGGGCGGTGCGGCCGACTTCCTCGTCAAGGATCGCCTGGCGCGCCTTCCCGCGGCGGTCGCGCGCGCGGTCGAGGAACGCCGCCTGCGCGAGGACGTCAGCCACGTAGCAGACGCGCTGCGGCGTAGCGACCAGTCGTTCCTACAGGTCTTCGAGAACGATTCTGTCGGCATGGCGCTGCTCGAGGCGCCGTCGGGGCGGATCCGGCGGGCCAACGCCGCGCTGTGCACACTGATCGGCTACACCGAAGCCGAACTGCTCGACCTCACTGCCGCGGACCTGAGCCATCCCGACGACGTCGAAGAGCAGCGCGAAGTTATCCTCGACCAAAGCGGCGAGGGCGCATCGGTACGCTCCACGAGGCGGTGCCGCCGCAAGGACGGTCGGTCGCTGTGGGTCGCGTTCAGCCTGACCCCCTTCGCCGACGACCTCGGACTCCTCGTCGTTGAGAACATCACCGCGCAGCATGAGGCCGAGGAGGCACTGCGCGCGAGCGAGACGATGTTTCGCGATCTGTTCGTGAACAGTCCGGTCCCGATGGCGATCGTCGAGCCGGGCGTTTGCTTTCACGCAGCGAATCCCGCGTTTTGTCGAATGCTCGGGTACACGGAATCGGAGCTGTTCGAGGTCGGGCCGGCGGGTATCAGCCATCCTGAGGACGTCGGTCAGAGCGCGGTTGTCGCCAAGGGCATCGAGCGGGGCGAGCCGATGGTGTTCGAACGTCGGTTCGTCGCGAAGGGCGGCCGCACGGTCATCGGGCTATGCCGGGTGGCACGCGCCGGCAGCGACCCAGCAGGCCCCGAGCGCGCCGTTGCGATCGTCGAGGACGTCACCGAAAGCAGGCGAATCGAAGGCGAGAGTGCTCGTCTGGCGTCGATCGTCGAACTGTCGGCCGATGCCATCGTCGCCAAGGACCGAGACGGCGTCATCACCGACTGGAACATGGGTGCCGAGGTCCTCTACGGCTACCAATCGGACGAGGTCATCGGCCAACACATCAACGTGTTGATACCTCCCGAGCTGCGCGAGCGCGAGCACGAGGTGCGGGCGTCCGTCGTGGCGGGCCGACGCGGCGCGCACTATCGCACCCAACGGTTACACAAGTCGGGTCAATTGATCGCCGTCGACGTCGCCGTCTCGCCGGTCGCCGACGCGTCGGGCACGGTCGTCGGTGCCGCGTCGGCGTCGCGCAGCATCGAAGCGCAGTTGCGGGCCGAAGCAATGTTCCGGCGTGAACACGAGTCCCGTCCGGCCAATCGCCGTGTTGCAGTGGCGCGCGTCGCGGGCGCCGTCTCGGCGACGCTGGGGATGCTCGTGCTGGTCGGCTGGGCGGCGGGTGCCGGCGCCGTCAAGAGCGTCGTTCCGGGCTTCGTTGCGATGAAGCCCGTGACCGCCGTCTGTTTCGTGCTCCTCGGTGTCGCGCTGGTCGGAACCGGCGCGCGGGGGTGGATGCGGCGGTTGGGACTCGTCGCGACGGCGGGGACCCTCCTCGTCGGGGGGCTGAGCTTGGTCGAGTACGCGATGGGCCGGAACCTCGGGTCCGAGGTGCTCTTCGCCGGCTCTTTCGACTCCGGGCCGCATCCCGGCCGGATGGCGATCGCCACCGCGTTCGGGTTCTCGGCGCTCGCCATCGCGTTGCTCGCCCTCGCCGCGAGACGCCGACTCGTTGCGCAGGGGCTGGGGCTCATGGCATTCGGCGGAGCGGGCGTTGCCGTCATCGGATATCTGTACGGCATCGAGACGCTGTATTCCACCTCGCCGAATTCCACGATAGCCGTACACGCGGCAGCCGGCCTGGTCGTGGCCTCCGTGGGGGTCCTCGCCGCGGTGCCCGATGGCTTCGTGTCACACATCCTGGGCGGCGCGGGCACAGACAGCATCATGTTGCGGCGCATGGCGCTCCTCGCGTTCGTCGCCATGCCGGTGGCCGGCGGGCTGATCGTCCTCGGACACAACGAGGGGTTGTACGACTCCTCGCTCAACGCGGCGCTCTTCGTCCTCGTGGCGATCGTCGCGACAATGGCGACGGCCCTTCCTAGCGCGCGCACGATTGACCTCCTCGATCGCCAACGCGTCCTGGCCGGCGAGGAGCTCATAACAGCCAACGACCGGATCGAGGCTCGCACGCGGGGACTCGAGACCGCGAACCGCGAGCTCGATCGGTCGAATCATGATCTCGAACAGTTCGCGTACGTCGCGTCGCACGACCTCAAGGAACCGCTGCGCGCAGTGCGCGGATTCTCGCAGCTCCTCGTGCGCGATTACCAGGGCCGGCTCGACCCGCAGGCCGACGAGTACCTCGCCTTCGTCGACGACGGCGCGAGCCGCATGCAGTCGCTCGTCGACGGTCTGCTCGTCTACTCGAGCGTCGGCACCGGGGCGAACCCGCAACAATTCCCGTTGCGGTCGGCCGTCGACACCGCGGTCGCGAACCTGAACAGCGCGGTCGGCGCCGACGCGCGCATCGACGTCGGCGAGCTTCCCGACGTGGTCGCCGACCCGGCCCAGACGGTCCAGATTCTGCAGAATCTCATCGGGAACGCACTCAAGTTCCGAAACGACCGAAGCCCGGTAGTGCGCATCTCGGCCGAGGTCGAGGGTGACTGGTCGATCATCTCGGTGGCCGACAATGGCATCGGCATCGACCCGCGCCACGCCGACCAGATCTTCACCGTGTTCCAGAGGCTGCATGCCCGCGACGAGTACCCCGGCACGGGTATCGGCCTCGCCATCTGCAAGAAGCTTGTCGAGCGGTGGGGCGGTCGCATCTGGATCGAATCCGAACCCGGTCACGGCGCGACGTTCCGGTTCACGATCCCGGGGAAAGCGGCATGAGCGCCCAGGCGCAGATCGCAGGCCCGGTCAGCGGCTATGTCCGTGCGGGCGATCGAGGGCCGGAGGTCGTAGCCGCATGAATATGGCTCACCGGCCGCGGCGATTGCTCATCGTCGAGGACGACCCCGCCGATGCTCGGCTCACGATGGAAGGGTTGCGAGACCCGGCCGTGCGCGATGCCGTGTCCGTCCTGCGCGACGGCGATCAGGTGCTGGGATTCCTCCGGCGGGAACCGCCCTTCGAAGCCGCGCCGCGCCCGGACCTCGTCCTTCTCGATCTCAACCTGCCGCGCCGCAGCGGCCTCGACGTGCTCGCCGACATCAAGACCGACGAGCAGCTCCGCTCCATCCCGGTCGTCGTCTTGAGCACCTCGAACTCGAAGCAAGACGTGAACGCGTGCTACGCGCGCCAGGCGAACTGCTTCGTCACGAAACCCGGCGATCTCGACCAGTACCTCGCCGTCATTCACGCGATCGAGGACTTCTGGCTCGACGTCGCGCAACTCCCGGAGGTTTCACCATGAGTTTCGACACCAGCTCGATCGCTCAGCGGATGCGCGCGGAGGCGCGGTCGGCGCTACGCATCCTCGTCGTCGAAGACGAACCGGCCGACGCGCGCCTGACGATGACCACGCTACGGGAGCAGCTGGACTGCGATGTGTTCATGGTGCCGACGCGCGGCGACGCGCTCGCGTTCCTCGAGCGTCACCGCGACGCCCCGCTCGACGTGGTGTTGCTCGACCTCACGTTGCCCGACGGCCATGGGCTCGACGTGCTGCAGCACCTGCGGGACAGTGGGCAGCTCGAACACACCCGCGTCGTCGTGTTCAGCGGCGCCCGCGATGGCGACCAGATCGTCCGCGCGTACGAGCTCGGCGCGTCGTTCTATCTCGTCAAGCCCGCCGACCTCGGCGACTACGACAAGGTCGTGGATGCGATCCGGCGTTGCGTCACGACGGAGCCGTCCGAAAACCTGCCGGCGGCCGACATTGCTGTCGATGCCCGACCCACGATCCTGCTGGTCGAGGACAGCCCCTCCGATGCCCGCCTCGTGACCGACCTTCTGCAACAGGGCTGGACCGCGGGCTTCAGGGTGCAACACGTCGACCGGCTCGCCGACGCGCGCCGGGCGATCGGCGACAACGTGTGGGCGATCGTGCTCGACCTGTCGCTTCCCGACGCGAACGGCACCACGGCGATCGAAGAGCTGCGCGCGCTCGCGCCGTTCACGTCGATCGTGGTGCTCACGGGTCTCAACGACTACGCGGCGGGCCCGCGTGCGCTCGAGCACGGAGCCCAGGACTACCTCGAGAAGGACCGGGTGACGAGCGATATGCTGGCACGGTCGGTCCAGTTCGCAATCGAGCGCACGAAGGCGCTCGCCACGGTCACGCGCCTCGCGACGTACGATCCGCTCACCGACCTGCCCAACCGGGCACTGATGCTCGACCGACTCCAGATCGCGCTGGCTCGCTCGAAACGTCTCGGCACGGGGGTCGCCGTCCTGTTCGTCGACATCGACGACTTCAAGGCGGTCAACGACCGGCACGGCCACGAAGCGGGCGACGAGGTACTAAAAGAAGCAGCCCGGCGCATGACCGCGGCGGTGCGGCCCAGCGACACCGTCTGTCGCCTCGGCGGTGACGAGTTCGTCGTCGTATGCGACGACGTACCCGACGAGCAGACCGCGGTGTTCGTCGCCGACCGCGTCGGCCGTGCGCTTTCGGGCACGATCGAGTTCGCGGGCACAGCCATCGAGATCAAGGCGAGCATCGGCGTCGCGATGGCGACCGAGTCCGTGCACGAAGCGGCCGCGCTCCTGCGCAACGCCGACGCGGCAATGTACGACGCCAAACGCGCGAGCACGACACGCGGCCCTCGCGGCGGTACGTGAGCCGTCACTCGGGCTCGCAGAAGGCGGGCGACCTCCTTGGGTATTGACTTCGGGTGTCGAGGCCGTCGCCCTGATAGTGAGAACGTTCACAAGCGGCTGTACCGTTCGCGTCTATGACCGAGCCGCTGCTGGTCGCCGAAGGTGTCCGCAAGGTCTACCGAACGGGGGCCGAAGAGGTCGAAGCCCTGCGCAGCGTCGACCTCGTCGTGCACGACGGCGAGTTCGTGTCCGTCATGGGGCCGTCGGGTTCGGGCAAGACCACACTGCTCAACTGCTGTTCGGGTCTCGACAGCATCGACGGCGGCCGGGTGCTCCTCTCGGGCGAGGACCTGCACGCCATGTCCGATGGGCAGCGCACCCGCAACCGGGCGTCGTCGATGGGGTTTATCTTCCAGGCGTACAACCTCATCCCGGTGTTCAGTGCGGTCGAGAACGTCGAGTTGCCGCTCCTGCTCGCCGGTGCCGATTCGAAGGACGCCCGCCGCCAAGCTTCGGAGACGCTCGAGCGGGTCGGGCTCGGTACGCGCCTCAAGCACCGCCCCAATGAACTGTCGGGCGGTGAACAGCAGCGCGTCACGGTGGCGCGTGCGCTCGCCGGGCGCCCGCGGGTCGTGTGGGCCGACGAGCCGACCGGTGCGCTCGACTCCGAGACCGCGTCGACGGTGATGGATCTGCTCGTCCAGTTGCACGCCGACGGTCTCACCCTCATCGTCGTGACCCACGACGAAGGCGTCGGGCACACCGCGAACCGGTTGATACGCATGCGCGACGGTCACGTGGTGAGTGACGAACCCGTCGACGCGCCGGTCCTGTAGGCAATGCCGACGCCTCTCCTCCTCGTCCTCGTCGTCTCGCTGCCGTTCCTGTTCGTCCTGGCGCGCAAGCCGGTGTTGCGCCGCCTCGCATTGCGGAACGCGACCCGACGGCCGCGGGAGTCGCTGCTCGTGATCGCCGGGTCGCTGCTCGGCACCGCGATCATGACCGGGTCGTTCGTCGTGGGCGACACGTTCAATGCGTCGATCCGGGCCGGCGCGTACGACCAACTCGGGCCGATCGACGTTGTCGTGGCGACGCTCGGTCCCGAACGCGGCGCGGCAATCAACGATGCACTGGCCGACTTCGACGACCCGAACGTCGACGGCGTCCTCGCACTGACCACGGCCGACGTCGCCACCGCGACGACGTCCGAGCCGCGCCGCGGTGAGGCGAACTCGCAACTGCTTGAAGTTGACTTTGCTTCCGCGCGCGACTTCGGCGACGACCCGGCCGCAACCGGGATCAGCGGCGAGACGCCCGGGGTGGGCGAAGTCGTCGTCGGTGAGGATCTGGCGCGGTCGCTCGCGGTCGGTGTCGGCGACGAGATCGACATATTCGCGCGCAGCGAGTCGTTGCGGCTGCGGGTCACCGACGTGTTACCGCAGCGCGGGATCGCGGGGTTCTGGATCGGGTTCGAGTCGACCTCGAACAACCTCCTTGTGGCCCCGGGAACCCTCGCCGCCGAACTGCCTGCGGCGAGCGAGACCGCGCGCAGCATGGTCGTCGTCTCGAACAGCGGCGGCGTCGAAGGAGGCGCCGAGCCGTCGGATGAGGTCGTCGCCGCGATCCAGCCGCACATCGAAGGACTGGACGCCAGCATCATCGACGCGAAGCAACGGCTCCTCGACGCGGCCACCGAGGCCGGCGACCAGCTGACGCAGCTCTACACGTCGCTCGGATTCTTCGCGGTCATCGCCGGCATCTTGTTGCTGGTCAACATCTTCTTCATGCTCGCCGACGAGCGGAAGTCCGAACTGGGGATGCTGCGCGCCGTCGGACTGCGCCGGTCGTCGCTCGTCGGCGCGTTCGCGACCGAGGGGTGGTGCTACGCGATTGTTTCCGCGATCGCGGGCACATTCGTCGGCCTCGGGTTGGGCCGGCTCATCATGGCCGGCGCGAGCCGAATATTCTCGAGCGGCGACGAAGATTTTCGTCTGAAGCTGCGCTGGGATTTCGAGTGGTCGAGCGTGTTCGCCGGCCTCGCCGTCGGCTTCACCATCGCGATCATCACCGTCGGGATCACGAGCCTCTGGCTCGCTCGGTTCAACATCATCCAGGCCGTGCGCGACATCACCGAACCGCCGCGCCGCCGGCCGCGCAAACGAGCCCTGTACGGGGGCCTCGTGCTCGCTGTGTTCGGGCTGTTGCTGACCTCGGTCGGGGTGAGCACGGCCGCGTTCTTCCCGCTCATCGTCGGGCCGGTGTTCGTATTCGTCGGCCTCGGCCCCGCCCTGGCCCGCAACTTCCCCCGCAGTGCCGTCACGACCGCGCTCGCCGCGATCGTCCTCGTGTGGGGCGTCCTCGCCGTGCCGATCACGATCGTCCTCGACACCGAACCCGAAGTCTTCCTCTTCGTCGTGCAGGGCTTGGTGCTCGTCGGCGCGGCCGTCGTACTCGTGACCGAGCACCAGAGCGCCATTGGGCACGCGTTGGGACGCGTCGCGAATCGGTCGCTGCGTGTCCGGCTCGGGCTCGCCTATCCGCTCGCCCGCAAGCTGCGCACCGCGTTGACGCTGGGGATGTTCGCCCTCGTGATGTTCGTCCTCGTGTTCGTGTCGGTGATCTCCGCGATGTTCTCAACCCAGTCCGACGAGTTCACCGCCGACGTCTCGGGTGGGTTCAACACGCTCGTCACCTCGAACGAAGGCAACCCCGTCGACTTCGACGCACTCGCACAGGAGCCGGGCGTCACCGCGGTTGCGCCGGTCATCACACTCGAAGCCGACATCATCCTCGAAGGCGAAACCGAACCGCAGGTCGGCCGGCTCTCAGGCATCGACGCATCCTTCCTGACCGGCGGCGAGGTCTCACTGGCCGATGCTCCTGACTTCGCCGCCGACGAGGACGCGTTCCGGACACTCGTCGACGATCCGTCGCTCGTGTTCGTCGACGAGTTCTTCCTCCAGAACGGGGCCGGCCCGCCCCAGGCCGCGCTTGCGATCGGCGAGACGTTCATTGCCCGCGATCCGGCGAGCGGCCGCGAAATGACCTTCACCGTCGCCGCCGAGAGCGAGACCGACCTCGTGTTCAGTGGCGCGTTCATCAGTGCGCAAGCCGCGCAGGAACTCTTCGGCGAGCGTGCGGTGCCGAACCGGGCGTACGTCACTGTCGACGACCCGGAGACGTTCTCCGCCGAGTTCTCACCGCGGTTCCTCGAGAACGGCGGCGAAGCCGACCCGATCCGAGCGTTGGTCGAGGACCAGATCAGCCAGCAGAACCAGTTCTTCATGCTGATGCGCGGCTACCTCGCGCTCGGGTTGATCGTCGGCGTCGCCGGTATCGGCGTGATCATGGTGCGGGCCGTGCGTGAACGCCGCCGGCAGGTCGGTGTGCTGCGCGCCCTCGGCTTCGACGCCAAGGCGGTCGGGTGGGCGTTCGTCATCGAGTCGGCGTTCGTCGCGGTCGAAGGCACGCTCATCGGCACGGTGCTCGCGCTGATCACGGCGTACTCGATCACGATGACCGACACCTTCGGCGACTCGTTCGACTTCGTCGTGCCGTGGCTCACCATCTTCGTGCTCATCGTGGGCACGCTCCTGTTCGCGTTGCTCGCAACCGCGGCGCCGGCGCGGTCCGCGGCGAGGATCAAGCCCGCGGTCGCGCTACGGATCGCGGACTGAAGCGCGCTTCCGTTACCCGCGCCGGCCCATGAACAGCAGCGTGTCGTAGTACACGTCGATCGTGCCGCCGTGCGCGTCGATCAGATCGGCAATGGCGTCGTGCAACGCGTTCCGGCGTTCGTCGGAGAGCAGGCGGTGGTCGGAGTGCGTACGCTGGTTCGCGACGTACTGCTCGCTCGTGTACGTCTGCGACCACGCGAACACGTGCTTGGTGACGTCGGCGAACGCTACGAGCTCCTGCGGCGTTTCGAGCAGCTTCACGAAGCTGCCGTAGCCGCTACGCAACTCGGGCCCGTGCTCCTGGAATATCGCGTCGATCTGCTCGTAGAACTCGCCCGTGAACTGGCGGGGCTTGTTCCAGAACAACGCGATCGTCCCACCGGGTGTGAGGGTGGCAAGCGCCTTCTCGTACCGGCCCTCGGTCGGTACCCAATGCCACGATTGCGCGGCGAACAACAACGGGAACTCTTCTGTCGTCACCCAGTCCTCGAACGTCGACGCGACGGCCTCGACTCCCTTGGCGCGCAACACGTCGGCCATGCCCGGGCTCGGTTCGAGCGCGAGGATGTCGAGGCCGCGCGCCGCGAACGGCATCGTCGCCTTGCCCGTCCCCGCACCGATCTCGACAGCACGATCTCCGGCGCTCAGGCCGCCGTATTCCATGACCGTGTCGAAGAGGACTTCGGGATACGTCGGCCGCGCCCGGTCGTACAGCTCGGCGACTTCGCCGAAGATCGTCCGCTGCTCGCGCTCGTCCGGCTGTGCCATTACGCCCGGTTCTTGGCCAGCTCGAAGATGCGCGCCGTGCACCCGGCCATCTCGACGGGCGGCAACAGTTCGGTGACGATGCGGTCGGCGACGGCCGTGAACGCGAGCGCGGCGGGCGAGTCGGGGTGTTCGACGACGACGGGCTTGCCCGTGTCGCCGCCGTGCGACACCGCGGGCTCGATCGGGATCGACGCGACCAGCGGCGCGCCGGTCAGCGCCGCGAGCCGTTTGCCGCCGCCGCTCCCGAAGATCTCGTGCGTACTGCCGTCGGGCGCCACGAACGCGCTCATGTTCTCGATGACCCCGAGCACCTTGAGATACGAGCGGCGCGCCATGTCGGCGACGCGTGACGCCACTTTCTGCGCGCCTTTCGCCGGAGTGGTGACGACGAGCATCTCGGCCTGCGGAAGGAGCCGCGACAGCGCCATCTGGATGTCGCCCGTCCCCGGCGGCATGTCGATGAGCAGGTAGTCGAGGTCGCCCCACTGCACGTCGGTCAGGAACTGCTCAAGCGCCTTGGCGAGAATCAGCCCGCGCCACATGAGTGCGGTGTCCTCGTCGTCGACGAGTAAACCCATCGACACGACCTTCAAGGTCCCCGAGCCGACCGCGACTTCCTGGGGAAGGATCTTCCCCTTCCCGCCCGCGGTCTTGGTTCCGCCGAGACGGCCCGCGACGCCGAGCATGCGGGGAATCGAGAAGCCCCAGATGTCGGCGTCGAGCACACCGACCGTCAGCCCGCGCGCGGCGAGCGCGGCGGCGAGGTTGGCGGTCACCGACGACTTGCCGACGCCGCCCTTGCCGCTGCCGACCGCGATGACGCGTGTCGTCGGTGCGATCTCGGTCGGCGGTGCCTGTTCCTGCGCGTGCTTGCGCGCCCGCTGCATCAGTTCGGAACGCTCGTCGGGGGTCATCTCGCCGTATTCGACGACGACGGCACTCACGCCGGGCAGACCCGAGACCTTCGACTTCACGTCGGTGGAGATCTGGCCCCGCAGCGGGCAGGCCGCGGTGGTGAGGGCCACCTTCACCGTCACGATGCCGTCCGGGTCGACGGCGATGTCCTTCACCATGCCGAGGTCGACGATGCTCGCCCGCAGCTCCGGGTCGAGGACGCCCGCGAGGACGCCCCGAACGTCGTGGATACCCGGAACGGGGCCGGGCGGCGGGGGGAGCTCGGTGTCGGTCATGCGTGAATAAAAACAGGTTAGACCTTGAAAATATGCCCGTTGCGCAGGTACGGTCAAGGCGCAATGGACCTGCTGGCGGTACTGAAAGCACTCGGCGACGAAACCCGGTTCTCGATGTATCGGGAACTGGCAGGGTCCACCCGGCCGCTCTCCGCGACCGAGTTGGCCGAACGCCTGGGCCTGCACACGAACACCGTCCGCCTCCACCTCGAGCGGCTTCGCGACGCCGGCCTCGTCGACGTCGAAGCCGTGCACCGGGGCCGGGTGGGCCGCCCGCAGCACGTCTACTCGCTCGCCGCGGGCGCACCGGGGCTCGGGTTCGACCCGCCCAGCTACACGCTGCTCGCGGGCATGCTCGCGGCCCTGGCCGAACGGCTCGGGGCCGACGCCGACGAGGCGACGGCGATCGGCCGGTCGTGGGGCACCGAGGCCGGCACCCGCACCCGCAGCCGTTCCTGCACGAAAGCGCTGCTCGGCGAGCTCGAGCGGCTGGGTTTCGACCCGGCCCCCGAGACCGTCGGTGGCGACACGGAGATCGCCTTCTTGCACTGTCCGTTTCGCGAACTGGCCGAGGCCTACCCCGAACTGGTGTGCAATCTGCACCGCGGCATCTGTGAGGGTGTCGTGAATTCGGTCGGCGGGGGAAGCGTCGAGGAGTTCGCGACGTTGTACGACCGGGACCCGTGCCGAGTCACGGTTTCGGTCGGGTATCCTGAGCAAGCGTAAGCCGCCCGTTTACGGGCCGAGTTGGAGGCCATTCGATGATCACGCTCACCGAGCAGGCGACGACCAAGGTCAAGGAACTGCTGGAAGCCGAGGCGCAGCCTGAGCTGTTCCTCCGGGTGGCCGTGCGCCCCGGTGGTTGCTCCGGCCTCAGCTACGACATGTTCTTCGACAGCGAGCGCGCCGCCGACGACATCGAAGGCGAGTACGAGGACGGCGTGAAGGTCCTCGTCGACCCGGCCAGCGCCCAGTACCTGGCGGGCGCGTCGCTCGACTACAAGGACGGGCTCCAGGGCGCCGGGTTCACGATCAACAACCCGGCCGCGCAGCGCACCTGCGGCTGCGGCCAGTCGTTCTCGTAGCGCATCGAGGACCTGCCCGCGCGCCCAACGTTTCCCGCGCTGGGTGACTCACACTTGAGCATGGAAACGGCCGGCGCCTTCTCCCGGTTCTACCGGCGGAATCGCCCGCGGGCCCTGGACGCAGGACAACGGACGTCACGGCGTTCGGATCGCGATCACGAAGTCGCTCCTGCTACACGCGGGACCGGGCCGTGAACCCGCCGCCGATCACGCCACTTACCCAAAGTTCCTGACAGTCCCCGCGCCGGGGCCGGGCTCG
This sequence comes from Actinomycetes bacterium, assembly GCA_031404355.1. GTDB lineage: Bacteria > Actinomycetota > Acidimicrobiia > IMCC26256 > PALSA-610 > JANNHK01. Next base: position 13,549 of record JANNHK010000346.1, read on the forward strand.
GCCGGGCCTTCTCGCGTCCGCTCGGATTGGCGGGCTGTCGGCCAAAAACTGGTCATATGGCCGATAGACGGCGAAGCCGACACGGCGTCGTGCGCCAGGACAACGCGGAGTACACCACCACGTTCGAGTTCGGCGACCACAGTGACGTTCTGGCCGTCACGGACCCCACCGGCGTCACTGCCCGCTACGAATACGACGGGATCGGTCGCCCGACGCGTGCCCAGAACGCACTCGGAGCGACGGTGACTGCCTACCAGCGCGACGGCTGGGACGTCGTGGAGACGGATCCCGCCGGGCGGGTGTCGCGTGCGCGTGCCAACCTCGCGGGCGAAGTGGTCGAGCAGGAACGGCTCGGTAGCGACGGTGCGGTGGCGACGCGCGTCACGACAACCTACGACGCCACCGGCAACCCGGTAACGGTGGCCGCGCCCGTCACGGTCGGTGGTCCTGACCAAGTCCGACAGATCTCGTTGTACGACGCAGCCAACCGGGTTTCAGCCACGGTCGACCTCACGTCGAGTTCATCGGCCGTCACATGGTTCGGGTACGACGCCGCGGGCAACCGCACGCGAGTGACCGACGGCAACGGCAACGCGACGACGTATCGCTACAACCCGTGGAACCTCCTCGCGTCGGAGCGGGAGCCGACAACGACGCAGTTCCCGAATGACACCGACCGGCTGACATCGCTCGTTTACGACAGTCGGGGGCTCACCAAGACCGTCGCCCGCCCGGGGGGCGTGACGGACTCGATGACGTACAACGCGCTCGGGAACCTGGTCGGGCAGACGAGCAGCGGGGGCGGCGCGGCTTCCGTGTCGAGGTCATTCGCGTACGACGAGGCGGGTCGGATGCTCACAGCGGCCCAGCCGAACGGCACCCAGACGTTCACCTATGACGATCGGGGGTTGCTGCGGTCGAGCAGCGGACCGAACGCAGTGTCATTCACCTACGACGCGGCGGGCCGGCCGGTGACACGGACCGACGGTGCCGGGGTATCGCGCTGGACGTACAGCATCGGCGCCGGCGGCAGCGGCCTGCTCGCGACCGCGACCGACCCGGTGACGAACGTCGCGCGTTCGTTCGACTACTACCCGACTGGTGAACCCCGCCGGGTGACGTTCGGCGCGACGGGAACCACGCGCGACTACACGTGGGATGGCGCCGGTCGCCTCGCCACCGACTCGCTCGTGCGGGGCGGCGCGCCGGTGCGTGAGGCCGCGCAGAGTTACGACCCGACCGGCAACATCGTGTCGCGCACCGTGAGCGGGGCCGTCGCCGACGCCGGCACGCACAGCTACAGCTACGACCTCGCCTCTCGGCTCACGGGCTGGAACTGGGCCAAGCCGACCGGCGCGCCCGCGACGGTCGCCTACGGGTGGGACGGTGCCGGCAACCGCACCTCGGTGAGCGGCGGGTCGGCACAAGCTTTGTTCGTGGTCGCCAATCCGACGAAGTTGACGCCGGCCGAGCAGCTCATCCGTACCCGGCTCGAGACGACACTGGGACTCGTCGTCGTGCTGCGCGACGACGCCGCGGTCGAAGATGCGGCCGGCTCGGGGATTGTGGTGCTCTCACCATCGGTCGCCGACGCGCAGATCGCCGAGAAGTACGACGAAGACCTTGGGGTCCCGGTCGTGCACCTGCGCCGCCAGTCATGGCCGAAGCATCAGCTCGCCGCCACCACGGCAACCATCTCGAAACCAAACATCGAGATCACAAATCCTGCCCATCCGGTCGCGGCGGGCCTTTCCGGCACGGTGGCGGTGACGCCGGTGAAGCGGCCGTTCGGTAAGGCCGAAACCTCCGCGCTCGGTGCGGGCGCGCAGATCGTCGCCCGGGCGCCCGGCACACCGATCACGAACAACATCGTGTTCGCCTACGACCAAGGTGCCGCCCTCGCCGGCGGCGCCACCGCGGCCGCGAAACGTGTCGCGCTCGGTTTCGACGAAGGCACCGTCGTCGCGCTCAACTCCGACGGCTGGAAACTCTTCGACGCCGCCGTCACCTGGACCGCACCACCGGCCCCGACCACCACCTACACGTACAACCAACGCAACCAACTCGTCTCGAACAGTCGCGGTGACATGTTCGCCTACACCGCCCGCGGTACCCGCGCGTCCGAGACCGTCGGCGGTGTCAGCCGCACCCTCACCTTCGCCGCCGCCGACCGGCTCACCAAAGACGCCACCACCACCTACACCTACGACGCCTTCGACCGGCTCCACAAACGCGGGACGACAACCTTCGGCTACGCCGGCGCCGGAAAAGACATCGTCGCCACGGGCGCCACCAAGATCGCACTCGATCTCGACGGCAGCGCCGTCGCCTACCAACAAGGCACCCAACAACGCCTCACCGTCAACGACGTCGGCCGCGGCGACGTCATCGCCACCCTCGACACCACCGGCACCGTGCTGAGCACCCGCAGCTACGAACCGTGGGGCGGGATCATCGCGACCACCGGCACCTGGGACGCCCCCCTCGGCTACCAAGGCGACTACACCGACCCCACCACCAACAAAGTCCAGATGCAAGCCCGCTGGTATGACCCGACCACCGGCGGTTTCGCCTCCGCCGACACCTGGCGACTCGAACCGTCCACCACCTTCGCCGCCAACCGCTACGGCTACGCCAACACCAACCCCCTCCGCCACAACGACCCGACCGGACACTTCGCGATCCTCGCAGCCATCGGAATCGGAGCGCTCGTCGTGCTGGCAACGACGGCAACGATGTACACGATGCCGCAAACGCGCGACCAGTTGCGACAGGCATCCGAGGATCTGAGTCGCGACTTGCGAGAACTCGGGGACAGCAACGGCGAAGGGCCAATGGAACGGCTGTACCGCAAACAGCTCGAGCAGCAGTTACAAGAAGTCTCAGGGACCCTCGCACAGACCGAGATCGCGCTCAGTCGACGCGAATGGGAACTGAGAACAAGAACCCGCGCCATGAACCGCGCAATCGAGAACGAGATCATTAGCATCAACGTGAGCGCGACCGGCGGACTTTACGCCGCAGTCGCCGCAGCCGTCGCGAGCCCGTACCTCCAGTGTCTCCTTCATCCCGGAGCATGCACAGACTTCGCCACCGGCAACAGCGGCGGCGGCAGCGGCAGCGGCTACGTCCCGACCGGCCCAACTCCCACCCCGACCGCGCCACAACTCGATCTTGGATGGCTCATCGACGCGCAGACAACCGCCACCCTGGCCATCGCCGCACCACTGGCCACCGGGATCCAAGTCACCGTCACCGACCCCGGCGACGCACTCGCACAAGCCGAAGCCATCATCGACGCCGCCGCCGCAGCCACCAACATCCAACACGGCAACCAAAAAACCGGGCCGAT
>JANNHK010000347.1:0-3131 GCA_031404355.1 Actinomycetes bacterium
GACATGGACGTGGGCCGCAGTCCGAGCGGCGCGGCCGCGTTGATGGCAGTCGCCACCGACACGCGCGTCCCGGCCGAGATCGTCGAACGCATCGCCGAACAACCGGGCGTGCAGTCGGCCCGCGCGTTCGACCTCGACTGAGTCAGTGCTTGGAAGGCCGGAGGCCGTCGGCCTCGGCCGCGTCCGCGTCGACGTAGCAGCGGTCGGCCTTGGTGCGGTCGTAGTTGGCGCCGCCGGGTACGTGGAAGATCCCGCTCGACGTCTTGGCCTTCACCGGGTGCGACGTGGGGCACGCGCCCCCTTCGATCGGGTCGACACAGACCGCGACCTTCCGCGGTTCGGGCTTCTGGGGTTCGACGGTGCGCTCGGTGCGCGGCGCGGACTGCGTTGACGGTCGGGGGACGGGCGGGAATGGGAAGGGTGCGGTCTCCCACGACACGTCACCCGTGCGTTGCGGCACTTGCGATTTCCACGCCCGCCACGCCGCGTACCCCACACCGGCGAGGACACCGGCTCCGACTGCCCGCTTCACAGCTTTGCGCACGGGCCAATCCTCTCATGCGCGACGCCTCGGGGCCGAGTGAAGACCCAGACCGTGATTGACGTTCGGTCGCACCAATGGCAGACTGGCGAGACGTATGCGTAAGGAACTGCGGACCCGACCCGATTTCCTGGTCCTCCTTCTTACCTAAGCGCGAGCCCACATAGGTGCTCGCGCTCCGCCCTCCGCGCCTCATGGCCGGGGGGTTTTTCATTGCTCCCAAACCCGAACACCCGCCCGGATACACGCCCTTGGAGGCGAGATGGACACAGTCAGAATCTTCGACACGACCCTGCGAGACGGCGAGCAGTCGCCCGGCATCTCCCTCGACGTCGCCGAGAAGCTCGAGATTGCCGACCAGCTCGCGCGCCTGGGTGTCGACGTCATCGAAGCCGGCTTCCCGATCGCATCGGAGGGCGACTTCGAGTCGGTCGAGGCGATCGCCAAGTCGGTGAAGGGGCCGATCATCGCCGGGCTCTCGCGCACGGGCTTCAAGGACGTCGACCGGGCGTGGGAGGCCGTGCGCCACGCGGAGAAGCCGCGCATCCACGTGTTCATCGCGACGTCGAAGATCCACATGGAGAAAAAGCTCCGGATGACGCCCGACCAGGTGAAGGCCGAGGCCGCGGCCGGGGTGGCCCGGGCCCGCGGGTACTGCGCCGATGTCGAGTTCTCGCCCGAAGACGGCTACCGCTCCGACCCCGAGTTCATGGTCGAGGTGTGCCGGCTCGCGGTCGAGGCCGGCGCGACCACGTTGAACATCCCCGACACGGTCGGTTTCGCCGTGCCCGACGACTACGCCAAGCTCATCCGCTACGTGATCGAGAACGTGCAGGGCGAGTTCGTCGTGTCGACACACTGTCACGACGACCTCGGGCTCGCGGTCGCGAACTCGCTGGCTGGTGTCTCGGCCGGTGCCCGGCAGGTCGAGTGCGCGATCAACGGCCTCGGTGAGCGGGCCGGCAACGCCGCGCTCGAAGAAGTGGTGATGGCCGTGAAGACGCGCAGCGACTACTTCGGTGGACTAGGCGTGAACGTGCGCACCGAGGAACTGGCCCGCACGTCGCGGCTCGTATCGCGCCTGACCGGCTACGCGGTGCAGTACAACAAGGCGGTCGTCGGGCGGAACGCATTCGCGCACGAGGCGGGTATCCACCAGCACGGCGTCCTCGCCGACCGCGAGACGTACGAGATCATCGACGCGTCGACCGTGGGCCAGGAAGCGGCCCAGATCGTGTTGGGCAAGCACTCGGGCCGGCACGCATTCGCCGACACGCTCGAGAAGATGGGCATCCACGTCCAGGGCGACGCGCTCAACTCCGCGTTCGTGCGGTTCAAGGAGCTGGCCGACCGCAAGGTCGAGATCACCGAAGCCGACCTCGAAGCGATCGTGGCCGAGGAACTCGGAACCGACATCGTGACCCGCTACACGGTCCACGAACTCGAGATGCACGGTGGTACCGCGGCGAAACCCACGGCCCGCGTGGTCCTGGTGCACGAGGACGGCAAGATCGAGGCGACCGGGACAGGCGACGGCATGATCGACGCCGCCATCGCCGCGATCATGGAGGCGACGGGCGTGCGGGGCACGCTCGCCAACTTCGTCGTGTCGTCGGTGACCGGCGGGTCCGACGCGTTAGGCGCGGTCGCGATCACGGTCGAAGCGGGCGGCTTCAAGGTGACGGGGCGCGGTGTCGCGACCGACGTCGTTGAAGCCTCGGCCCGTGCGTACCTCAATGCCGTCAACAAGATCGTGCGGATGCAGGAGCGCGGCGACGTCGTGCGCGAGAAGAACGTCGGGCCATGACCGTCGTGAACCGCTGGACGGAGCCCGAGTGGGCGTTGCGGTACCTGCGCGATCGCGACGCGATCCCGCACCGGGTCGACGGGCTCGCAGTCTTGGTCGAGTTGCTCCCGGCGCGGGTCGAGCGGGTGCTCGACCTCGGCACCGGCGACGGGAGCACGCTCGGGTTGGTGCTGTCGGCCCGGCCCGACGCGCAGGGCATCGGCGTCGACTTCCAGGAAGAGATGCTGCGCCGGGCGCGGGAACGGTTCGCGGATGACGACCGGGTCGGCATCCAGTCCCACGATCTCGACGAGGCGTTGCCCGACATCGGGACCTTCGACCTCGTCGTGTCGAGCTTCGCGATCCACCACGTCGTGCCCGACCGCCAGCGGGCGCTGTACGGCGAGGTGTTCGACCGGCTCCGGCCGGGCGGCATGTTCATGAACCTCGAACACGTCGCGTCGCGCACGCCGGAACTGCACCAGGCGTTCCTCGACTCGCTCGGGACCGAGGAGGACCCGTCGAACAAGCTCGTCCCGGTCGAGACGCAGTTGCCGTGGTTCGACGAGATCGGCTTCGTCGACGCCGACTGCTTCTGGAAGTGGCGGGAACTCGCGCTGCTCGCAGGATGGAAGCGCGCCTGACACACTCTGGCCCCATGGAGTTCGGGATCTTCGTCCAGGGCCACCTTCCGCGCCGACGAGTCGAGCGCTTCGGGCCCGGAGCCGAGCACGACGCGATCACAAACGAGCTGGGGCTGATCCAAGAGGCCGATCGGCACAACTGGAAGTACGTGTGGGTCAC
>JANNHK010000348.1:0-2580 GCA_031404355.1 Actinomycetes bacterium
GAATCGGAAGAGGTGACGTTTAGGCTTGATTGGCTTGGGCGGAGTGCGAACTGGGGCGGGTGTACTGCTGACAGCAGTGCTGGCGACTGCATTCGCCGCGCCCGGAACGCCCGCCGACGCGTCCGCCGACGATGCGTTCGACGGCAGGGACACGGCGCCGGTCGCGGCGCCGAGCACCGAACCGGTCGTCGCCGACAACCAGTTGGTCGTGCGATTCAGACCCGGTACTCGCGACCGCGTCGACCGCATCGAGGACGCCGGCGCCGAGTTCGAGCGCACGATCACCGCGGGCTGGGTCGGCGTGCGCACCCCGGACGGCGACCGCGCCGAGGTCAGTGCCGCGCTCGCCGCCGACCCCGCGGTGCTCGACGTCGAACTCAATTACATGCGCACAGCGACTGCGGTCGTGCCGAACGACACCCACTGGGCACTCCAGAGCGACTACCTCTCCCCTCTGCGTGTCGAAGCGGCGTGGGATGTCACGACCGGCGCGGGTGTGACGATCGCCGTCGTCGACACCGGCGTCGACCTCGACCATCCCGATCTCGCCGGTCGGCTGGTGCCCGGCTACGACTTCGTCAACGACGACGCGACCCCGCAGGACGACAACGGCCACGGGACGCTGGTCGCGGGTACCGCCGCCGCGACGGGGAACAACGGCGTGGGTGTCAGCGGCGTGGCGCCGGCCGCGACGATCATGCCGGTGAAGGTGCTCGACGCAGACGGCGGCGGAAACGACGTCGACATCTCGGCCGGAATCACGTGGGCGGCCGACCACGGTGCCGACGTCGTCAACCTGTCGCTCGCCGGGCCTGGCAACAGCGCCATGCTCGCCGCCGCCGTCGCCTACGCCCGCAGTGTGGGTGTCGTGGTCGTTGCGGCGACGGGCAACGCGGGGGTCGACATCCCGTACTACCCCGCCGCGTCGCCGGGCGTCGTCTCCGTCGGGGCGACGGGCGACGACGGTTCGGCCGCGTGGTTCTCGAATCGCGGCGCGTACGTCGACGTCGCCGCGCCGGGACTCGCCGTCGTGTCGACCGCGCTCGACGACACCTACGACGACGCCAGCGGCACGTCGCTCGCGGCGCCGATTGTCGCGGGCATTGCCGCACTCGTGCGCGCCCACGAGCCCGGCCTCACCGAAGCCGCAGTCACGGCCCGGCTGCGCAACACTGCGAAGGATCGCGGCCCGGCCGGATTCGACCCGGTCTTCGGCGCGGGTACCGTCGACGCGTACGCGGCCGTCGGTGGACCGCTGCCCGCGTCGGGTGCGCAGGTTCCTGCCGGGTTCGGTGAGTCGAACGCGACGTTCGCGCAAGCGACACCGATGGCGACAACGGCGAGCGCGACGATCACACCCGAACTCGACGAGGACTGGTACTCGTTCGACGCGGTCCCGGGGTCGTACACCATCACGGTGACGCCCTTCGTGACCGGCATCCCGTTGGAGCCACGCGCGCTCAACCCGGCGATCGAACTTCGTTCTCCCGGGAACGCGCTCGTCGCGACCAAGAACGCGCAGCCGGTCAACAAGCCCGAGACACTGGTGCAAACGGTCACGACGGCCGGCGCCTACCGCATCCGGATTGTGAATGCCGCCAGCTCGGCGAGCCCGGGCAGCTACTCACTCACCGTTGCGCTCGCGCCTCCGCCCGCCTCCCCGCCTGCGCCTGCGCCGCCGGCCCCGGCTTCGCCACCCGCGGTCACCGCGGCGCCGGCGGGGTACTGGATGGTCGACGGCGGCGGGCGCGTGTACGCGTTCGGAAGCGTGTCGAACTTCGGTGGACGGTCGGATGGCGCCGTCGACCTGGAGCCGACACCGAGCGGGTACGGGTACTGGCTCGTCGCGGGCACGGGCGAGGTCTCGGCATTCGGCGATGCGAGCTACTTCGGCGGTGCGAACGCGTCGCAGCTGGCGCCGTTCGTGACCGTCACCAGCATGTCGCGTACCGCGAACGGCGGTGGGTACTGGCTCTTCACGACGCGAGGGCGCGCCCTTCCGTTCGGCAATGCACCGTTCCTCGGCGACATGAGCAACGTCGTACTCAACGGGCCCGTGCTCGACTCCGTCTCGACCCCCTCGGGTGGGGGCTACTTCATGGTCGCGTCCGACGGCGGCGTGTTCGCGTTCGGCGACGCGCTGTTCGCGGGGTCGATGGGCGGCTCCCGCCTCAACGGGCCGGTGCAGTCGCTCGTCCCCGACCGCGACGGACGCGGCTACTGGCTCGTCGCCCGCGACGGCGGCGTGTTCGCGTTCGACGCCGCGTTCCGCGATTCGATGGGTGGCGCCCGCCTCAACCGGCCGATCACGGGCATGGTGCGCTTCGGCGACGGCTACCTGATGGTCGGTGAAGACGGCGGCATCTTCAACTTCAGCAACCAACCGTTCTTCGGGTCGCTGGGCGCGAGCCCGCCGCCGGTTCCGGTCGTCTCGGTCGCGACTACCGGGTAGCGGTCACACGCCGCGCCGGCGGCGGCGCGGCGTGATCAGGCCGAGCGTCAGCAGGACGAGCGCGAGGATCACGGTGTTGCGGGGCGACGCGCCCGTGCCGGGATGGCTGTCGATGGGCGGCGGCGTCC
>JANNHK010000349.1:0-19130 GCA_031404355.1 Actinomycetes bacterium
CGCGTTGCGAGCGGGCGACGTCGGCGCGCTCGGGCCGCTCCTCCTCGCGTCGCACGCGTCGTCACGCGACGACATGGAGGTCTCGATCCCCGAACTCGACCTGCTCGTCGAATGTCTGGTCGAGGCGGGTGCGCTCGGCGCCCGGCTCACCGGCGGCGGCTTCGGAGGCTGCGTGGTCGCGCTGGTCCGAAGCGACCGGGCGATCGCTAGCACCGCCGCCGCGACCGCTGCGTACCGCACCGCCTCCGAACACGAGCCGACGGCGTGGGTTGTCACGCCGTCGGCTGGTGCAAGTCCGGTCGGTCGATCAACTTCGAAGCGGGCGATCCAGTGACCCTCGTCACTCCCCCATCAACTTCCGGACGCGACCAGTCGATCCACGCTGCTCCATGCGCCGTCCGCTCGCGCTCGCCCTCGCCCTCGCCCTCGGCCTCGTCGGCGGACTCACCTGCAGCAGCTCCACTCCTTCGGGAGCCGTCCTCGGGAACGGCAGCGGGCGCCTCGACGCGCGTTTCGAGACCGGCACAGCCCGGTCGGCCACCGCCGGCGCTCTCGCCATCGACTCCGAAGACCGCGTCTACGCCACCGGGGTCTCGCAGGGCACCTGGTGGGACCGGGAGCTCGGCGTCGCCCGTCACCTCATGCCCGAGGGCTACCGCGACGGCGACTGGTCGGGCGACGGGCGCCTCACGCACCGGCTCGGCATCGTCGGCGACTCCTCCCTCGAAGTGCACGACTCGGTCGTCGACGCGTCGGACCGGGTCCTCGTCGCCGGGTACCTCGGCTCCGACATGCTCGTCGTGCGGTTCGACACGGCCGGCAACCTCGATACGACGTTCGGTGGCGGCGACGGCATCGTCACCGTCGATTACGGCGGTTTCGAGGTCGCCTTCGGGATCGCGCTCGACGGCGCAAACATCGTGCTCGCCGGGCGCACGTGGCCGTACGGCATGGCCACGACCGCCGACGCGGCCGTGGTCCGCCTCGAGGCCGACGGCGACCTCGACCCGACCTTCGATACCGACGGCAAGGTCGCGTTCGGCGGCGCGGGCTCGCAGTGGGTCAACGCGGTCGCGGTCGACAGCGGCGAGTTACTGCTCGCGGGCGAGGAGACCGGCGGGTGGTACCTGGCGCGGCTCGACAGCGCGGGCACGTTCGACGCCGGCTTCGGAACTGCCGGGGAACTGCACTTCGGCGCGGGTGAGGGCTGGACCGATGGCGAGGCCGCCGCCGTCGTGCTCTCGGGCACCGACGCACTGATCGCCGGCAACGCGCTCGTCGGGCTGCGCGACGCAGTCGTCGTACGCATGAACGCCGCCACCGGAGCACTCGTGACGACGTTCGACGGCCCGAGCGGCACCGGGAACGGTGTGCTGCGGTTCAACGCCGCGAGCCTGCCCAGCATCAACAGCAACGAAGAGGCCCGCTCGATCGCGATCGACGGTTCGAAGATCGTCGTGGGCGGCGCGACGCACTTCTGGGCCGACAGCGGCTTCGTCGCCAAGTTCGACCTCGCGACCGGAGCGGCCGACACCAACTTCTGGGACGGCTGGGCCGCGCCCGGTGTCGTCTCGGTGAACTGGCTCGGTGTCGTACGCGACATCGTCGTCGACGCGGGCGACGACGCGTACGTCGTCTTGGGCCAGAACGCCGCCGACTACCGGTTGACGTTGCTCGACGACGACAACGGCACCCCCGTCGATTGGTTTGGCCAGCCGCAACCACCGACCGGTGTCAGCGCGGTGGCCGGAAGCGGCGCGGCGACGGTGACGTGGACACCGCCCGTCGACAACATGGGCCCGACGGTGACCGGCTACAAGATCGTCGTGCGCGACAACAGCAACCCCGCGTACGAGGTGACCGCCGGCGGGTCGCCCGCGGTCGTGACCGGGCTGACCAACGGCGTCGAATACAACTTCGCGGTCCGGGCCACGAACTGGACCGGGACCAGCACCGAATCATCGCCGTCGAGCGGGGTGACCCCGGCGGCCCCGCCGCCACCCACAACGACGACGACCACGTTCGCACCGCCACCGCCGACCGCGACACCACCGCCAACCGCGCCACCGGCCGCGCCCGCACCCAAACCGAAGCAAGGGGTGGTGTCGCCCGGCGGACCCGTGACCGTGCGCGACGGGAAGATGGTGCCGATACCGCACGCGACACCCGCCGGCGTGAAGATCGTCGCCGCCGCGCAGACGCCCAGCCAGAACGGGTCGTGGACGGTGTCGCCGACCGGCGCGGTCTACGCGTACGGCGACGCGCCGAACCTCGGGTCGATGGGCGCCGCACCGCTCAACAAGCCCGTCAACGGCATGACGGTCACACCGTCGGGCAACGGGTACTGGCTCGTCGCGAGCGACGGCGGCCTCTTCGCCTTCGGCGACGCCGCGTTCTACGGCTCCGTCGGCGGCGCGGGTGTCGGCAGCGACATCGCCGGCATGATCTCCTCCGCCACCGGCCGTGGCTACACCCTCGTCACCGCCGACGGCCGGTTGTTCCCCTTCGGCGACGCGTAACCCTTCCCGGGTCGGACCGGGCGCTACCACTCCGCCACGCGCACTTCCGTGTGCGCGCTACTTCGTGAACGTCAGGTTCTGTACCACCGTTGCCGTGCCTGCGGTCTGGTCGGAAGTCATCGACGCCACCGAGGAGAACGTCTTCGCGGTACCGGCGGAGGCGTCGAAGGTGACCGTCACCGAACCACCCGGAGTCGCCGGGCTGGTGTTGGGCCGGTACTCGCTCCCGTCGGCCGGAGCCGACACGATGTTCTGGCCGCTCGTGCCGTCGCGGTTCTCGGCACCCCAGTTCACACCCGACCCGGGATCGCCGAGACCCGCGTTCGCGCCCGCGCCGTAGCTGTAGGTGATCTGCTCGCTCGCGGGGCCGGTGAAGCTGAGGTCCGAGATGCGGATCCAGGTCTCGAACGTGTGCACGGTTCCGTCGCTGTAGTTCGGGACACCGGCCCAGTCGACCACGATGTAGACGGCGTCGGCGTCGCCGAGGAGGCCGATGCGTACTGCCCCGCCCGCGGGTGGATCGAGGTCGGTCCACAGCGGCGCCAGGACGTTGTTCGGCCGGGCCGGGTTCGGGAAGGTCTGCGGCGCGAACAAGACGTCGGCGGCCGTCCCTCCGCCGATCACGACGTACCCGTTCGAACCGACCCCGAGGCGCGTGTACGCCTCGCCGCCGTAATAGAACTGCGGCACATTGACGTTCGTGAGCGACTCGTCACCGACGCCGGGGATCGGAGCGATGCTGAAGTCCGACAACGGCAGGTAGCCGCCCGCCGGGCCACCGCCGGTGATGTCGGTGATCGACGTGACCGTCGGCGCCACGGGCGCGTTCAGGGAGCCCTCCCAGTGCACGCCCTTGTTCGTACGGATCGCCGAGGCCGGCGCCGAGATGTTCGTGTACTTGAGCTCCGATCCGGGCCTCCCCTGCTGCGCGACGTCCAACGTCGTGGCCGCCGCCGACGGCGAGAGGTTCGTCACCGTCGCGCTGCAATTCGAACGCGTCTTGACCGGCAAGGTCGTGGGCGCGCACGAGTGGGTCAACGTCACGATGCCCTGCTGCTTGACGAACGCGACCGGCATCGTGACCGGCGTGCCGCCCTTCTTCGGGACGAGGTTGATCCGCGCCGTGTACTGGCCGTCGGCAACTTCGGGGGCGCTGATCGTGATCGGGAACGTGACCTCCTGATCCTTGCGCACCACGATCGGCCCGTTGTTCTTGCCCACCGTGATGGTGACGCCCGCCGGTTGGGTGATCTCGACCGTCAGCGTCTGACGCTCCCCCGACACGTTCGTCGCGGTGCGGGTCGTAGAGATCGCACCCGACATCGTCGTCGCGTTGATGCTCGGGATGTTGAGGTTGATCCGGCGGAGCACGTCGGTTTCCGCGCCGAGGTAGTCGGCGTAGGTCTCGTCGAAGACGAGCGTGGGGTTCACCGCACGATCGGCGCGGATCGAACCCGCGCCCATGTCGAAGGGGCCGGCCGGTGTGACGCCGTCTTCCTTCACGACGGTCTGCACCGACGACGTCATCAGCGCCGACTTGATCTGCGCCGGCGTCCACGTCGGGTGCGACGCCTTGACGAGCGCCGCGACTCCGGCCGCGTGCGGGCTCGACATCGAGGTGCCGGCGATGGCCATGTACAGGTTCCCAGGCAGTCCGCCGACAGGCTGCGGGGTCGTCCCCGCGAGCACCTGCACACCGGGGGCCGTGACGTCGGGCTTGATCCAGTCGCCACGCGGGCCACGCGACGAGAACGCGGCCATGACGTCGGCCGGGCTCGCGGTCGGCTGGCCCTGGTCCCACTCCGCCTGCACGTTCGTGTGCCCGTTGACGAAGTCGAGCAGGGCGGTCGGCGGCCCGTTGAGGTGGATCGCGGGGAGCCAGTGGTTGTCGGTCGCGACGTCCTGGTTCACGGTGTTGTAGAGGATCATCCCGACCGCGCCGCCCGCGGCGACGTTGAAGCCCTTCGAGGTGCGAGCGTTCACACCGCGCGCGCAGGCCACGATCTTACCCGCGGCGCTCCCGGCCGCGAGCGGCGCCAGGCACAAGTTGCCGCTGCCCGGGACGTTCTGCGCCAGGACGACGGGCGCCGGGCTTGCGACGCCGTTCGTCAGGGTCACGCCCGACATGTCGAACGTGGCCCCGCCGTCGGCGGTGAGGTGCAGCGTCGAGGTGAACGACCGCGGCCCGGTCGATGCTCCGACGGTCGTCGTCCACGGGCCGGCGTGGTCCAAGGTACCCGCGCCGGGTCCGCTGTTCCCCGCGGACGCGTGGACGGCGATCCCCGCGTTGACCGCGTCGAGGAACGCGAGTTCGACCGGGTCGGTGTACGGGTCGGCGCCACCCGAGATCGAGAAGTTGATGACGTGTACGCCGTCGAGGATCGCCTGCTCGACGGCCGAGACCGAATCGGAGTCGAAGCAGCCCTGCTCCAGGCACACGCGGTATTCGATGACGTGCGCGCCGGGCGCGACACCGCAGACGGGGCCCCGGTCGACGCCGTAGAGCACCGCAGTGGCCGCGCAGTTCCCGGCCGTCGTGGTGACCGTGTGCGTACCGTGGCCGTTAGCGTCGCGGGGCGAGCACACGCCGGTCGAGGAGTTGCAGAACTCCTCGGCGCCGGCAAACTCCTGCGCCATGTACGTGGCGGTCTTGTTGTAGGCGCCGATCAGCTTGTTGTTGCACGAAAACGCGGGACCGAGGTTCGCAACGTCGGCGCCGGTCGCGAACGCGCTGCAGTCACGCAACCCGCCCGGGGGAGCGGCGATGCCGGTGGGGTCGAGCATCGGGTGTTCGGGCCACACGCCCGTGTCGAGGTTGCCGACGATCACGCCCGAACCGGCGGTCGTCGAGCCGCCGAGCGCCGGCCACACGGCTGTCGCGCCGACGAACTCCGTGTTGTCGTCGAGCGGCTGGTTCAGCGCATCCGCTTGCACCGCGGCGACGCCCTCGACCTCCAAGATGTCGGCGACACGATCTGCGGGGACCTGCGCGGCGACGCCGCCGTACACCGTGCTGAACGATGACCGGATCTCCGCGCCGGGGACGGCCTCCACGAGGGCCGCCGACGTCGCTTCGGAAGTCGCGACCGCGTACCGGTCGTACGCCTCCACGGCGGCAGAGTTCTCCGAGAGCGTCTTCCCGGTCGCGGCGGTGCTCGTGGGTGCGAGGCCCGCGACGCCGCCGCTGTACGAAGCAGTCGGGTCGTAGTCGTACTTGATCATCACGTTGACTGGAGCCGAGCTCTCCACGCCGAGCAGCGCGGGATCGGTCTGGGCGCGCCGCCCGGACGCCGACTTCGGTGCGGAGATCGTCTCGGTCGCCGCCGCGGCGAGGTCGGTCGCGGTGAGGTCCGTCCGCGGCGCCGCGCCACCGGCCGCCACGTCGGTACCGCCGACAGCGACGAGCGTGCCGGCGAGCGCCAGCCCGGCCACGATCGCGGCGCGCACTCTCGGCCGAACAGTCACTCCCAGCATGGGCCCCGCCTTCTCCGTCGAACGTTTGCGCACGCCCTCGGCGCGGCCAGGTGAGGAGCAGCATGAGGGCTCCCTCCGCTCGGCGGCAAGCTGGAGGCCCTCATTCCGCGGTCGCGACTGAAAAGTTCAAAACGCCCGGTGACTATCAGGTTCACGCCGCGCGCGGGCAAGGAACCGTCGACGTCGAGCGCCTCGGCCACGCCGAGGGTGTCGACACCCCTCGCCCAAGGGGTCCGAAGGGTCCCGGGCGGTCATACTCCCCGGGTGATCGTCGTCCGCGCGCCCGGGCGCGTGAATCTGATCGGTGACCACACCGACTACCAGGACGGGCTGTGTCTGCCCTTGGCGATCGACCGCGCGGTGCGGATCGAAGTCACGGCCCGCGGCGACGGTCAGGTGCACGTCACGTCGGCCGACGCGGACCCACGCGCGTATGTGAACGCGCTCGATACGTCGCGTGGGTTCGACGCGACGGTCACCTCGACGATTCCGGTCGGGTCGGGGCTCTCGTCGAGCGCCGCGTTCGGTGTCGCGCTCGTGCTCGCCGCCGACCCGACGGCCCACGGCCGCGACCTCGCCCTCGCGGCACAAGCACTCGAGCACCGTGCGTCGGGGGTGCCGTGCGGGGTGATGGATCAGATGGCGTCGGTCTTCGGCGTCGCCGGACACGCGTTGCTGCTCGACTGCCGCGATCTGACCGTCGCACCGATTGCGATCCCCGCCGGAGTCGACATCGTGGTCATCCACAGCGGCCTCCCCCGGCGGCTGGAGGCGAGCGCGTACGCGCAGCGGCGGGCCGCGTGCGAGGCGGCGGCGGCGACCCTCGGGGTCGCGACGTTGCGCGACGCGACCGAAGACCAGGTCAGCGACAATCCTCTGGCCCGGCACGTCGTCACCGAGAACGAGCGCGTCCGCGCGTCCGCGGACGCGTTGCGCGCCGGCGACGTCGCCCGGTTCGGAGACCTCATGCTCGCCAGCCATGGGTCGCTGCGCGACGACTTCGGGGTTTCGACGCCGGAACTCGACCTGCTCGTGGCGTTGGGCATGGACGCCGGCGCCTACGGCGCGCGCCTGACCGGCGCCGGCTTCGGCGGATGTGTCGTCGCGCTGGTGCCCGCCGGCGCGGACATCGCCGGGCCGGTCACGGCGGGTTACCGTGCGCGGACCGGGCTCGAGCCGCAGGTCTTCACCGTGACCGCGGCCGACGGAGCGGGAGTTGTCTGATGCCCACCATCTTCACCAAGATCATCGACGGCGACATCCCGGGGAAATTCGTGTGGAAGGACGACCGCGCCGTCGCGTTCCTGTCGATCAACCCGATGACCCCCGGTCACACGCTGGTTGTCCCGCGCGCCGAGGTCGACCACTGGATCGACCTCGACCCCGCGCTCGCCGCGCATCTGATGCAGGTCGCGCAGTGGGTCGGCCGGGCCCAGCGGGCCGCGTTCGACCCGCGCCGCATCGGCGTGCTCGTCGTGGGCGACGAAGTGCCGCATGTGCACTTGCACATCGTGCCGATCAACAGTCCGGCCGAGTTGTCGTTCGCCACCGCCGACGCGGCACCCGACCCGGCCGCGCTCGACGCCGCCGCCGACCGCATCCGCGCCGAACTCCGCACCCTCGGCGCGCCGGGGGTCAGCTCGTAGGGAGTGTCGAACGCAACCGGCCGGCCGCGCCGGGCGTTCGTATCCCCCACCAGAACAGGTCCCGCCCGTCGACGAACGCGACAGGGACACTCGGCATGACGGCCGTGATCTCGGCCGCGTGTTTCGGACCGAACTCGTACGGCTCGCTCGGCAACAGCACGAGGTTCGGAGCCCGGGCAACGACTTCGGCCAGTTCGACCTCCGGGTAGCGCAGGAGCGAGTCGGCGAACACGTTCCCGACACCGACAAGGTCGAGGAGCGACGCCCCGTAGGTGTCCGTCGCGAGACTCATGTACGGGCGCCGCCAGACCGGCACGAACGCGTCCCACCAGCGCGGCGTGAGCATCGACGCGACCCAGTCGTCCCAGTCGCCCCCGCCGAACGGGGCCGGGACCGGCGCCTCCACCCGGGCGCACAGGGCCCGCACCTCGGGCCCGACCTCGTGCACCGACCGCGGCGACATCGAGTGCAGCGCCACGCCCGCCTCGGCCAAGGCCTGCGCGTCCTCGATCCGGTTCTCCTCGTCGTTCACGACGACGAGGTCCGGGCCGAGCGCCACGATCGCGTCGATGTCGGGATTCTTCGTTCCGCCGACCGTCGGGATGCCGTCGAGCTCACAGAACCGGGAGACCGCGATGGGCGTGACCCCGAGCGCGACGAGCGTCTCACTCGCAGAAGGAACGAGTGAGATGACTCTCACATGCTCATAGAGCTACGGCGTCGTCGCTCCATCTCAACTGCGCGCGACCCGACCATCCGCTCCTCCCGCCTGCGCCTACATCCGTTCGAGGAGCTGGGCTTTCTTCGTCTCGAACTCCGCGGCCGAGATCACGCCCTTGTCGCGCAGCTCGGCAAGCTGGTTGATCTTCTCGGGGATGCTCCCCTCGGCCTGCGCCGGCGTCGGCGGCACGACCGCCTGGCCTGTCCGTGCGGCCTGCCGCGCGTCGTTGGCCTCCATCTGCCGGTAGATCTCCTGCTGCACCGCGTCGGGGTGGCGGACGTCGTCGAAGTGCGACATACCGTGCTCGCCCGCCGACTCGATGTCGAGGTCGCCCGCACCGATGACGCGCTCCCAGACCCCCTGGTGGAAGTTGATGTTGTTGATGCGCTGGAGGGGAACCTCGACGCCGTGCTTGGCGAGCACACCGGTGCGGAAGATCACCCGCCGGCTCGTGACCACGAAATGCGTGAACTGCCACTGGAGGAACCGCAGGCCCAGCCACGCGGCCCACACCAGCACGATGACGCCGAACAGGCCCCAGGTGAAGTTGTTGTTGAGCATCAGCACCAGCACGAACACGCCGATGATCACCGCCCCGGCGACGATGTGCTTCGAGAAGTACCACCAGTGGGGCTTGAGGTCGAGCGCGATGTCTTCGCCGTCGTTGAGCAGCCGCTTCGGGTAGGGCATGGCGTGAATCTACGCCCGCCCAGGCCCTTCGGCACGCCGGTCCGGGTCAGGGACGCACGTCACCGGGCGCCGGGAAGTCGTCGTCCTCGTCGTCACCGGGGTCGAGATCCTTGGCGGTGAGGAACCCGATCGCACGCTCGGCGAGCGGGAACCGGTTGACCAACTCGTCGAACGCGGCCCCGTGGTTGGGCACGAGGAAGTGCGCCAACTCGTGCATGAGCACGTAGTCGAGCACCCACGTCGGGTACGCCGCGAGCCGCGACGAGACACGAATCGACCGGTCCTCGGGCGTGCAGGAACCCCACCGCTGATGCTGGTTGTCGACCCATCGCACCTGGTGGGGGCGTGGGAGCCCGTACTCGCGTGCCAGCCTGCGGGCCCGGGCCGCGACGTCGATCGCCGAGGCGTCGACGCGTTTGCGCATGCGCTCGGCCAACTCGGCGGCCGCCACCTCGGCCTCCGCCACCGACATCCACTTCGGGAACGAAACGCGCAGCCGGTTCCCGACCAGGACTGCCTCGACATATTTGCGGCGGCGAGTCCCGCGGACCAGTTCGATCTCCATGGGTACACATATACCGCGTTCGTGAGACAACGCAATGCGCGATTTCGTGAACTCTCGCGCACTGTTCAGTGGCCGCAGCGGAGGACCGGTCCGGGAGGCGCCAGCGGAGCCGGCCCGACCTGCGAAGCCGCACGGGCGATAGCAGGCGGAGCGCCTAAGCCGACCCAGAGTTTACGCCCACCCCAGCTCGTCGAGACGGTCGTCGTCGATGCCGAAGTGGTGGGCGAACTCGTGCACCAGCGTCACCCGGATCTCCTCGTACAGGTCGTCCTCGGTCTCGCAGGCCGCGCCGAGCGCGACGCGAAACAAGGTGATTCGGTCCGGCATGAGCTCGTCGGACTCGAACAGGCCGAATAATTCTTCGTCACCCGGGTGCGCTTCCATCTCACGAAGTTGCGCGGGTGTCGGCGCGTCTTCGACCATCACCGCGACGTTCTCCGCGCGTTCGAGCAGGTCATCGGGCAGCGCGTCGAGTGCTTCCGCGACCAGTTGTTCGAAGCGTCTTCGCGTGACGTGCATGTGCGCAACGTAGACGCGAAAAACGCGCGAACTTCCGCTTGACCGCGCGCACGCGCAGGCTTAATCTCGCCCCTGCCGGTTCACCAAAGTGTCGGACTCCGAACGACTCACCTCCGGGTGACAGGTCGGAAACGGGCGCACGGAGAGCCGGACGTGCAACACCTTCGGGTGCGGCATGAACGAGCGGCATTTGTTGCCGAGAGCGCCTGCGAGGGCCTTGCTTTCGGGAACAGCCGGTCGAGGGCAGGGCCCCGAGGAGCTCGGAGCTGCTTACGCAGCAATGACTACTCGGGGCCTTCCCGCGTCTACGGCACCTGGCGCACACCACCGCTACCGTCAGCGTTACATGCACGATCCGCTGCTCGACGATCTCGACGCGCACCAGCGCGAAGCCGTCGTCTCCGACGCGCAACCGCTCGCGGTGCTGGCGCCGGCCGGGTCGGGCAAGACGCGCGTCCTCACCCGGCGCATCGCGTACCGGGTCCGCGAGGGCAGTGCGAGCGCGCACCACGTCCTCGCGGTCACGTTCACGCGCAAGGCCGCGGGCGAACTGGCCGACCGGCTCGGTCGCCTGGGGGTCCACGACTCGGTCACGGCGGGCACGTTCCACGCCCTCGCCCTCGCCCAGCTCCGCCGCCGGGCCACCGAGCAGGGTCGCGAGCCGCCCACGGTGCTCGCGTCGAAGGCAAGGGTCCTCGCTCCGCTCCTCAAAGGAACGGGGCGAGCTTCTCGCAGCGACGTGGCCGACGTCGCGACCGAGATCGAGTGGGCCAAGTCGCGCCTCATCACGCCCGACCGGTTCGCGGGCGCGGCGCTCGCAGCGGGGCGTCGCCTCCCCCGAGCCGCCGACCAGATCGCCGCCATCTACACGCAGTACGAGAACGAGAAGCGCCGCCGCCGCCTCTGCGACTTCGATGACCTCCTCGCCTGGTGTGCCGACGCCATCGACCGCGACCCCGACTTCGCGGCCGCGCAACGCTGGCGGTTCCGCCACCTGTTCGTCGACGAGTTCCAGGACGCGACTCCGCTCCAGCTGCGCATCAACGAGGCGTGGCTGGGTGAGCGCACCGACCTGTTCGTCGTCGGTGACGTTGCGCAGTCGATTTACGCGTTCGCGGGCGCGGACGCGACCGCACTCTCCGACTTCGACCGGCGCTTCCCCGGCGGAACCACGCTCGCGCTCGCCCGTAACTACCGGTCCACACCCCAGGTCGTCGCCGTAGCCGAGTCGCTGCTCGGGGCCGGTTCGGGGGTCGACCGACCCAACGTGCAGGCGGCGCGCCCGGCCGGCGACGCAGCGCGACTGCGGGCGTTCGACGACGACATCACCGAAGCGGCCGGGGTCGTGCAAGAGCTGTGGCAGGCGTTCACCGACGGTGTGCCGTGGCACCGCATGGCCGTGCTGTTCCGCACCAACGCCCAGTCCGCCGCGTTCGAGGCCGCGTGCGCACGACGCGGCATCCCGTTCCGGGTCACGGGCGAGCAGCGCTTCGCCGACCGACCGCAGGTACGGGCGCTGATCGACGCGTTGCGCGAGAGCGAGAACATCGCGCCCGGCCGCCCCTTCACCGACCATCTCGCCGACCTCGCGGCAGATCTCGGAGTTGACGGAGAGCCCGAATCCGAAGACGAGCGCGATCAGCGCGACGCACTCCTTCGGCTCGGGCGCGAGTATCTCGGCGCCGACGGGGGCACCGGCCGGCTCGCGGGGTTTCTCGCGTGGCTCGATGTCATGCGCGCCGAAGACGGCAACGCTCCCGGCGTCGAGTTGGTCACGTTCCACCGGGCCAAGGGACTTGAATGGCAGGTCGTGTTCGTCACCGGCCTCGAGCGCGGGCTCGTCCCCATCTCGTGGGCCGCGACGCCGGCCGCGCTCGCCGAAGAGCGCCGCCTGCTCCATGTCGCACTCAGTCGCGCGACCGACACGCTCCATTGCTCGTGGGCGCGATCACGCACCGTGAGGTCGCGTCGCGCTCGCCGCGAGCCGAGTCCGTGGCTCGACCGTCTCGAAGCGGCCGCAGGCCGCGTTTCGGACGCGCGCCCGGACGCGGTGAGCGAACTGGCCGCGGTGCGCGCGACGTTGCAGTCGGTGGAGCCGCCCCAACCGCGCCGGCGGCGCTAATCGCATTCGTTTGACGCCGCCGACGCGCGGGTCCACGATGACGACATGGCCCGCACGACGCTGCCACTGTTCCCGACCGACGACGGGTGGCCGTATCCCGATACCGGCAGCGAACTCGACATCATCGACGACACCGAACCCGATCTCGACGCACTCGAACTGCGCGCCGATCCGCACGCGTTCGACTCGCTCACACCCGAAGAACACATCGCGGTTGTTCGCCGCTTCGGTCTCGACGGCGCCGCGCCGCTGCCGCTGAAGCAACTGGCGCCCGCACTCGGAATCACGCGCGTCGAGGCGCGCGACGTGTTGGGCCGCGCCATCGACAAGATGCGCACGCGTCTCACCAGCTAATCCGGCCGGGCCCCCCTGGCCCCAACGAAATTGCGAGTTTCGGTGGCGGGTTGCCGCCACCGGGGCTCGCAGTTTCAATTCGGCGCGAAATTCATTTGGGCGCGAAAAGGCCGCCGGCACGAATGCCGACGGCCAGATCGAACTCGTTTCAGCGTCAGACTACGCGGACGTTCTGCGCTTCTTCGCCCTTGCGGCCAGGAGCCACGTCGAACTCGACGCGCTGACCCTCCTCGAGCGTCTTGTATCCAGAACCCTGGATGTTCGAGAAGTGAACGAAGACGTCGTCGCCCTGCTCACGTGAGATGAATCCGAAGCCCTTCTCTGCATTGAAGAACTTCACAGTGCCTTGTGCCACTTGTAACTCGTTTCTGTGCTTGTTGATGTAGGACGACGAGCTGAAACGTTCCAACCTGTGCGTCGCTCAGCAGCCTAGGCCATGGGGGGAGATACCCCCAATGCCTCGGCCTCCCGGGCCGCTCACAGCTCCGCGAACCGTTCTGGCCGTCACGCAGCGCGGCCGGAATTCAGCACTTTCCCCACAACCCGCGCTGTGCGTGCCGGGCTTCGAGTTCGTCCGCCAGTAGGGCGCGGCCGTGTTCGCCGTTCGGGGCGATGATCAGCAATCGCGCGTACCCGAGGCGGAGCAACTCCTCGTTGACCGAGACGCCGTCGACGCGTACGTGCGCGAGGAGCCGACCGTAGATGTCGCGGAGTTCGGCGTCGCGCTCGAGCACGACGTCTTGCCCGCCGAGGCGATGCTTCGTGTACGCGCTTGCTTCGGGGCCGTAGCACTCGACCGGTTTGTCCGGGTGAACGGTTTCGGGCGTGTCGACCCCCAACAATCGGACGGTGTCGTACGAACCGTCGCGGTATTGCACGACGATCGTGTCGCCGTCGAGTACGTCGACCACACGCGCGGTGAATGTCGCCGCGGCACGTCCGCCGGCAACCCAGCCCCACGCGACACTCCCGAGCAGGGCGGCCGCCACGGCCACGCACGCGGCCCGGGAGGGGGCCATCGGCCGGAACGTAGCCGCGATCCGGAGCCGGGCCAAGGATCGCAACTATTGTCATCGAGCCATGCGCCCGAGCGCACTACGCCGTCTGGCGCCCCTCGCGCTCTTGCTCCTCTTCGTCGCTGCGCTCGCCATCGTGCTCAGCGCGCGCCCGCAGTTGGAGGA
The DNA here is from genome assembly GCA_031404355.1 of Actinomycetes bacterium. GTDB lineage: Bacteria > Actinomycetota > Acidimicrobiia > IMCC26256 > PALSA-610 > JANNHK01. Next base: position 13,792 of record JANNHK010000349.1, read on the forward strand.
CGCCGACGACGAAGTACAGGCGCGTTGGGACGATCTCGTCCCGGCCCTCGACGCGCGCTACGACCTGCTCGCGGCGCTGACCGCGAGCATCAGCACGACGTCGGGTCCGACCGCCGAACTCGCCGGCGACGTCGACGACGCGCTCGACCAGTGGGACGGCCGACGTGCCGACGATGCGTCGGTCGCGGAATTGGTCGCGTCCGCGAACCGACTCGAAGGTCTGGCGCGCCGATTGGGTGTCACGGTACGCGCTTCGGAACAACTCGCGGCCGACGCCGAGGTCATGGCCGCGCTCGCCGCCTACGAGGCGTCCTCGTCGCCGGACGCACTTCCGGCGTTCCTGGCGGCCGGCCGCGACTACGCGGCGGAACGAGCGGGCGCGATCCGCTCCCTCGTCGCCGACGTCCTCGGCTACGACCCCATCCCGATGCTCGACCTGCAACCTCAACACCCGGACAGGAAGCCCTAGCTCCAAGCCGGAAACTGTCTCAGGCGTCTGTCACGGTGGTCACATGCAGATCCTCGCAGGCATCGTGGTCGGTTCCCTCGTCGGTGTGCTCGTCGCGGCCGTGCTGGCCGCGCGGCGGCGCGACGACGGCGACACCCTCACGCAATTGCTCGACGCCAACCGCACCATGCTCGAACAGGAACGGTTGCGGGCCACCTCCGAACTCGACGGCAAGAAGTCGCTGATCGACCAACAGCTCTCGACGATGACGGCCGAGCTCGACAAGGTCGGTTCGCTGGTACGCGACCTGGACAACAACCGCAAGCAGGCGTTCGGCGAGCTGGCCAACGAACTGCGCCGCCAGCACGAAGGGCTCACGGCGCTGACCGAGAACACGCACCAGCTGCGCGAAGTGCTATCGAGTCAGAAGACGCGCGGCCAGTGGGGCGAGCGCATGGCCGAAGACGTGCTGCGCCTGGCCGGGTTCCTCGAGGGCGTGAACTACCGGCGCCAGGTCACACTCGCCGGTTCGGGCGGACGCCCCGACTACACGTTCCTGATGCCGAACGGGCTCGTCATGCACATGGACGTGAAGTTCCCGCTCGACAACTACGTGCGTTTTCTCGAAGCGGGCAGCGACATCGAGCGCAAGCAACACCGCGACCAGTTCCTGCGCGACGTCCGCGACCGCGTGCGTGAACTCACGACTCGCGGATATCTCGACCGGGCCGACGAGACCGTCGACTGTCTCCTGCTCTTCATCCCCAACGAGCAGGTCTACGCGTTCGTGCATGAACACGACCGCACGATCCTCGACGACGCGCTGCGCCACAAGATCGTGCTGTGCTCGCCGCTCACGCTGTACGCCGTGTTGGCCGTCGTACGGCAATCGGTCGACAACTTCCGGCTGGAAAAGACGTCGAACCAAATCCTGCAGCTCCTGAGTGAGTTCTCGCAGCAGTGGGAGAAGTACGTGGTCCAGCTCGACCGCGTGCAGCAACGGTTCGACGGCGTCGCCAAGGAGTACGCGGCGCTCATGTCGACGCGGCACCGGGCGCTGCAACGCCCACTCGACAAGATCGAGGCCCTCCGCCACGAGGAGCCGGGGTTGGTGGAGATCGCGTAGCGTCGGGCGGTGACCAAATTGGCGGTGCTGGGCGGCGGGCAACTCGGGTGGATGCTCGGGCTGGCCGCCATCCCGCTGGGCGTTGAGTGTGTGTTCCTCGACCCGAGCGCCGAGGCGCCGGCCGCCGCGGTCGGCGGACTCATCGTGGCCGGACTCGACGACGAAGGCGCGGCCCGCACGCTGGCGGCCGGCGCCACCGTGGTGACGTACGAGTGGGAAGGCGTTCCCGCCGCCACCGCTCGCGCCGCGGCCGAAACGGTGCCCGTGCACCCGAACCCGGAGATTCTCGAGGTCGCGCAGGACCGTTTCCTCGAGAAGACCCGATTGCGCGAACTCGGCATCGCAACTGCCGACTTCCGTACCGTCGACACACGCGGAGAACTTGACGACGCCGTCGCCGCGCTCGGGCTCCCGGCCGTGCTCAAGACCCGCCGCGGCGGCTACGACGGGAAGGGTCAGCACACACTTCACAGCCCGCCGGCCGATGTCGATGCTGCGTGGGCCGCTCTGGGCGGCGTCCCACTCATCCTCGAAGCGTTCGTTCCGTTTGTTCGCGAACTCTCGATCGTGGCCGTGCGCGCCGCCGACGGCACGACGTCGTGCTGGCCCGTCGTCGAGAACGTGCATCGCGACGGCATCCTGCGGGTCACGTACGCGCCCGCGTCCGGGCACGACGCCGAACTCCAGGCCCGTGCCGAAGCGTGCATCCTCCCGTTGCTCGACGCGTACGACTATGTCGGCGTCTGTTGCGTCGAGCTGTTCGACACACCTACCGGGTTACTCGCGAACGAGATCGCGCCGCGGGTCCACAACAGCGGGCACTGGACCATCGAAGGCGCGCGCACGAGCCAGTTCGAAAACCACGTGCGCGCGGTGCTCGGGCGGGCGCTCGGGTCTACGGAACTGCGGGAACCGAGCGTGATGGTGAACTGCATCGGTGCCCTCCCCGACGCCGATGCCGTGCTGGCGATACCGGGCGCCCACCTGCACGACTACGCCAAGACCCCGCGCCCCGGCCGCAAGGTCGGCCACATAACGTTGGTCGGACCCGACGCCGCCGCGCTCGCCCAGAGCGTTGACAAGGTGCGTCAGTTAGTGTCTGATTGTGAGAGATGATCGAAAATACTCCTCCGGGTGACTCGCAGGCGACTCCGCCTCCACCCCGCCAGGTCCGCCTCGGCACGTTCATCGTCGTCGTCGCCCTGATCCTCGTCCTCGGCGGCGGCGCCATCGCCTGGATTCTCGCGAGCGACGGCGACTCGAACGACGCGGCCGCGGCGCCGACCACCACGACGGCCGACTCCCCGGCCGGCGAAGACGAGGGCGACGAGGGCGACGGCGACCCTCTCGAAGACCTCCTCGGCGGCGAAGGCCTCGACGACCTCGACAGCCTGCTCGGCGGCGCGGGCGGTGCCTCGATGGAGTGCCTCACAAACGCAATGGGCGACATGTTCGGCGGCGACCGGCTCGACCTCGGCAACACCGCACGCGAGCAGTACGAGGCCATCGCCCATGCGGTCGAAGCCGAACGCGAGCTGACGTTCGAACAGATTCCCGAGCCGACCTTCGTGACCGGTGACGAGATGGCCGAACGCATCGCAACCCTCACCGAACGCGACTACCCCGACGACGTCGCGCGCGCCGACGAGGAGTTGCTGACGGCGCTCGGCGCCATCGAGCCGGGCACCGACCTGTTCGAGGAGAGCGTGAAGCTGCTCGGCGACCAGGTCGCGGGCTACTACGACCCCCTCACGGGCGAGCTGGTGGTGCTCGGCGACGACGAGGAGCCCTTCGACGCGATCGAGATGACGATCATCGCCCACGAGCTGGAGCACGCGCTCGCCGACCAGTCGCTCGACCTCCCGATCGAGCAGGACCCGAACACCGAGGATCCCGACGGCGCGATGGCCGGTCGCGCGCTCGCCGAAGGCGACGCCGTGCTGACGCAGACGTACTTCCAGGCCGCGGCGGTCGACCCGCTCGAGTTGCTGTCGTCCGCGCTCGGCGGCGACGTGGCCGCGTCGCAGGAAGCGCTCGACGCCGCTCCGCCCTTCCTCGCCCGGCAACTGATGTTCCCGTACGAAGACGGACTCTCGTTCGTGTGCGACTACCAGCAGCAGGGCTGGGACGCCGTCGACGACCTGTACCGCGAGCCGCCGACCACGACCGCACAGATCCTGTTCCCCGAGCTGTACGAGCAAGGCATCGGCGCGGTCGACGCGCCCGACCCGGTCGCACCCGACGGCGCGGGCTGGGAAGAGATCCGGCACATGACCTTCGGCGCCGCCGACCTCATGTTCTTACTCGACCTCGCCGGCGTCGACGACGCGCGCGGCGCGGTCGAGAACTGGGCCGGCGGCGAGGTCACCCAGTGGCGCCGCGGGGAAGAAACCGCCGTCCGCATCTCGCTGGTGCAAAGGGAAGACGCCGACGACGGTCTATGCGACGCCGTACGGGAGTGGGTCGCCACCCTCGACGACGCCTCAGCCGAGTGCCAAGGCGACTTCATCACCGTCTCCGTGTAGCCCGAAGGCGTCCGTGCGGGTTACGCGATCGCGCCGCTCGACCTCAGTTTCGCGACTTCGTCGGGGTCGAAGCCCCAGTCGGTGAGGGCTTCGTCGGTCTGTTGGCCGGGCCAGGGGGCAGGGCGTTCGATCTCGGCGACCGTACGCGAGAAGCGCGGTGCGGGTGCGGGCTGCACGACACCGTCGCGTTCGATGATCGTCTTGCGGGCCAGCATGTGCTCGTCCTGCGCGGCTTCCGACATCGTGAGCACGGGCGCGTAACACGCGTCGGTGGCCTTGAGGACGGCGTCCCACTCGGCGCGGGTCTTGGTCTTGAACAGCGCGGTGAACTTCTCGCGCAGCGTCTCCCACCCGGTGCGGTCCATCTGCCACGGGAGCTCTTCGCCTTCGAGGCCGAGCTTCTGGATCAGTTCCGCGTAGAACTGCGGCTCGAGCGAACCGAGCGAGATGAACTTGCCGTCCGACGTCTCGTACGTGTCGTAGAACGGCGCGCCGGTGTCGAGCAGGTTCTCGCCCATCGCCTCGTCCCAGAACCCGATGGCTTTGAGGCCCCACATCATCGTCATGAGGATCGCGGACCCGTCGACCATCGCGACGTCGACGACCTGCCCCTTGCCCGATCGTTGCGCTTCGAGGATTCCGCACACGAGACCGAACGCCATGAACATCCCGCCGCCGCCGAAGTCGCCGACGAGGTTGATCGGCGGCGTGGGCTTGCCGCCGGCACGACCGAAGTGCGCGAGCGCGCCGGCGAGCGCGATGTAGTTGATGTCGTGCCCGGCCGCCTGCGCCATCGGGCCGTCCTGACCCCAACCGGTCATGCGGGCGTACACGAGCTTCGGGTTACGGGCGAGACACACGTCGGGACCGAGGCCGAGACGCTCGGTCACGCCGGGACGGAACCCTTCGAAGAGGCCGTCGGCCGACTCGATGAGCTTCAACACCGTCTCGACACCGTCGGGGTTCTTCAGGTCGACGCCGATCGACCGGCGGCCGCGGTACAGCGGCTCGAGGTTCGTCTTGTCGAACGTTCCCGGGTTCACCTGCTGGGCCCGGTCGATGCGCACGATGTCGGCGCCCATGTCGGACAACAGCATCCCGGCGAACGGGCCCGGCCCGATACCGGCCAGCTCCACGATCTTCACACCCTTGAGTGGTCCCATGGGGCGGCAAGCTAACCGCTCACACCTACATCGGGTCTAGCCGGGCGACCCGCCGGCCGATACGACGACGTGCCCCG
>JANNHK010000350.1:0-20344 GCA_031404355.1 Actinomycetes bacterium
GCCATCCCCGGACGCACCGATTACCGACTTCTCATCTCGGCAGGTGTGCTGGTCCCCACCGTTGCAGTCGTTGGGTAACTCGTCACCGACGGGTCAGTCGAGCTGGTAAGCATCCGGCTCGACACCGAAGGCACGTCGTAGACGCAGCGCGCTCGGACGGACTCGAACCAAAACGCTTGACACGTTCCGCGGCGACGACAGCTCGAACGCCATCATCGTGATCGTCCTGTTCGTCGCCCTCGGCGCCGGCGCCGCCGGGGTCGTGTACATGCGTCGACGCTCAGCCTGAGTCACACGCGCGGTCCGGTGGGTCGGACGCCCGCAAGGCTTCTCTCCGACGCGTGAGTGATGAGAGGCCGAAAGTCCTTTCTCGGCCGCCCAGTCAGACGGCGTCGGCGTAGCCGTCGACCGTCTTGCGGCGGCGCTTGACCTCGTACATTTGCCGGTCGGCGGCGGCGAACAGGGCGTCGGGATCGTCACCGTCGATCCCGACGATCGCGACGCCGACCGACACGCCGACGCGAGCGACGCCCTGCCTGGTCGCGATGGGTTCCGCGAGGCGGGCGGTAATGCGATCGACCAGAACCTGCAGGTGGTCGTTCGAGGGGAACTGTTCGCACAGTACGACGAACTCGTCGCCGCCGATACGCGCGACGAGATCAGTGGCGCGCACGACGGACCGCAGCCGGTCGGCGACCTCGCGCAGCACTGCGTCGCCGGTGTCGTGCCCGCAGTCGTCGTTGATGTGCTTGAACCCGTCGAGGTCGCAAAACAGGAGCGCGACGGAGTTTCCGTGGCGTCGATGACGGGCAATCGAGGATCGCAGCGACTCGTAGATCAGTGGACGGTTCGGAAGACCGGTGAGTGCATCGTGCGTGGCCATCTCCCGCAGCCGGGCCTCGACCGCCTTCAGATCGCTGATGTCACGGCACACGAACGAGAACGACGCGACCTCTCCGTCCGCATCGGTCTCGGCGACGGCGACGACCGACACCGGCACGATGGTTCCGTCGATACCCCGCAACGCGAGTTCACCCCTCCAAGTCCCGGTCTCCGCCAGCGACGCGAACGCGCCGCCGCCGAGCGCCGGCTCGACACTCACGCCGAGCAGGTCGTCGGCCGAGCCGTCAACCCGCAGACCGAGCCGTTCCTCCGCCGCCGGGTTGACGTGCACGACGCGTCCGTCGCGATCCGTGATCACCACGAAGTCGTGGCCCATGTCGAGGACACGCAGCACCCGCTCGGCGTCGCGCCGGGCCGTGACCGAGTCGGTGATGTCCTCGATCGTCGCGATCGCCCCGGTGGGCCGACCGTCGGTGTCGCACTGGGGCACCGCCGTGACCTGAATCCACGTCCGGTCGCCGTCAGGGCCGTCGACCGCGCCGACCGCCTTGCCGCGCGCACCGCCCAACGCGCCCGCCCACACGCGCCGCAGCTCGTCGTGGAACTCGGGGCGCGCGCCGAGGAACCATTCGCCCACCGCCCGGTCGATCCCGCCGAGCAGTCGCTCGGCCAGCTTGTTCGAATAGGCGATGTACCCGTCGGGCATTCCGATGAGAATGCCGACCGGTGCCGCTTCGGCGAGCGTGAAGAAGCGCCCTTCGTCGGTCCCGTCGAGCTGGTCGACGTCGACCCGCTCCCTCTCGAACCCGACGTGGACGATGCCGCCGACGTCGGGATCGGCGAAGCCCGCGTAGCCGACATGGCGGGAGTAGAACCACTCGTCGTAGCCGGGCGGGTGCCAGCGGGTCTCGTAGAACGCGCGCGTGATCTCGCCCTGCAACGCGCGGGTGAACAGTTCGAGCACCTTCGGAAGATCCTCCGGATGGGTCCACTCGAGCAGCACCGAATCCCCCGGCACGAGGTTCCACCGCTCGTAGTTCCGCAGCGCCCCGGCCGACTCCCAGAACACCGCGCCGTTCGCGTCGAAGATGCTGATCGAGTCGCTGATCCCGTCGAGGATCCCGGCGAGGCGGCGTTCTTGCGTAACGTCCTGCGCGACGACCGTCACCTGGTCGGCATCTCGCGTCGCGCGCAACTGCACCGCGCACAACTCGACGCCGGTCCTCAGTCGCGCGACGACACCGTCCTCGGACGGATCGGCGACGAACGCGGCGACCGCCTCGCGCTCGGCCGGCGGGAACACGTCCGCGAGCGTCGATCCGGCCTCCACACCGAGCAGGGCCCGCGCCGCCCGGTTCGCCGCGGTCACGACCCCGTCGCGCACAACCATCACCCCAACCGGCAGCCGGTCGAATGACTCGGTGTTCTGGGCACTCATCAGGGGTGAATCGGTCGAATGCCCAGGCCGCTGAAGGGGCGGTTCTCGCGGCGCGGCGGGTCCAATGTCCCCAACTGGGGCGACGTCGACGACACAGCACCGTGCCCGCGGTGTCAGCCCTCGGGGGCGACGTTGGCGAAGGCTGCGGTCCGGTCGCGCCCGACCCGGCTTCTGTCCGAACGACCAGTGCCCTTGGCGAGGTAGTCGTCGGCGAACTCGACGCGGACCTCGCCCGTGGCGTCGAGCAGCCACACGGGGGCCATGCGCCGGGGAACGCTCACGACACCCGGCTCGTCGTAAGTGCCGAAGAGCCGGTCCCACAGCGGGGTGGTGACACCGAAGTTCCGCATCGGCGCGCCGAAGTGATGATGCAGGTGGTTCCGGCGGGCCCACCGCCCGTAACGATTGCGCGGCGGGTGGGTGTGCGTGCGCCGGTGCGCGATCTCGTATCCGAAGTACATGGCGATGAGCCCGGCCGTGAACGGCGTCGCCCAGCGGCGGTTCGTCGCCGCGACCGTGACCGGATAGGCCACTGCCGTTGTGGCAGCGGCCGACGCGAGCTTCTTCGACGCGGGTGAGAAGTAGGTGACGTCGGCGTGATGCTTGAGGTGCTCCACCGACGCCGGCCCCCGCCCTCGCATCTCGTGCATCACGAAGCGGTGCAGTCCGTATTCGGTAGCCGTCCATGCTGCCGCACCGAGGAGAGCCGCCACCACGCGGGATCGGACAATCTTCATGGCGTAAGAATCGCACACCGCAGCGTCGGGTCAGCAGTGGCCATGATGGACAGCCTGCGGCGCAGTGACCGACGCGTCACACCAGCAGGCTCGTGCGAACACCGGCATCGAACACGGCTCCGCCGAGACGCCTACGCACGACGAATGAAATAGATGATCAAGACGATCACAAGGATCGCGACAAGTGTCCCAAGACCGATCTCCATGACTACCCCTTCAGGATCACGACAGCCGCCCTGGCGGCTGTGTCGATGTGTTCAATACCGTCATCGGACCAGTGTCGGCCCGGTGACTCACGTCGTTGCGCGACCTTCAGTTGCTGAACAACCGCCCCGACTTGGCCTTGTCGATCACCTCTTCGACCTTGTCCTTGGCCGTGTCGATCACCTCTTCGACCTTGTCCGTCGCGTCACCGAGTTTCTCTTTCGCCTCACCCGCGCGACGATCGGCCTTACCTTCGGACTCGAGGTCTTTGTCGCCCGTGAGACTTCCGACCGCCTCCTTGACCTGACCCTTCACCTGATCACTCTTTGCACCCATCCTGCACCGCCTCTTCGTCGTGGGCCTCGCGCCAAATACGAGCACACACCCAATATGGTGCGGACGGCGGTGGCTCAACAGAGGCGATAGTCCCGAACGGCCACTTCCGAACGTCGAGCCGTCAGTCGGCCTCACCTGCAGAATCTTGCGCGCTTGGAGGGACTCGAACCCCCAACCTTCTGATCCGTAGTCAGACGGTCGATCCAGCGTGTTGCGCACGGTCATGCACCCCGCGCGAGTTTGGAGTGCACAGCGAGGTCGGCTTCATCGGCGAAGGCGGTCCCGGCGTGCCAGCCGTCGGCATCGGTGACGGTCGCGCGAAGGGGGCGGGAGTGCGGAAAGGTCTCGCGCGCCAGTGCCTCCACCGCTTCGGAACGGGCGGCGAGTATCGGCACCAACGCGACGCCGGACTCAGCGGCCGCGACAGTGACGGCCACGTCGACAGCCACGCGCAGACGTTGCCCGATGCGGACGGCAAACGCCGTGAGGAACGCGCGGCCGAAGGCAGCGGTTCGGCTCGATGTGAAGAGCTCTTCCACGCTGTCGAGATCGTCGGCGTACCCAAGCACGGAGGTGTTCGTGTCTATGCCGCTGTTCTAGCGGCCGGCTGATCCAGCAACCGGTACCTGTCTCACGGCATCGGTAACCTGCGGTCATCGCGGTCCGTAACGCCGCCATCGCGAAGCACTTGCGCTTCTCCTGGGCCTCCCCGTCGGGGACGCTCTCGGTTCCAACGAACAGGAGGCGTTATGTGCGCACACTTCGACGAGAACGTGTACGTCGATTCCAACGGATGCCTGACCGAGCGGATCTTGGTCGGTGACACTGCTGTGATCGTCCACTACGACGACATTCCGGAGAGCGACATCACGACCGTGCGCGGGATCCGATGCACGACAGCGCTGCGTACGGTGATCGACCTGGCGTCGGAGACGGACCTTTCTGATCTCGAGCAGATGGTGCAGGACTGCCTGCGGCGACGCTTGTTCACCGTCGAGGAGGCACGGGTCAGACTCGCCCAGGACGACATGTTGCGCCGGACCGGCGCCGAGCGGCTGCGGCGAGTTCTCGATCAGTGGCCTCCGCCAAGTCAGGTACAATCCTCATGATGGCTCAACAAGTGAGAGGAAGTGAAATTCTTGCCTTTCCCTCCGGGACGGCAACGACGCGCAAGCGAGCTTCTCGTGCTCTCGCACGACTCGCCGAACGCGCAGCCAAGGATGAAGATGCCGCCGCGTTCGCGGCCACGCTGCTCGAGTCCATCGCTGAGGTCGCCGAACGACACGAGGCCCCGGCGGCGCTATCGCGTGAGGAGCAAGCGCTTTGGGAAGGTCTCGGCGCCAGCTTCAGTGATGCGCAGTCCGTCGCCACAAGGCATGCAAAGAAGGCAGCAGCATTTGCCGACTTGCTTGGTCGTAGCGTCAAGGGCGACGCCGCCGTCGCGAAGCTCCTTGAGGTCGATCGAAGCCGGGTTTCTCAGCGCGTTTCCGAGCGAAGTCTCTTCGCCGTCCCGGGGCCCGACGACCGGTACTTCCCGCGATGGCAGTTCGAAGGAAAGAAGGTTGTACGCGGGCTTCGCGCCATCCTGTCGGCCCTCGAACCTGACCTGCATCCGCTTACCGTCGATCAATGGTGCACGACACCAAACCTCGAACTCGTTGTCGATGACGATCCGATGAGCCCCGTGATGTGGCTGGCGACTGGCGGGGAGATCAACACCGTCGTCGAGCTCGCCGCCGACGTCTGAGCACTGCGAAGTGAGCGAACGACTTCCGGCACCAGTCGGGACGCGCATCAGGGACACACCCATAGGACCGGACCTGCTGGTCCTCCCGGCCGGTACAAAGCTCGTGCGTGTGCATCCACTTGCAGGCACGCGCCCAGTGGCGTGGAATCAGTTCCGTGCCTGGGGACCGACGCGGGGTCGCTTCGATCACCATCCGCCTCCTCAGCGCGTCCACCCGCGCCGACGCATCGCATATGCGACGCACGGCCCACACGCATTCACCGCCGCGTTGGCGGAGTATTTCCAGGATGACGCAGGTGGTGTACTTCCCCTGGACCTGTCACGAAACCGACCCGCGCTGTCGGTCATCACGACTGCCGCAGCCGTGCCGCTGCTCGATCTCAACGCGGGCTGGGTGACACGCGCGAGCGGCAACCAGGCCATCAGGACAGGAGCGCGTTCGATGGCACGCGAGTGGGCGCGAGCGATCTACCGGCACCACGGAACGCTGCAAGGCGTCGCGTACGGATCCTCGGTATGGGGTCCCGGGTCGTGCGTCGCGCTCTGGGAACGAGCCGAACCCGCCTTCCCGGCCCACCCGACTGCAGTGCGGACCCTCGACGACCCGTCGATCCTGCCCGCCGTTTCGAACGCCGCGAGCGAGCTGAGCACCTACGTGCTCTGACCTCCGGGCTGCGTCGGGCCATGCGTCCGCGACGCCCTCAGAACTCTTCGTGCAGGTCCCGCAACACGGGGGCGTGGGCGGGGCAGCGGCGGCGGACCCGGTCGAGCCAGGCCGCGGTGTGGCCGATGCCGTCGAACTTCGGCATCGCGAGTTGGTCGAGTTCGTCGTCGGTGAGCGCGCGCGCCGCGGTGCCGTCGGGGCCGGGGAGATCGGGCACGAACTCGAGCGGCGCGGGGCCGCGGCGGCTGCGGGCGCGTCGCACCGCACCACCGGGATCGGCCCACACCGCTTGCAGCTCCGCGAGGCCGTCGGCCCACGACTTCGTGGCTTCGGCGCGAACCTCCGCGTCCTCGGGCAACAGTTCGTCGGGCAGGTCCATCACGATGGCGCGCCGGATGCCTCCGACCGTGATCGGCTCGGGCCGCTTCGCACCGGCTTTCGTGAGCAACGCCTTGTTGCCGTAGACGGCGCGGCCGCCGACGATGACGAGTTGCACGTGCCGTTCGGTCGCGGCGAGCACCGTCTTCCACGGGTCGTTCTTCACCGGAGCGAAGCACGCGATGTCGGCGAGTGCTCCCTCGACGAGTTGGCCGACAGGTGAACCCCACGGACCCGCGAGCGTGCGACCGGGGTTCGCGGTGACCATCTCGACGAGGTCCTCCGCGTCGAGCGCATTGTCGAGTGCGGTGCGGTTCCACCGGGCCGCGACCTTCAGTTCGCCGAGGAGATTGCGCGTGCCCGACGGCGTCCAGTCCGATCCGAGGCACACACGGAGGCCGTGCCGGCGCGCGCTCAACACGTTCGTGGTGTTGCCGTAGAGCCAGAGGTTCGAGAACGGCGACCACACGATCGCTCCCCCACCACGTTGCTTCCACGCGACGAAGTCGGCGTCGGCGAGCGCGGTCGAGTGGATGCCGATCAACCCCTCGCGCACGCAATCGTGCTCGTCGAGGAGCGCGAACTCTTTGCGCAGCACGGGGTCGACACCTTCGGCCAGGTGGTAGATGAACGCTTTGCCGTCGGCGAGACGCTTCGCGTTGGTGTCGAGCTGGTCGCCGGTGGCCACGAGCACCGACTGGAAGATCGCCTGGCCGTGGCCGAACTCCTCCTTCTCGACGTTGCGGACCATCCATCCGGGAAACGCGCGCGTGACCGGCGGCGAACCCTGGATTGACGTGACGCCGCCGACGGCGGCCTTCACCTCGGCGAAACGGAGCGCGGCCGCGGGCGCGGCGATACCGAGCGCCTGCGCCGGGTTCGAGACGTCGGATCCGTACGTTGCCGCGCCCGGCCACTGGTACCGGGTGCCGTACGGCTTCTCGCGCCCGATCCACAGTGGCAGGGTGTTGTACGCAAGATGATTGTGGAGGTCGATGAGACCGGGGGCGACGACACCGCCGGGGCGCACGCGTGGCGCGCGTTCGTACCCGGCCGGCGCCGCTGCCATGGCGTTCGCCACGGCTTCGATGTGGCCGTCGTGGATGTACACGGCGCCGTTGTTCAGCACGCGCCGATCGTCGTCGACCGTGAGCACCTGTCCGAGTACGACGAGCTCACCCATGCTTCACCTCCACTTCCTCACACCGCCGTCGCAAGGTCGGCGCGTTCGGCCGTACCCGAGTCGCCGAAGAACACCGCGCCGACGGCGGTGAGGTCGACCCGTTCCTCGAACGCGCCGCTGACCGCGCGCCGGGCCTCGTACACGGCCTGACCGACGTTCTTGGCGCCGAAGAGCGTCTCGTAGAACGTGCGCGCGAACAGCGCGGCGTTGACGTCGCCGACCGGCCAGAAGTACCCGAGGTAGGCCTCGACACCTGCCGCCAGGAACGCTGAGGCCAGACCACTCGCCTTGCCGCGCGACAGCAGCCTGCGCCCGGGCATCGCGCGGGCCGACTCGCACGCACTCCCGAAGAGAAGATACGGCGCGTCCTTCCACTCCAATCCCGCAACGTGCGCGGCGTCGAACCAACCGTCGCCGAGTCGCAACGAACCCGCGTTGGCGTCGAACCGACCGTGCGACGCGACGTGCACGATCTCGATGGATCGGCCCGCGATCGCGTCGGCCAGTCCCTTGTTGGTCGCGTCCGCGCCGCGCAACACGTCGACAGTCACACGCGGCGTACCGTTCGTGGTCGCCATGGCCTCGATCGCGTGCACCTCTTCGTCGACCGCCGCGAGATCGGCAGCTTCGGGCGCGATGACGAGGATCGTGACCTCGGCGTCGTCGGCCAGCGAGTCCCGGCGCGCAACGGGCGCAGACCGGGTGGTGACGACGCGGCCGGTCGGAATGGTGATCGCGTAGGGCCGGTCGTCGGGGTCGTAGAGCAATTCCCAGGGCAGGCCGAGGATGGTTTCGTCGATCTCGAGCAGGAGCACCGTCGGGTGGAGGGCATCGAGGACCGCGAGTCCTTGGTCGCCGAGGAACACATCGCGCAGCCGGCGTCCGAGGTCGCGGGCTTGCTTCGCCGCGTTGTCGGCGCTCGGCCCGAGCCCAAGACTCCACGTGTGGAGCTCGGCGACCGCCCCGACGAGCCGGGCCTCGACCTCCGGCGCCACCGTGATCGCGCATTGCCACGTGATGACGCTCGCCTCCTCGTGGATCGACACGAGGAAGTTCGACGGACTCCCGGCGCGCGGCGCGGTCTGTTGCTGCCGTTGCACGCGCACCTGCACCACACGGGGCGGCGCCGCGCCGCCGCTTCCATGACCTCCGAACATCATCGGCGCTACCGGAACACGCGCCGGGACTTCCCCGCGGCGCGTCCTTCGAGTTGGGGGTTCTGGTCGTAGCCGCCCGCGGCGATCAGCTTGTTCATGCGCGGGACCCACTTCGCGTAGGTCGTGTCCCACTTGGTCCGCTCGAGCGCCGCCAACGCGTTGAACGTCATCGCGCCGTGGTAGCGGTTGCCGATCTTCGCGTCGTACGAATACTGCGACGCCCGACACCCGGACACCAGGATCTCCTTCATCTTCGACTCCGGCCGGGTCGTAGTCCGCGTGCTGCGCGACCGCTGGTCCCGTGGACCGCGCGCTTCCGGGAGCCCGAGGAGGCGCGGGTTGAGGAAGCGCACCCGCCGCTTGTCGGGTACGGCCCACGGCGGCATGGCTCGGGTGACCGAACCCGAATGGCACGAATCCGACACGAACGTGAAGCGAACACCGGCCGGCAACGCGTCGAAGACCTCTCGTAGCTCGTCGTCGACGATGAGCCGGTCGTCGCAATCCCACGGGCAGAGCGCTTCGTCGAAGCGATCCTCGTCGCCGTCTTCGTCGGCGAGGTAGGTGCCGTGCGACGAGTTCGTGAACACCAGCACGTCACCCTTCGACGCGTTGCGCACCAAGGTTTTCAACTTCGCCATGATGCTGCGCTTGGTGGCGTCACCGTCGAGCAAGACCCGCACATCGCCCGTCGCGAAGTCGAAATGCTCGGTGAGCGCGGCCGCCCACGCCTTGGCGTCGTTCACACACCCCTTCAAGTCCATCCCGCGGATCGGATAGTCGTTGATGCCGACACAGAGCGCCTTGTTACTCATATCAGCCGTCTTCCATTGCGCGGGCGACGTCGTCTGCGCCGAACACCACGAATACGTCGTGGACCGGGTCCGCGGGTGGCGCCCCCATCCCGAGGAGTTCGAGCGAGTACGTGCCCGCGGGGAGCGGCGCCATCTCGATCGGCTGCCACTCGCCGTCGACACTCGTCGCCGAACCACGCGCCATCTCCGCACCCGACGTCTTGTCGGTCACGACGGCCGTCAGCGCGACATTGGGCCGGTCGGCGCGCGCCGCGACCGTGATCGGCTCGCCGAGTTCGTACATGTCGTCGAGGTCGAGTGAGAGCTGCACGGGTGGAGCCCGGAACTTGATCTTCTCGTCGCGCAGTACCCCGTCGACCTGCACGAGCACGGCGTCGAAGTTCTGCAACGACGCGTGCCGCTCGGCCGCGTACATCTCGACGTCTTTCCCGATCCACTCGATCGGCGTGGCCGACTGCATCGGCACCGTGCCGTCGCCGTCGGTGTCCTCACCGTCGTAGGTGCGGAGGATCTCCATCTTGCCGTTGCGAATCCGCACCGACTGGCTCGTCGGCTGCCGGATCCCGACGATCGGGTGCACGCGGTAGCGATCCCGCATGTACTCGTCGTCGTCGCCGTGCGCGGCGGCCCGGTCGGCAATCGTCTGGTGGAACTCGACAGACGCGGCAAACCGCTCCGGGTTGATCCCCGAGATCGGCGCGACGTCCTTGATGCGCTGCAAGCCATTGCCGGCGTCGACGCACGCGTACTCCGGGAGCAGTTGGTGCACCGAGCCGAACGAGCGCAGCAGGTCCGACAAGTCGAGCAGCTTGACCGGCCCGATCCCCTTCTTGAACCCGTTGTGCAGGAAGTCGACGGAGTTGACCGACCCGCGGTACGGGGTCCCGAACGTGACGAGCGCGCGCGTGTTGCGCCATCCGTCGAGGGCTTCGAGGAAGTACCGCGAGATCAGCCCGCCCATGGAGTGGCCGAGCAGGATCAGCTTGGCATCGGCGTTGCCGGAGTGCTCACGCCAGTCCTTCAGCCAGCGTTCGCTCTCGCGTGCGAGCCGGGCCGCATGCACCCGGTTGTCGCGCCGCCAGTCGTACGGGAACGGGAAGTAGTTCTTGCCCTTCTCGAGGTCGTACATCGCGGCGAGTGACGACTCGATCTTCCCGTACCCGTCGATCTTCCAGAGCCCGGGAATGAGGTGGATGTCTGGCATAAGGCGCGGCGCGGTCACGCCGTCGCCGAGGTCCTCGACATCGGGTGGGTCGTCGGCGAGCTCCAGGCGCTTGAGGTTCTTGCCCAGGCTCAAGAGGGCGCGCATTGCGGCGCCACCGTTGACGGCCCACACGTCCTTCCCGTCGCGTGCGAGCACACTTCCCGTGATCCCCGGCAACAGGACGACCACGTCACCCATCGGACGCTTCGGCATATTGGCTCCCTCTTTCTAGATTGTGAACGGGCGGCGGCGGTGGAACGCGGCGTCGGGCGGGCCCACCGGGAAGAAGTTCGGGCTCTGCCACGGCGGCATCTTCTCGACGACCTCGCGCCACAGCTTCTTGTGCCCGCCGCTGAACTTCCCGTCGTTCCACACCTCGAGCAGCGTCTGCGTGAACAACCCGTTCTTCGCGCCGTCGGCCGACGTCTGGTTGTCCTGACACCCCGAGATGAGCAGCACGCTCGCACCCAACGAGACCTTGTCGCCCGCGGGCACGCTCGCCTGGATGGCGTCGTACTGCTGCTTGTTCTTCTCGTAGACCTTCTGCGCGACTTCGCGCGGCATGACCCGCATGCCGTTCGGCGGCGGAACAGTCATCGCGCCTTCGAGCACTTCCGGTCGGAGCGCCGCGATGGTCTCCCGCACCGCGCTACCGCTGTGACAACTGTCGGAGAGCACGAGGATGCGCACGCCCGGCTGGAACTTCGCCCACAGCGAGTACAATTCGTCGTCGACCAACTGGCGGTCGTACATCACCCACGTCTCGTCGAACTTGTCGGGCTCGTCGCCGTTCGTGTCGGGAACCTGCGAGCCGTGGCCCGAGTACGTGAGCCAGAACAAGTCTCCGGCTTCGAGCTTGGCGGCCGCACCTTCGATGGCGGCGATCGCCGCGTCGGCAGTCACGTTCTTCGTGAGCAACGTCGTCACGTCGAACCCGGCTTCCTTGGAGATGGCAGCCATGTCGCGCGCGTCGTTCTCGCACCCCGCGAGTGCACCGTCCCACCCTTGGTAGTGCTGTGGATCGACGGAGTTCAGCCCCAAGTGGATGGCGACGCCCTGACGTTCGTTCTGTTCGCTCATGGAGTCCTCCTGAATGTTGGATGACGAACCCGACACTGGAGCGCCGGGTGCCCGAAGTACTGATACGCGAGACGGGTTGCGGCAACGTCGGCGCCGGGACGGTTGTACCCGCAGCGCTCGTCGCGCAACACCGCGGCGGGCGAGCGACCCTCGTCGAACACGCCCGCATAGAACCGCAGCGCCAGATCCTTGGCCGCGGCGTCGTCGATCGACCACAGCGGCGCGATCACCGCAACCGCGCCCGCGTGCAGGAAGGCCTCCGCGAGGCCGGCGTAGTCGCCGAGGACCTCGTTGCTGCTGCCCACCTGACACGCGTTGAGGAACACGAGCGGCGCGTGCGCGAACCGGCAGCCCTTCACCGCCATCGGGTCGAGCGTGTCGCCGTCGACGAGGATCAAGCCTTCGAGTACGCCTTCGGGCGCGTACGAGCCGTGGACCGCGAAGTGGATGACATCGGCGGGCGGCGTGCCGGTCAGGCAGTCGAGCACCGACGTCGCAACGGCATTGACCGGCCACGCCGACCACCGCTGGGTGATCTCGGCCGCTTCCGCCTCCGCTTCGACCAGGCGCCAGGACGCGGTCGGGTACTCACCCGAAACAACCGCCACGTCGCCGATGTCGAGCTCGCGCGGCGGCGGAAGCGCGGGTCGCCGCTGACCGAGCACCCAGCGCCCGACGTCGGTCTGCGCCGAGAGGAACGCGGGCGCCGACGGGTCGAGGAGCGGGTCGAGCGCCGCGAGCTCCCACGGCACGTATGGCTCCTCCGACAACAACAACACACGCGGCGAGCGACCCTCGACGCGGGTCGCGACCGCGGCGAGCAGCGTGAAGAACTCGGCCGGCATCTGCTCGCTCACCGTCTCGCCGATGCCGTTGAGGAACGGGACCAGCGTGACCTTGCCGCGGTGCGCCGCGACACCGGCGATGAGCTGGCGGGCGAAGTCGGCGGGGTGCGACCCGATGTCGCTGGCGATCGGTGCGTCGGGTACCACGACACCGACCGTCGACTCGAACGTCCACAACAGGCGACCGCCGCTCGTGGACTCGCCGTGCACGATGCGCACGGTGAGATCGGCCGCGTCGCGCTGCGGCGCAACGCCGACGACCGACGCGCGCTCGGCGTCGGGCCCGGACTCCGGGACGACGCCGAGCAACTCGCGGCGCGCGACGATGGCGACGGATCGCACGGCCATGCCCATCGTCTGCCCGTCGACCGAGAACAGCGCCTGGATCGACCGTGACCACACTTCGGCGGCCAGCCGATCGGCGCGCAAGCGGTACGTCACCGTCGGGTACGGCTCGGCGACGGTGACCGGCAACTCGCGCCGCCAGGAACCGCCGTCGGCGAGCGCGAATCCGTCGGCGACGGCCTGGACCACGAGCGTGTACGGACCGATGCTCGTCGGCGGCCGCACGAGTGGGCCACCGACAACACCTGCTACTGGCTCGGCTGACAGCCCGACGACGAGGACGAACTCGTCGTCGGCGACCACCGCGTCGGGTGCGTCGATGCGCGCGTACGAGCTCCGCGGCGGATCTCCGGCACCGACCGGCGCGGCGGCTTCGCTCGTGGCTTCCGCGCTCGTGGCTTCCGCGGTGAGATCGATCGGTTGCGATTGCGCTGACGCGGGCGCGGCCGCGGGCGGTGGCGCCGACGTCGGTGCCGGTATCGACGACGGCGCCGGCGCGGGCGCCGGAGCGGGCGGCGCGGGCGCGGGCACTGACGGAGGGGGAACGGGTGCCGCGACCGGGGCACCGGCGGCGATCAGAGCACTGGCCTGCGTGAGTGCCGCGCCGGCGAGTCCCGGCAACCCGATCCACGTGATGAGCACGCGATCGGTGAGGCCGACCGCGCCGAACTGCTGGGCGAGCACCAGCGCACCGAACCCGGTGAGTGCTCCGCCGAGGAATCCGCGCACCAGACTTCTGTTCCCGCGCGCGGTGCGCACGATGGCGGACACGATCAGCAACGCTCCCACGCCGATCGCGATCGTGGCGCTGACGCCCGCCGCCGTGGTGAACGGTGAGCGGCCCGTGATCTTCACCCACACGGTGCTGCTGCAACTGCCCGATTCGACACGGGCGCGATACAGGCCGACCCCGTACGGGGCCACGTCGTCGAGGTCGACGACCTCGTCGAACACCGCGCCCGGCGTCGCGGGCTCGTCGATGACCTGGGTGGCGAACGGAACATCGGCCTCGACGCGCACGCGGGTGGCGTCGTCCGGGGCGAGTGCCCGCACCCGGACCGACGAGCCGGCTTCGAGTTCGAGTGGATTGTCCGGAGAGTCGTGCCCCGCGATCAGCTCGTCGTCGACGGCGGCTTCGCACGACACCTGGGCCGATGCCGGCACCGCCGTGATTGCGACAGCCGCGAGCGCGCCGAGAACGGCGAGCCCGGCTCGGCCGGATCGTGACGCGCCCTTGCCGCGAACAGCCATCACTCTCTTTCACCCGCCCGGGCTGTGGCGAGAATCGCGCGGTATGTAGGCCAATGCAAGGATGCAATGCCCCACAAACGGGTGCGTTCCGCCCATGTCGACGCGCGGTGACGCTAGTAGATCGGCAGGGGCAGTCGTGCGACCATCAGTGAGCGGGAACGGCTAGGAAGGCGACCATGGGTCACGACTTCGATCCCGGCTACCCGCGCCGGTTCCACACACTCGTGCGCAACTACCCCGGCGTCGAGACGTATCCGGCAAAGGACTTCCGTGTCGAGTGGGGTCCGGTGTTCCATCGCGGGCTGCCTCGACGGAACCGCGCGCGTCGTCGTCATCGGACAGGATCCCGCGACCCACGAGACCATCGTGCGACGCGCGCTCGTCGGCGAAGCCGGCCAACGCGTCCAGGGCTTCCTCGCGCGACTCGGCGTCACCACCAGCTACGTGCTGGTCAACACGTTTCTCTACAGCGTGTACGGCCAGGGCGGCGGCGAACGCCACAAGAACGATCCGGCCATCGCCGCGTATCGCAACAAGTGGCTCGACCGTTTGCTCGTCGACCAGCAGGTGCAAGCCGTCGTGACGCTCGGCCGGTTGGCGGCCGACGCGTTCGAAACGTGGCTCGACACACCCGCGGGAGCGTCGGTGTCGGTCGCGCACGCCGCGATCACGCATCCGACGTTCCCGGAAAGTGCGTCGGCATCGGGTCAGACGACGAAGGCGGAAGCGTTCGAGAAGATGCTCGCGAACTGGAACACCGGCCTCGACGCCCTCTCTCCGCACGTCACCAACCCCGACACGCCGATGCCACTCGTCCACTACGGGTCGAAACTCGAAGTCACCGACCTGGCACCCATCCCTGAGCGCGACCTTCCACCCGGACTCCCGGAGTGGATGCGGTCACTCGACGCCTGGGCGGCGCGTCTGGCCACCGGACCCGACGCGCTCCCGTCGGCTCCCGATGCCGAGAAGGCGGAAGCGAAGCGGGCGACGATCGTCGTCGAAATCCCGACCCGTCATCGCGTTTGGCACACCGATTGAGGAGTCTGGACCCCGTTCGCGCTAGTGCAAGCGGTAGAGCACGAACTGCGGGTGCTCGACGGCGAGGGTCTCGACCGTGGTGAATCCCGCTTCGGCTGCGTAGGAACGCATCGTGTCAGGGCGGAACACGGTCCCGGTTCCCACACCGCCGTTCTGCATGCTCACCGCGAGGCAATGCAGCGTGCTGAACGCGTAGAACAGCCGCTCCATCTCGTTCGTCGGCACCGTGAACGACTCCTCGGTGCGTTCGTCGACGACCAGCACGATGCCGGTGTCGCCCGCGAGGCGCTGCATCGTGCGCAGGATCCCGACCGGGTCGGGGACGTCGTGCAGCATCTCGATGGCCATGACCAAGTCGTAGTCGCCGTCGATTGCGGCGTCCGCGGCATCACGGACGTCGAAGACCGCTCGGTCTGAGACTCCGGCTTCGGCTGCGTGCTTGCGTGCGGCCGCGATCGACGCGTCGTCGAGATCGAAGCCGTGCACGACGGCGCTCGGGTACGCGCGTGCGATGGTGATCGCGGCCAGGCCTTCGCCGCAGCCGACCTCGGCGATCCGGACCGGTTCGCCCGCGTCGAGTTTGGTCTGGACCTCGGGCATTGCCGGCAGCCAGTTCTGCACGAGATGGTTCGCGAAGACCGGCCGGGTGAACGCGGCCTGGAGGTCGTGCAGGTCGAACAGTCCGAACGCGGCACCCGTGCCGCGGCGGAACTCCTCGACCATGATGTCGATTGCCTTGCCGGTCCAGGGGACGACACCGGCGCACGGCTTCATGCAGGCTTCGCTGTCGTCGTCGAGGAGTACGTGTGCATGCGCGTTCGGCAGTACGAAGCGCCGATCGTCGGCCGGTGCCGCCGGATCCTCGACCTCGACCACGCCGGCGACCGCCTGCTGTTCGAGCCACTCACGCGCGTAACGCTCCGCGATACCACCTCGAGACGCGAGCTCGGGTGGTGTCGTCGGGCCCGCCCCGGCGAGCGCTTCGTACAGGCCCAAGCGGAGCCCGAGCTCGACATTGGCCAGCTCCATCGTCGCCAGGCAGGCACCGAAGAGACTCCCGGCGAACTCCTCGATCCGCTCGCCGTCGCTCTCGGTCAGTTCTATGTCCACGGGATCCTCCTCCGCACGTTGGGCGCGACCCTAACCGTGCCGCGCCGCACACGCTCGGGCCGTGGCGTCGTCGTACGCTGCGGGAAGTGCCCGCCGAGATCGAACCACCAGCACTTGCCCGGCTCGTCGACTTCGCGGAACGGCCGCGCCCGCACGACTGGAGCTTGCGCGCGGCACTGGTCCGGTACGCGCAACCGGAGCCGCAGCGCGTCAACGACATCCTCGAACTCGTCCGCCGCGTCGACCGGGCGCTCGGACAACAGACCACCGTCCTCGCCACGCAAGGGCCGGCGCTCTGGGACGCGCTCGAGTCCGGCGCCCCCTTCGACGGTGACGCGCAGCTCGTCGGAGTTCTGCGCGCCGCACAAGCGCTCGACGGCCTCGGCGCCGTCCTCGCGACGTGGGCGGTCGACCGGGCCGGCACGCGTCCCGATAAAGAAGTCGACGACGTCGTCGAGGAAGTCACTCGGCAACTCGAGGCGCTCGGCGTCCCGCACGAGGAACGAACGCCACCACCTCGCGGGCGGGGCTGAGCCCAGCCAGAATAGGTTCGTGCGTGACCTCGCCGAACTCTGGTTGTACATCGCCGACACGTCGTGCCGCGGCTATTCGCCGCTCTACGACCGCATCTGTCGCACGGTCGCGGAGTCCGACGACGTGCTCGATCTCGTGTCGGAAGCACCGGCGCGCGGTCACTTCCCGGTGTTGTTGCTCGCGGCCGTGCACTACCTCGTGCTGGGTGGGCTCGACCACCCGCTCACCGCCGTGTACGCGGGCGAGTCGGATGCCGATCCGGGACCACTGTTCACCGAGGTGTGTCTCGAACACCGCGACGAGGTGCTCGAGCTACTGGCCACGCAACAGGTGAACACCAACGAGGTAGGGCGCTCGGCGGTCATCGCGCCCGCGCTCACAACGGTCGCAGCGCGGATGGGTACACCACTCGCCCATCTCGACGTCGGGTGTAGCGCCGGACTCAACCTGCTCTGTGATCGCTACCGCCTCGACTACGGACCTGCGGGTGCGTCGGGACCGCCCGACGCGCCCGTGCGGGTCGACTGCGAGGTCGTCGCCGGCGCGCCGCCGATTGCTCCGACGCTGCCGGAAGTTGCCGCCCGGGTCGGGCTCGACCGCGCCCCTGTCGACCTACACGATCCTGATCAGGTGCGATGGCAGCTCGCGTGCGTGTGGCCCGACACCGGGCGGCTCCCGCGTACTCGGCTCGCGCTTCAAGAGGCGCGGCGCACACCCATGCAACTCGTGCGCGGCGACGCAGTCGAGGAGGTCGGCGATCTCGTCGTGCAACTGCCCGCCGGTGCCACGGCCTTCGTCACGACCACGTGGGTGGTCGCCTACTTCTCGCGCGAGCACCGGGCCGGGTTCCGCGACGCGCTCGCAGCCGCGTCACACACGCGACCCATCGTGTGGATCAGTGCCGAGGGTCAGGGCGTCGTCGACTCCATCCCCAGCTCGGGCGCACCATCCGACAAGAACGGCGTCGAATACAGCGTGCTCGGCGCCATCACCTTCCGCGCAGGCAACGCGGAGCCCGAACTGCTCGGCTACGTACACCCCCACGGCAACGCACTCGACTGGCGCGCATAGAGGTAACGACGCAAAACGGTCCCGCCTCGGGCGGGGCCGTTTGCTGTGTTGGTCGGCGGCCTCCCCGATTGAGGGCATCATCATGGGATGACGACTGAGGCCGACCGCACGATCGTGCTCGCGGGATGGACGGGGCCGTGGCCCGACGACGACCCCGACGCGAACTTCAAGGCCGACGTCGCCGTGTACGCGCACACCGACCCGTTGGAGACGATCCGCAATCTGAGCTCGGCACTCGAAATTCCTGTCGGCGCGTTGTGCCACTACGTGCTCGCGAAGTGGGCGACCGCGGGCAGCGGTGGACTGCTCGAACTCGGTCCGACGATGACGCGCCGACTCGCCGCCGCGGGCGACGAAGCGGAGGCGATCGACACCGACGATGCCCGCCTCGCGGCGTACCACCAAGTCCGCGGCATGCTGAGCTGGCTGCTGCTGCCGCTCGACCAACCCGACATCTACGAGTAGCTATAGCTATACGGCGCGCAGGGCGCCCGCGGCTTCGAGCCGCACTCGGAAGTCGGGGTCTTCGGCCAGCGGTAGCACCGCGGCGCGACTTGGTCCGGCGCCGAGTTCAACCAAGCCGCGCAAGGACTTCCAGCGGGCCCACGCGTCCGCATCGCGCAGCGCACGTTCGAGTAGCGGACGCAGCGAGGACCGGCCGGTGTCGACCATCGCGTCGTTGGTCGCGCGCCGGACGCTGCGGCTCGGGTCGTCGAGGAGGCAGTCCCAGGCCGCGCTCGCCGTATCGGAATCGGCACCGATGAGTAGTCGCGCCGCGACTTGGCGGGTGGCGACGTCTGGTGATCCCACCGCCGCGAGAATCGCGGTCAGGTCGTCCGGATCCTCCGCGCGCAACTGTGCGAGTTCCCGCCACGCGCGCTCGACTCCCCCGCCACGCGCACCCGCCGGTTGAGGACGGGTCTCCATCGCGCGTTCCGTCAGGGAGCCGACGGCTCCCTCCGCAGCGATTGGAATGTCCGGCGTCGCGCCCGTGAACTGGTCCGTGACCGCGCGCAATACCGGCGCGAGGAGGTCCTCCCAGCGATCGGGGCGCCGTAACCCGATCGCGACGAAGTCGGGGCCGATGAGCACGTTCTCGAGGTCGTCGAAGTCGGCGAACAACTCGACCACGCGCGGGTCGTCGACATCGGCCGAGGACGCGTACCAGCGACTCGGACCGTCGTGAATCGGGCCGGTCACGAACCGGATCGTGCGCGGGTTGGGGGTCGCTTCGGGCGTCACCGTTCCGTCGAACGTATCGTCGAGCGACGCACGGCGGCACACAGCGAGACGGAACGCGCCATCCCGCCAGCCGAACTCGAAGTCGAAGTCCTCGTCAAGCGCGTGCCGCCACCAGCCCTCACCCGGTCCGACCAGTTCCGCGAGCGCGTCGTCGTCGCCGGCCGTCCACGGCGCGTCCGAGAAGAATCGCTTCAACAGCTTCTTCACCGGCGCGACGTTGGCGAGATCGATCCGCGAGAGTGCGTCGCGCGTGAGATGCGTCACGGCTGCGGGCGTGAGCCCACGTGCCGCAACCTCGTGTCGAGGCTCGTCTTGGTCTGCGTGCGCACTCACGCGCGCCACGGTAGGCGCTCGCCGGCGATCAGGTAACCCTTGAGACAACGGCTCCGGCAGTGGCCGCGACATCGATACGACGTTGGAAGTCATCGGCGAGCGCGAGGAGCGCAGCGTTGCAGTCACCAACGTACGCGGGCCCGTGCATCGGAGCGAGGGTGTCGACGGGAAGCGCGGCGAGACGGCGAAGGATGCCGGGTGATGCCGGCGTCAGCGACATCCATCCGGAGTCGTCGTCAGCAATTGCTTGGGCTGCTATGTCATCGGTCGTCGTCGCAGAGAAGGATCCCCACAGACTGAACAGGTCGCCGCAGAACAGCGTCCGAGTCGTTTCGTCGTAGAGGAGCCCGGCTTCCCAGCCGTGCGGAATATGAGGGGTGTCGATCCAGCGGAGCGCGTGGCCACCGATGTCGACGACTTCGCCGTCTGCGAGCGCTCGGGGCGGCCGATCGGCCAGGTCGTTCACCGACACCATGCACCCTGTCATGCCCTGCACCGCCACGGACTCGGGCGCAATCGCCAAGAACTCGTTGAGTGACCCGCACTCGTCTGCCTCGATGTGGCCGAACGCGATCCAGCGCAGGCTCGCGAGGGGAACAACAGTTGCGACAGCCTCGGAAGTCGCACCGAAGCGTTCGCGGAGTCCGGTGTGAAACAGCAGCGGCTCGTCGCCGGCAACGAGGAACTGGTTGAGACTGAAGTCGACCTCTTCCCCCATGCGCAGCGCTTCGCGGAACGACGGCGCGCCGATGGGCACGATCATGAATTCCTGAAAATCGACGTTGT
>JANNHK010000351.1:0-3541 GCA_031404355.1 Actinomycetes bacterium
GGGCAGGCGGCAGTGACGAGCGGATCTATTGGGGAACCGGCGACGGATACCTGATTTGCGTCGATGCCAAGACCGGCAAGCCGGTGGCCGGGTTCGGCCAGAACGGCAAGGTCGACTTGATGGAGGGTCTGCCGCGCGCCAAACGCGGCACCCGCGACTATCTGAACGCCCTGACCTACTCCGTGCAATCCCCGCCCATCGTCGTCAGGGACATGATCATCACGCCGGCGGCGATTTCGTCGCTGATCAAGACCAAGGAACAGATCCCGGGATGGATCCGCGCCTTCGACGTGCGCACCGGCAAGGTGCGATGGACGTTCCAGACGGTGCCGCCGAAGGGCGAGTTCGGCAGCGAGACGTGGAGTGACGGCTCGAACGAGTACGCGGGCAAGGTCACGGTGTGGACGATGATGAGCGCGGACGAGGAGTTGGGGCATGTCTATCTGCCCACCAACACCACGGCGCCCGATTTCTACGGCGCCCATCGCCTCGGCAACAACCTGTTTGCGGAGAGCGTGGTCGCCCTCGATATCACCAACGGGAAGCGCGTGTGGCACTTCCAGACCGTGCATCACGGCTTGTGGGACTACGACAACCCGGCGGCGCCCAACCTGCTCGACATCACCGTGGCCGGTAAGCCAATCAAGGCGCTGGCGCAGATCACCAAGCAGGGCTACGTCTACACGTTCGATCGCGTGACCGGCAACCCGGTGTGGCCGATTGTCGAGACGCCGGTGGCCGCGTCCGACGTGCCAGGCGAGAAGGCCTCGCCGACTCAGCCGATTCCGTCGAAGCCGGCGCCGTATGAGTACCAAGGGTCGACGGTCGACGGCCTGGCCGACTTCACGCCGGAGATCCGGGCGGCCGCGATCAAGGCGGTCGAAGGCTTCCGCACCGGGCCGCTGTTTACGCCGCCCTCGCTGCAGGGCACCATCGTGCGACCGGGCACGACGGGTGGCGGCAACTGGCAGGGCGCCGCGGTCGACCCGGCGACGGGCATGTTGTATGTGCCATCGCGAAACGCCTACGCCGTATCGAAGCTGGGCGTGCCCGACGCGGCGCTTGAGAGCAATCTGCTCTACATGCAGCAGCCGGGACGCAATCCGCAGATGCCCGATGGCCTACCTCTGTTCAAGCCGCCGTACTCGCGCATCACCGCCATCAACATGAACACCGGCGATCACGCGTGGATGGTGCCGGCAGGCCATGGCGATCGCATTCGCAACAACCCGAGGTTGAAGGGCCTGAACCTGCCGCCGGTGGGCGGCGACAGCACGTTCAGCGGCCCGCTGCTGACCCGGACCGTGTTGATGTATGCGTTGACGACGGGTGGCACCACCGGTGGCCCGCGCTTGGTGGCGTACGACAAGGCGACCGGCAAGGAGCTCGCGTCAGTCGATCTGCCGGGCGCCGCGATTGGCACGCCGATGACCTATCTGGTGGCCGGCAAACAGTACGTGGCGATTACCGTGCAGGGCGCGACCCCGACGGCCGTGCCGGAACTGGTGGCGCTGTCGCTGCCATAACGCCCGCATGATGCCCGTAGCGGCCGACGCGCCTAGTAAGTGAGCAGGACGACCCTGCGGACGTACGCCGGGTTGTGCACCTGGTCGAGCATGAAATGCGCCGCGTCGGCCCGGGAGATGGTGGGGATCCCGCTCATCGGCAGGTGTTCCCCGGCACGGTATCGACGGGTCAACGGTCCGTCGGTGAGTTGCGAGGGCTGCACCAGCGTCCAGTCGAGGTCACTGCGCCGGATGACCAGCCTGGTCTCGCTCCCGACCGCGCGCGCGTACGCCTCACCCGCCGGGACGAGGTCCCAGGAGAAGCCGGCGAGCACGCGCCGGTGCTCCGCCTTCGCGCGCGTGGCAATCGCGGCCATGAGCGAATGGCCGATGCCTTGCCGCCGGTACGGGGGCGCGACGCGTAGTTCGACGATCCCGAGATGCCGGTTGTCGGACAACGGGAGGCTCAGCGTTGCGACGCCCGCCATCTCGTTGCCTGCTTCCGGGCGCACGACAAACGTCACCCGCGTGGCGTTGGGACGCCGCCACGTCGCGAGCCACAACGCGGGCTCCTCGGGCATGGACGGCTCTTCGCGCGCGCACTCCGCCCACATGGTCTGTTCGAACGCGACAAGGGAGTGCCGGTCGACGTCCGTGAGCCGATCGATATCGACGTCCACAACTTCGAGAGCGCGCATATCGCCTCCCAGCTCTCTTCGCCAAGTATGCGCGCGAGCGGAAGCGGCGGGAAGGGATTCGGTGGCCCGGTCGCCGACGACGGTTGGTGAAAGCCGTTCACTAGGTCGGCGCGGTCAGCAGCGTCACGTTGAGCGTGGTGCGGATCGTGAAGCCGAGCTTCGCGTAAAGCGCGATCGCCGACGTGTTCGTCGTGAGCACGTGCAGCATCGGGATGTCGCCTCGGGCGCGGATCGTGTTCGCGACCGCTTCCACGACCGTCGCGCCGAGACCGCGCCCGCGGTGTTCGGGGAGTGTGCACACCGCGCTCACCTCGGTGGAACCGGTCGGGTGCATGCGTTCGCCCGCCATCGCAATGAGTTCACCGTGTTCGCGGATCCCGACGTAGCCGCCGAGCTCGATGGTGCGGTCGAAGAACGGGCCGGGCTTCGTCTTCGCGACGAGCGCGAGCATGTCGGGCACGTCGGCAGCCGTGAGGGGAACGGTCACGCCCGGAGCGAGTGCCGTCGGAGCGGTGCCCGAGATCATCTGGTGTGTGTCCATGCGGGTCAGCACGGTCCACGCCGCGGGCGGTTCGATCGTGCGGAACAGCACCGCGCCGGCGCCCGGCCCGACCAGCGCGCGTAGTGCATCCCAGGCTTCGGCCGTCGGCATATCGGGGATGGCCGCGAACGCGGCGACGTCGGGTTCGTAGCGCAAGGCGAGCCCGGTACCCTCGGCTACCGTTGCATTCGCGCCCGTGAGTGCATACCACGCAGGGTTATCGAGTGGATCCATCGTAAGGCCCATCGAGAGAAGATCGTATGGCGGTTGTTCTCGAAGACGCCGAGATTTCCCGGCATGCCTCCCGAATAGAGGTCGACGGTTACACGATCGTCGAAGACGCGATCGAGCCCGACCTCGTCGAACAGCTCCGCGACACGATTCGCCGCGTCGCGCGCGATCTCGACCTCCAGCCCCGAGAGACACAGGCCGAGGGCCACGCCACGATCCGGATGTACAACCTGCTGGTGCGCGACCCGCTGTTCCAACAGATGCCGCTGCACCCGAACGTGCTGCCGCTCGTCGAACGCCTCCTCGACCGCGGGTGCCTGCTCTCGGGCATGACGGCCATCGACATAGGGCCCGGCGAACACCCGCAACCGATGCACGGCGACGACATCGTGATGTCGCGCCACCTGCAACGACCGCACGCGCCGATGTTCGTGACGAGCATGTGGGCGCTCACCGATTTCAGCGAAGCGAACGGCGGCACCGCGTTCGTCCCCGGTTCGCATCTCCGGCGCGAGACGCCCGAGACGCCGGGCGCGCTCGACGGCGTCGACGTGCAGTACCTCGAG
>JANNHK010000352.1:0-1828 GCA_031404355.1 Actinomycetes bacterium
GGCATCGGCTCACTCACCATCGTGATGGCGCGTGAACTCGAGCGCATCGGCGTGCGCGTCAACGGCATCTGCCCGGTCGCGCGCACGAGGCTCACCGAAGCGGTGGCGGGCGACTTCATGGAGGCCAAGGAAGGCGAGTTCGACCGCTTCGCCCCCGAGAACATCTCGGCCGTCGTGGGTTGGCTCGCCTCCGACCTCTCCGCCGGCGTCACCGGCCAGATCATCAAGGTGATGGGCGGGCACGTGGAGTTGCTCCGCGGCTGGCGCCCGGTAACCGAGGCCACCGACGACAAGCCGTGGACGATCGAGGCGATCGACGCGGCCAAAGACACCCTCTTCGCGGGTACGCCCACTTCGGTGCCGCCGTTCATGCCGAACATCGGCGACGCATGACCCCGATCCCCGGCACTGATCTGCCGCTCGACGACATCTGGCTCGGCGACTTCGAACAGTGGCTGCGGCCCGATCGCGAGGGCATCTTCGCCAAGCTCCGGGCCGAGGCGCCGGTCAGCTTCCACGCCGAGCCCGAGCCGCCGCCCGACATCCCCTACCCGCAGGGCCCGGGCTTCTGGGCGGTCACGCGCTACGCGGACGTGATGCAGGTGTCGCGCGACCCCGACACGTTCCACTCCGCGCCGACGACGACCATTGCCGACATCCCGCCCGAAATCGCCGAGTGGCTCGGGTCGATGATCAACATGGACGCGCCGAAGCACACGAAGCTCCGCTTGATCGTCAACCGCGGCTTCACCCCGCGCCAGGTCGCCCAGATCGAAGACAGTGTCCGCACGCTGGCGCGCGAGATCGTCGACCGGGTCGCGCCCATGGGCGAGTGCGACTTCGTCAACGAGATCGCGGCCGCGCTGCCGCTCGAGATCATCTGCGAGATGATGGGCATCCCGCGCGAGGACACGAAGCGCATCTTCGAACTGACGAACACCATTCTCGGCGTCGGCGACCCCGAGTACGTGCAGACGCTGGAACAGCTCATGAGCGCGGGGATGGAACTCTTCCAGTACGGGCTCGCGCTCGCCCAGGACCGGGTCGAGCGCCCGCGCGACGACATCACCACCACGCTCATGCAGGCCGAAATCGAGGACGAGAACGGCACACACCGCCTCGACACCAGCGATCTCGGGTCGTTCTTCCTCCTGCTGGTTGCCGCCGGTAACGAAACGACGCGCAACGCAATCAGCCACGGGATGCTTGCGTTGAGCGAACACCCCGAACAGCGCGACATCTGGGCGGCGGACTTCGAGGGTGTCTCCGCGACCGCCGTCGAGGAGATCGTGCGGTGGGCCACCCCGGTCATCTCGTTTCGGCGCACACCCATTCGCGACACCGTCGTCGGCGGCCGGGAGATCAAGGCCGGCGAGAAGGTCGTCATGTTCTACAACTCGGCGAACCGCGACGAGCGTGCGTTCCCGGACCCGTTCCGGTTCGACGTGACCCGAACACCGAACGAGCACGTCGGTTTCGGCGCGGGCGGCCCGCACTTCTGCCTGGGCGCGAACCTCGCGCGCCGCGAGATCAAGATCATGTTCGAGGAGTTGTTCCGCCGCCTGCCCGACATCGAGATCACGGGCGAACCCGCGATGCTCCAAAGCAGCTTCATCCACGGCATCAAGCGCATGTCGTGCGCGTGGCACACCGTCCGCGCCTGAAGTCCCATTCTCGGGTGAGTGTCACACCCGGCCGGTACGCTCCGGTCGCCTCGTCGGACTGGCTCATGTCCCTCCGTTTGCTTGCCGTAAGACGCACTGGAGAGAGACAATGGCCCGAGATCCACAATCCCGTCACGAGCTACACCGCCGCCTCGAGGAGGTCC
>JANNHK010000353.1:0-8784 GCA_031404355.1 Actinomycetes bacterium
GGGCTCCGCTTCGAAGTGAGCACGCTGAAGCCGTTCGCGGCGCACTTCACCGTGTACGAGGTCAACCGCAAACCCAACCTTGCGCCCGGTACGACGATGCACGACATCGCGACCGACTACGCGCGCGCGATCGACAAGGAGTTCGGCGAGCCCGTCGACGCGATCGGCATCTCGACCGGCGGATCGGTAGCGCTGCAAGTCGCCGTCGACCACCCGGCCGCTCTGCGCCGCGTCGTGCTCGGCGGGTCGGCGTGCCGGCTCAGCCCCTTCGGACGCGAACTCCAACTCCGAATGGCCCGCTACGCCCGCGAAGGCACGATCCGCCGCGCGTACGCGCAGATCGGCGGCGCGTCGGCCGGGTCCAGTTGGGGACGCGTGCTCGGCCGGAGCGTCGGGTGGGCGTTCGGCCCGGTGCTGGTCGGCACGCCGCAGAACTACGACGACATGATCGTGACGATCGAGGCCGAAGACGCGTTCGACGTGTCCGACCAACTCGGCTCGATCACCGCGCCGACCCTGGTCATCGGCGGCGAACGCGACCACTTCTACTCGCCGGAACTGTTCCAACGGACCGCCGCCCGCATCCCCGACGCGCGCTTGCTCCTGCGCCCGAAGGCGGGCCACGTCGCGTCAATCGCGGGCAAGTCCTTCCCTCGCGACGCCCTCGAACACTTCGACGTACACTGACGCCGGCGTCAGCTTTCAGGGGGTAATCGCCATGCGAGTCGAAGACCTGGTTCTCGTGAGCGTCGACGACCACGTGGTCGAACCGCCCGATCTTTTCGAAGGTCGCCTCAGCGGTGACTACGCCGCGCGCGCGCCGAAGCTCGTCCGCAAGGACAGCGGCATCGACGTGTGGCAGTTCGAAGGCGCCGAACTCCCGAACATCGGACTCAACGCGGTCGCCGGGCGCCCGCCCGAGGAGTACGCGATGGACCCGACGTCGTTCGACGACATGCGGTCCGGTTGCTACGACATCCACGACCGCGTGAAGGACATGGACGCCAACGGCCTGCTCGGGTCGATGTGCTTTCCGTCGTTCCCCCAGTTCTGCGGCCAGCTCTTCGCCCGCACCGCGCAGAAGGACGAACCGTTCGCCGAAGCGCTCGTGCGCGCGTACAACGACTGGCACATCGAGTCGTGGTGCGGTGCGTACCCCGGCCGGTTCATCCCCCTCTCGATCCCGATGATGTGGGATCCCGAGAAGATGGCCATCGAAGTGCGCCGCGTCGCCGAGAAGGGCTGTCACGCGGTCACGTTCTCCGAGAACCCCGTACACCTCGGCCACCCGAGCATCCACTCCGGCCACTGGGACCCGTTCTTCGCCGCATGCGAAGAAGTCGAGACCGTCGTGTGCGTGCACATCGGTTCGTCGTCGAAGATGGTCATCACCGCGCCCGACGCGCCGATGAACGTGCTCATCACGCTGTCGCCGGTCAACATCGTGCAAGCTGCGGCCGACTTCATATGGTCGGACGTGCCGAAGAACTTCCCCCTCCTCAAGTACGCGCTCAGCGAGGGTGGCATCGGGTGGATTCCGTACTTCCGCGAGCGCATCGACTACACGTACGACCGGCACCGCTACTGGACCGGTACGGAGTTGGGCGACCGCAGCCCGAGCCAAATGTTCGACGACCACATCGTCTGTTGCTGGATCGACGACCCGGTCGGCGTCGAGATGCGGCACAAGATGAACATCGACATGATCTGCTGGGAGTGCGACTACCCGCACTCCGACAGCACGTGGCCGCAGTCGCCGGAGCAGTTCATGAAGCAGATGCAGGCCGCCGACGCCTCCGACGAGGACATCGACAAGATCTCGCACCAGAACGCGATGCGGATCTTCAGCTACGACCCGTTCTCGATCCTCGGCGGCAAGGACAAGTGCACCGTCGGGGCGCTCCGCGAGCAGGCCGGAGATTGGGACGTCAGCATCGTCGCCCGAGGCATCAAGGCCAGCAGCACCGGCGCCATGGACCTGCTCCGGATGGCCCAAGGCCGCGGCGAGTAGCGAAATATCGCCCGCCGTGTAAACGAAAGTCGCGGCTGCGGCGTCAAGTCGTTATGGGAGGCGGGCGGGTTGCGGCAGTTCCCGCGACTGAGGCGCCTGCCTTCGCGGCCGCGTACCCGTCGCTGTTCGACGCCGGGTACCGCGTCGCGTACCGCCTCCTCGGTGATCGGGAGGAGTCGTTCGACATCGCCCAGGAGTCGTGTGCCCGCGCCTACGTGCGCTGGGACGAGCTCGCCCCGCCCGCGGCCAACCCGACCGCGTGGGTCGTGCGGGCGAGCACCAACCTCGCCATCGACCGGTGGCGCCGGCTGCGTACCGCGCAGCGCCATCTCTCGCCCGCAGAAGCGACGACCGCGCTCCTCTCGGACCGCATCGACCTGCACCGCGCGCTCGACGCGCTCCCCGAGCGCCAGCGCGATGTGGTGCTCCTTCGCTACATCTCGGACCTGAGCCAGGACGACGTCGCGGTCGTTCTCGGTTGCACCGTCGGCACCGTGAAGTCACACGCGCACCGCGGACTCGCCGCCCTGCGCGCCACCCTCGACCTCGGAGAAGCCTCATGAGCGACCTCTTCGAGTACCTCGACGACCCGAAGCCGATGCGGGCCGACGACACCACGCTGGCCGACGTGTTCGAACGGGCGCGGAAGGTCGACGTGGTCGAACTGTGGCCCGGCACCGCGATCGGCACCGACGACATCGAGATCATCCCCGAACCTGTCGCTCCCCCGCGCCGCCGGCGCCGGCTCTTGGTCGTTTCGATCGCGGCGTCGATCGTGCTCGTCGGCGGAACCGTGGCTGGCGTCGCAGTGGTCGCCCGCGACGACGGCCAGGACCGTGTCACAGCCGACGACGACGAACGCGACGTACCGCTCACGACGACGACGACGATCGAGCGCACGCCGACGACACCCATAACCCCGCTGCCGCCCCCGATCGTGGTACCCGAGGTACCGATCGAGACACCGCCGACGACGATCGACACGACACGCGCCCATGACCTGTCGCAGGTCCTCGTGACAACGAGCCTTCCGCACCTCTATCTCGCGCCCGGGGCGTCGGCCCAGGTCGATTGGACGATCGAAAACCGCGGGACATGGTGGATCGAGCTCGGCACCGGTGTGTGCCATTACGCAATTCCGCCGACGGGCTCCGTGTGCTCGTCGGTGGCGGCGCCGCCGCCGGGAACGCTCAACGATGGTCTCGCACCCGGCCGAAGCCGAACCGGCACCCTGACGGTCACCGCGCCCGCGGATGCGACGCCCGGCGACTATCTCGTGACGATCGCGCCCCTCGACGACCACGAGATCACCGCGACCGTCTACGACCGCAACGACTCGCGGTATCTCGTGTGGCCGAACTTGCCGCCGCAGAGCATGACGAGCGGCGGGCAACTCTCGGTCACCCGGCGAGTGCAGAATCCGAATCCGTGGCCGATCAGGTTCACCCGCGGCAACGACTGCACCATCACGCTCGAATCGACGACCGCAATAGACCTGCCGCTGAACGAACTCGTGTGCACGCAGGAAGCGATCGTCCTCGAACTACCCCCCGGCGCGGAAACGGAGTTCACGTTCGTGGTGTCGGCAACCCGCAACGGCCAGCCGATCCCAATCGGGAACTACAGCGTGAACGGTGCGGGGGCAATGTTCATCGTGTTGGTCAACTCGCAGCCCACTTCGTAAACACCGGCTTCGACGGGCGCGCCGCGTAGGTCGATAGCAGCGCGCGTTCGATTGAGAACCGAAACAGGACTTCTTCGGGAGTGGTGTTCGAGAGGAAGCCGGGACGAATGCGTTCGACGATCTCCGCGTCGTCAACGCGCTCAGCGCGACCGGTCACGTAGAACTCGTCGTCGACCTCGACCGGCGGGAACGAATGCAGTGCGTATCGACCGTCGCGCTCGAGGTCGTAACGCTTGGGCGACTGGTGGGTCAGGAAAATCCACAAGTCGTGTTCGACCACGTGCGGGCACGTGGGGTGCAGCCGCGGGCCGCCATCTTTGCGCACCGTCGCGAGGAACCCCAACCCGACGCCGAACTGCATGAAGAGTCGTTGGCCCGCGGCCGCCATGTCGGGCATGGCGGCCGCGAACTGTGCCCACGAGACTCCACCCGCGAGATCTCTTGTCATGCCATCCGCCGCGCCGTGTGCCGCAACTGCGGGACGAGGCCCTGCTCCCCCAGCGCGCGCAAGGCCCGTTCCTCGTCGACGTCGACCACGACCGCGTCGCCCGGCTCCCGGTTGACGATGAACGTGACCACACAGTCGGTGCACGCGGAGGTGCCCGCCATCACGCAGTCACCGCAGTCGATCGTCCGCAGATGCTCCATGCCCGCAGCATGACAGCGGGGTGAGACACCTTCCTTGGTCGGGCTCCGACTGGTCAGCGGCTGCGCCGCGGTCGAGATCGTCGCCACTCCGGCGAGCTTCCTGCGCTCCTCCGTCGCTCCGGTCGCCGCTCCGTGTCACCCAATACGGATGCTTCACGGTTGTCACTTGCTATCTGCTGCCCGACTCAACGGGCGGGGCGGAGGAGGGTGAGGAGGTCGTCGGCCCCGACGACGACGGCGCCCTCGGCCTCGGCGTGCTGGCGGACCCACGCGTCGGACGACGCTACGACGACCGGCACCCGCTTCGGGATCGCCGCCACCTCGCGCACGACCACCTCGTCGGCCTCTTCGCCGGCGTCGGAGAACACCACCCGCACCCCGCCGCGCCGGAGTGCGGGGACCTGGCTGGTTCCGTCGCCGTCGAACACGAGCAACACGTTCGACCCGACCCGGCGGTGCAGGCCGGTCACCGCGATGGCGAGCCGTTCGCGCTGATCGGACGCGGTCGCATCGGGCCAGGCGCGCTTGCTCACGTTGTACCCGTCGACGACCAGCAACGCATCGGGGGTGCGCAACATCGCTTCGATGCCGACGGCGCTGTGCGCAACCAGACCGGCCGGCACGTTCGGCGCAACGCGACGGGCGAGCGGCCGTTCTCGCGGCAACGCTGCGGGCGCGTCGGGCGTGGTCGCGGACACGTCCCCGCGCACGCGGCGACGCAACGCTTCGAGGGACACCGCGACCTGGTGGGCTGCCGCGGCGGCGTCCGCCAGCGTGGTGGTGTCGCGCGGATCGAGGCGCGACTGCACGTTGTCGATGCGCGCGAGGGCGGCCGCAAGGTCGGCGCGGGTGCGGGTCAGATCCGTTTCGAGCGCGCG
Organism: Actinomycetes bacterium; assembly: GCA_031404355.1. Lineage (GTDB taxonomy): Bacteria > Actinomycetota > Acidimicrobiia > IMCC26256 > PALSA-610 > JANNHK01. Next base: position 5,222 of record JANNHK010000353.1, read on the forward strand.
GGATCGGGCAACCTCACGGCGCGTCCGTTCACGTTCGGCGTCGGTTTCGGCGCGTGCTGCTGCAAGTTCGGCGGCTACCGCTTCGGTCTGCCGCTGCGCCGAAACCGTCGCGGCCTCGGCCTTTTCCTCGCGCTCGCGCCGCGCCGTGCGTTCGTCGCGCAGGCTCTCGGTCATGCGCGTGACCTCGGCTTCGGCCGCCATGCGCGCCGCGTCGGCCCGGCGGCGTGCCTCGGCGTGGCCTTCGGCCTCGCGTGCACGCGCCTGCACCGCCATCTCGTCGCCGCGCTCGCGGCGCTCCTGCGCGGCACGCTCCACGAGCAGCCCGAGCCCGAACTCGGCACCCTCCGGTTCGCAGGTCCACAGCACCGACGCGAGCAGCGGCAGGTCGTTGCGCCGCGCCGCGTCGTCGACGAGCGCGACCGGGTCAGCGTCGGACCACTGGGCCAGCACCGCCTCCACCGCGGGCAACGCCGCGAACGCCGTTCGTACCTTCGCCGCGAACTCGTCGGCGTCCGAGACCGCCTTGCGGAGCTGACGCGGGCCGGGCCCGTGCATCAACCCCCTGCGATCGAAGCCGTGAAGGTGCCGGAGCAGCTGCGGCACCTCGTTCGAGTCCAGGCCGCGCAGCGTGTCGGCGGCGACCTCGAGCACCGGCACCAACAGATGGTCGGGAACGAGGGCGTTAGCCACGAGGTGACCCGCTCGCAGACCCGGCCGTACACTGACGCCTTCCTGTCCCTCGGGAGGATTTGATGCAGGCACGCCACGAGGAAGTCACCCTGGACACCCAGGGCGACGGCGAGACGATCGACGTCACGGGGCATGCGCAAAAGACCATCGACAACTCCGGGTTCCGCGACGGGTTGTGCACGGTCTTCGTCGCGCACTCCACCTGCGGCGTGACGACGATCGAGTTCGAGCCCGGCTGCAACGCCGACCTCAACCGCGTACTCGACACCGTCGCCCCCGAAGACGGCAAGTGGGAGCACAACGTCCGCAACGCCGACACGAACGGGCACAGCCACGTACGCGCCGCGATGATCGGACCGTCGGTCACGGTGCCGTTCGCCAACGGCGAGCTGTGCATCGGTACGTGGCAGAAGATCGTGTGCATCGACTACGACGACCGGCCGCGCTCACGTCGCCTGATCGTGCAGCTGCTCGGCGCCTAACCCGGTCGACGCCTCGGTCTCGACGGCGGCGCCCGTTGCGCCGCACCACCGGCAACTGACCGATTCGATGCGCTCGTCGAGCACTGCTTCGTCTTCGATCTCGAGGTCGCCCGCGATCGTGTAGTGGTGAAATGCCCGCGTCCGGCGCGTCGCCGTCACGTCGAAGCGGGTCAGGTTGCCGCACGCGGTGCATCGGTATCGGGGAGCCACGGCGCCAGAGTACGCGCGGCTCCCGCACGACCCGCGGCGACCGGAGCGACGGAGGAGCGCAGGAAGCTCGCCGGGAGTGGCGAGACCTCCCGCACGCGGCGAAGCCGCCCCTCCAGTCGGAGCCCGACCAAAGAAATATAGCGAACATACGTGCGTAGCGAACAAATGTTCGTTACCCTCGTCGGCATGGTGCCCTCGTTCGCAGCCGCGGTGCCGGGCTTCGCTCCGACCGAACCCGCACGTCCCGGCCCGGCCCGCCAGGGTTCCCTCGACGACCTGGGCATGCCGCTCGCCGAAGTCACGTTCTGTGTGCTCGACCTCGAGACAACCGGCGGTTCGCCGGGCAACGACCGCATCACCGAAGTCGGCGCCCTGCTCCTGCGCGGCGGCGAACTGCTCGGTTCGATCGACACGCTCGTGAATCCGGGCGTGCCCATCCCGCCGATGATCACGATGTTGACCGGCATCACGGAGCAGATGGTGATGCCCGCACCGCGCATCGAGCAGGTGTTGCCGTCGTTGCTCGAGATGCTGCGCGGCGCGGTGATCGTGGGGCACAACATCCGCTTCGACACGGGCTTCCTCGACGCCGCCCTGGTGGCGCACGGGTATCCGCGCCTCGCGAACCAGCGCGTCGACACACTCGGCCTCGCCCGGCGCCTCGTCCGCGACGAGATCCCCAACTTGAAGTTGCACACGCTCGCTTCGCACTTCCGCACCGCGGTCGAACCCACGCACCGCGCCTTTTCCGACGCGGCCGCGACCGCCGAGGTCTTCCACTCGCTGCTCGAACGGGCCGCCGCGTTCGGGGTGCTCGGGCTCGACGACCTCATCGCGCTGCCACGCATACGAGCCCACCCGTCGGCCGCGAAGCTCGCGCTCACGACCAAGCTGCCCCGCGCGCCGGGCGTGTACCTGTTCCGCGATCGTGAGGGCCGCGTGTTGTACGTCGGCAAGGCGTCGAACCTGCGGTCACGGGTGCGTTCGTACTTCTCGGGCGACGATCGCCGCAAGGTGCCCCAACTCCTGCGGGAGGCCACGCGCATCGACCACCGCGTGTGCGCCGGACCACTCGAAGCCGCGGTACGCGAGCTACGACTCATCCAGCGCCTACAACCTCGGTTCAACCGCCAGTCGAAGGGATGGCGGCAGAACGCGTACGTGAAGCTGACCGACGAACGCTTCCCGCGCTTCACGGTCGTGCGCAAGGCGCCCGCCGACGATGCGTGCGCGCTCGGGCCGTTCCCGTCGGCAAGCGCGGCGCAAGTCGTGCGTGAGGCGATCGAGACGGCCATCCCGATCCGGCGCTGCTCCACCCGCATCGGGCGCAACGCGGTCGCGGGTGAGGGGCCGCAATGCGTTCCCGCCCAGCTCGGCGTCGCCACATGCCCGTGCGGCGGCCAGGTCAGCGATGAGGCGTACGCGGAACTCGTCGGCCAGGTCCGGCGCGGGCTAACGAGCGAGCCCGGGATCCTCCTCGATCCCCTCGCGGTCCGCATGCACCGCCTCGCACACGACGAACGCTACGAAGAAGCCGCGGCCACCCGCGACCGACTGTCGGCGCTCACGCGCGCGATGCAGCGGCAACGCACGGTTGCGGCTCTACAACGCGCGACACGGGTCGTGCTCGACACCCCCGAAGGCCGCGTCGAACTCCACGGCGGCATCCCCGTGTTCGCCGCCGACCGGGCATCGCTGATGGACGCGCCGCAGGACACCGACATGCTGCTGCTCGTCGCGCGCTGGTTACGCGAGCACGCGCATCACGTTCGCATCGTCGAGGTCGACGGCGAGTTGGCTTCGGAACTGCCGCGACTACCGAGTTACGAAGCGGGGCGAACCGGCTCGAGGATCTCGGTGCGGTCCTGACGCGGCGGCTCCGACGGCGGCGGAACCTTCTTCGTGCGCAGCCGGGCGAGTCCCATGACGGAGAACTGCACGATCGCGGCCATAACGAGTGCGACGAAGGGCAGCAACCGGGCGACCGGCCAGAACCGATCCCAGCCGGTGTCGAGGAACACATCTTGGAGTTGGTTTCCGCTCAGGATGCCGATAGCGCGGGCGAAGCCGAAGACGATCGCGAACGCGAACGGCAGCGCAACCAACCAACCAGACGATCAACCGCCACACGCGCGGGACGGCATCGGAACGCCCCCGGGGCGCGCGTCGCGTGGCGGTGTC
>JANNHK010000354.1:0-3221 GCA_031404355.1 Actinomycetes bacterium
GAATCGGAAGAGGTGACGTTTAGGCTTGATTGGCTTGGGCGGAGTGCGAACTGGGGCGGGTGTACTGCTGACAGCAGTGCTGGCGACTGCATTCGCCGCGCCCGGAACGCCCGCCGACGCGTCCGCCGACGATGCGTTCGATGGCAGGGACACGGCGCCGGTCGCGGCGCCGAGCACCGAGCCGGTCGTCGCCGACGACCAGTTGGTCGTGCGGTTCAAGCCCGGCACGCGTGACCGCGTTGATCGCATCGAGGACGCGGGCGCCGAGTTCGAGCGCACGATCACCGCGGGTTGGGTCGGCGTGAGCACCTCGGACGGCGACCGCGCCGAGGTCCGTGAAGCTCTCGCCGCCGACCCGGCCGTGCTCGACGTGGAACTCAGCTACCGGCGGACGGCAACGGCCGTGGTGCCGAACGACACGCACTGGACGGTCCAGAGCGACTACCTCTCTCCCCTGCGCGTCGAAGCCGCGTGGGACGTCACGACGGGCACGGGTGTGACGATCGCCGTCGTCGACACCGGCGTCGACCTCGACCATCCCGACCTCGTCGGTCGGCTCGTACCCGGCTACGACTTCGTCAACGACGACAACACGCCGCAGGACGACAACGGCCACGGCACGCTCGTCGCGGGCACCGCCGCCGCGACGGGGAACAACGGCGTGGGTGTCAGCGGTGTCGCGCCGGGCGCAACGATCATGCCGGTGAAAGTGCTCGACGAACACGGCGGCGGAAACGACGTCGACATCGCGGCCGGAATCACGTGGGCTGCCGACCACGGCGCCGACGTCGTCAACCTCTCGCTCGCAGGACCCGGCAAGAGCGCCGCGCTCGCCGCCGCCGTCGCCTACGCCCGCAGTGTGGATGTCATCGTCGTCGCCGCGACAGGCAACGCGGGGGTCGACATCCCGTGGTATCCCGCGGCGTCGCCGGGCGTCGTCTCCGTCGGGGCGACGGGCGACGACGGTACGGCGGCGTGGTTCTCGAATCGCGGCTCGCACCTCGATGTCGCCGCGCCGGGACTCGCAGTCGTGTCGACGGCGCTCGACGACACCTACGACGACGCCAGCGGCACATCGCTCGCAGCACCGATCGTCGCGGGCATTGCCGCACTCGTACGCGCCCACGAACCCGGCCTCACGGAAACCGCAGTCGCAGCCCGGCTGCGCACCACTGCGAAGGACCGGGGCCCGGCCGGATTCGACACAGTGTTCGGCGCGGGCACCGTCGACGCGTACGCGGCCGTCGGTGGGGCGCTGCCCGCGTCGGGTGCGCAGCTTCCGGCCGGGTTCGGTGAAGCCAACGCGACGTTCGCGCAGGCGACGCCAATCGCGACATTCGCGAGCGCGGCGATCGCGCCCGAGTTGGACGAGGACTGGTACTCGTTCGCCGCGACCCCCGGCTCGTACACCATCACGGTCACGCCCGCCGTCACCGGCATCCCGCTGGAGCCCCGGGCACTCAACCCGGCCATCGAACTCCGTTCTCCCGCAAACGCGATCGTCGCGACCAAGAACGCACAGCCGGTCAACCAGACCGAGACACTGGTGCAGACCGTCACGACAACCGGCGCCTACCGCATCCGGGTCGTGAATGCCGCGAGCTCCGCGAGCCCGGGCAACTACACCCTCACGGTTGCGCTCACGCCTCCGCCCGCGTCGCCGCCCGTGCCGGCACCGCCGGCCTCGCCCCCGGCTCCGGCTTCACCGCCCGCGGTCACCGGACCGGCGGGGTACTGGATGGTCGACCGTAGCGGCGCCGTCTACGCGTTCGGCAGCGTGTCGCATTTCGGTGGACGTTCCGACGGCGCCGTCGACCTCGAACCGTCGGCGAGCGGGCAGGGGTACTGGCTCGTATCCGACGCAGGCAACGTGTACGCATTCGGCGACGCGAGCTACTTCGGCGGTACGAACGCGTCGCAGCTGGCGCCGTTCGAGACCGTCACCAGCATGTCGCGTACTGCGAACGGTGGTGGCTATTGGCTCTTCACGACGAGGGGACGCGCGCTCCCGTTCGGGAACGCACCGTTCCTCGGCGACATGAGCAACGTTGTGCTCAACGGGCCGGTGCTCGACTCGGTCTCGACACCGTCGGGGAACGGCTACTTCATGGTCGCGGCCGACGGCGGCGTGTTCGCGTTCGGCGACGCTCAGTTCGCGGGGTCGATGGGCGGTTCCCGTCTCAACGCGCCCGTGCAGTCGCTCGTCCCCGACCGCGATGGAAACGGCTACTGGCTCGTCGCCCTCGACGGCGGCGTGTTCGCGTTCGACGCGGCCTTCCGCGACTCGATGGGCGGCACCCGTCTCAACCGGCCGATCACGGGCATGGTGCGCTTCGGCGACGGCTACCTGATGGTCGGTGAAGACGGCGGCATCTTCAACTTCAGCAACCAGCCGTTCTTCGGTTCGCTGGGCGCGAGCCCGCCGCCGGTTCCGGTTGTCTCGGTCGCGGCTACCAGTTAGCGGTCACACGCCGCGCCGGCGGCGGCGCGGGGTGATCAGGCCGAGCGTCAGCAGGACGAGCGCGAGGATCACCGTGTTGCGGGGCGACGCGCCGGTGCCGGGATGGCTGTCGATGGGCGGCGGCGTCCCCATCGCGACCGGGGGGCCGGGTTGCGGCGCGGGCGGGGCCGGAGGCGGGATCAGCTCGGTCGCGACCGGCGGGCCCGGAGGCGGCGGCGGGGGCGGCGGCGGGGCCGGGATGTCGTCGTTGGTGATCGTGCACGTCACCGTCTCGCCCGAGACGACCACGATGTTCGTGCAACCGGTGAGCGCGGCGAGGTAGCCGATGAACGCGGGTTCGGTGACGGAGTAGATGCCGGGGGGCAGCGTGAGGGTGATGCGCCCGTCGGGCCCGAAGGTGATGAGCGGGCCGCCGTCGACCTGGAAGCCGAAGTTGGCGGGGGTAGCGGTGCCGCCGTTGTCGTTCACGACGACCTTCACGACGACGAGCGTGCCCGGTGCGATGTCGTTGTTCGTGATCGTGCACGTCACGGTCTGGCCGGACACGACGACGATGGCGGTGCATCCGGCGAACGTCGCGGTGTAGCCCGCGAACGCGGGCTCGGTGACCGAGTAGGTGCCGGGCAGCAGCTCGATGCGCACCTTGCCGCCGGCCGGGAATGCGAATTCTTCGCCGTCGAGCTGGTACCCGAAGTCGGCCGCGGTCGCGATGCCGCCGTGGTCGTTGACGACGACCTTCACGATCAAGAGCGTGGCGCGG
>JANNHK010000355.1:0-1697 GCA_031404355.1 Actinomycetes bacterium
CCTCTCCGCACTTGCCGTGCAGCTCGGCACCGACGACGACGCACTCCGGAACACGGCGTCGTCGATTGTGCAGATGGCCGCTGCCGCCGACATCGGCACTGAGGCTGCTGCCGGTCAGGCCGAAGCTGTCATCGCGCTCGCGTCCGCGGCGGTCGCTGCGAACCCGGCGCTCGGTGACGTCGCCGACGTCGCGGAGTCCATGTCGGGTGCGCTCGCACGTGGCGGTAGGTTCGCCGCCGAGTACAACATCGCGCTCACCCCCACCGAGATCCGTGCCCGCGCCGCCGAAAACGCGATCCGCGGCCTCGGCGACGGCGCATCCGTGCAAGCACTTTCCCTCGCCGGGTCACAACTCGCGATCGAGAAATACGGTGACAGCCTCGACCGGCGCATCACCCAAGGGCTCGACAGCCCAATCATCAAGCAACGCCAGTTCAGTGCCGTCTTTGCCGAAGCGGTCGAAGCGATCGGGAAGCCGCTCACTATCCCGTTCCTCGACGTCCTCGAGGAGGGCACACCCGTCGCGATCCAGTTCGCCGAAGCGGTCGGTTCCCTCGCCTCCGCCGGACTCCCCGCCATCGAAGGGTTCCTCGAAGCTGTCGGTGGCGCGCTCACCATCTTGCAACCATTGATCAGTCTCCTCGAACGGATCCCGGACCCGCTCTTCGAGATCGCTGGGGGTGCGATCGCCGCGCAGGTCGCGTTCCGTGCGCTCGGCCCGGCCGCGGTGGCGCTCGGCATCGAAATGGGTGCCGCGTTCGGCCCGATCGGTATCGCCGTCACCGTCGTTGGGGCGCTCACCGCGGCCATCGGTCTCCTCGGCGACGAAGCCGAACAGACCGCCCCGGTGTTGCCCGGCCTCGCCGACGAGATCGCGGCGGTAACAGCCGCCGCGACCGGTGCGTCGACGCCGGTGGTGGACCTCACCGAAAACATTCGGCAGATGCTCGACGCTGGCGAACTCGGCGAACTCGGTGAACTGCTCAACACCGACGGCCTGCGCGGCAAACTCCGCGACATTGGGTTCACCGTCGATGACCTCGTCGCGACATTCCAGACCGGCCAGACCGGAGCCGCGGACTTCATCAGGGCGTTCATCGACACCGAAGACGTCGACACGTTCGTCGCCGACCTCGAAGAGAAAGGCGTACGTCTCGAAGATGTGATCGCGAAGTTCTCCGGCGGTGAGGTGACCGAGGCGGCATCGCGTCGTATCGACTTCATCCAAGTGAACGGCCGCCGTCGGCTGCGTGAAACCCTCGACGACATCGAGGCAACGTCGGCAGCGTTCAACGAGCAGGCCCTCGCCCAACAGGAATCGGCGAAAGCGTCCCTCGAATCGGCAGTCCAGGCCGACGAACTCACGGACGCGCAACGGCGACAGTTCGAGGTGCTGCGCAGGTCGGACGACCCGCTCGCGAACTACATCGGGCTTCTCGCCCAAGTCAACGAGAATGCTCCCGGCGCCGCCACCGGGACCGACCTGTTCCGTTCGTCACTTGCCGGTGTTGAAGGCGCGATCGGCGGGTTCGTCGACGCGGAAGGGCTCCTCACCCAGAACCTGTTCGAGCAGAACGAAGCATGGGTCGCGCTCGCGTTCTCCATCGCGCAAGGCAAGACCAGCGCCGAAGATTTCTCCACCGTCGCCGTGTTGCTCGGCACGAATGTTGAGACCGTCGCCGCGTTCGCCGACGCCG
>JANNHK010000356.1:0-3751 GCA_031404355.1 Actinomycetes bacterium
GGTCGCGACGTTGTTGAGCTCGTTACTGAGCGATCCGCTCGGGAATTGCTTGACCCACAGGAGGGCGAAGGTCGGCGAGTACTTGGCGACGAAGATGTCGCCGTTCGCGCTCGCGACCACGTTTCCACCGCCGAAGTTGGCGGTCTGGCCGAACGTACCGGCGATGACGATGTTGCCGTCGGGATCGACGGCGACGGTCCGGCTGTACTCAGAACCGGTTCCGCCGACTGTGCGGGCTACGGCCCCGGGCGGGGGGCAGGCATTCGTGGTGGTGCTGACGGCGGTGGACTTGGCCGATTCCTGGTTTGCCCCGTTGACCGCGGTCACGGCGTAGGAGTACGTCGTCAGGGGTGCGAGGCCCGTGTCGACGACCGTGGTCGCCGGTGCCGTCACCGTCTTCGCGAGCACGTTGCCTGGTTGGCGGTAGAGGTTGTATTTCGTGATGCCGTAGGTGCCGTTCGGGTCGTAGATGGGGTTCCACGACGCGACGGCGAAGCCGCAGCTGGTGGCGGTGGCTTTGAACCCGCTCGGCACGGGGAGGGTCGGAGTGGTCGGGCATGCCGGTGTCGTCGCAGTCACCGCCGTCGACTTCGCCGACGGGTTGAGCAAGGTGTCGCGCGCTTGCACCGCGTACGAGTACGTGCGCGACCCGACCAATCCACTGTCCGTCGTGATGGTCGTCGGCGCGGTGACGTATTTCAGGAACACGCCGTCGCGCCACACGACGTAGTCCTTCAGGCCGTTCGTGCCTGGGGTCGAAGCATTCCAGTCGACGATGATGCTCGAACACGATCCCGCGACGGGCGACGCGACGAGTCCGGTCGGGACGGACGGCACTGTCGTACTCGGTGTCGTAGTCGTGCTCGTGGTGGTGGTGCTGGCCGTCGTGGTCGTTGTCGTTCCGCCGAGCGTCGTCGCAGTCGTGACGTTCGAGAACGACGAGGCGCCAGTGGGCGGCTTCAACGCACGGACGCGGTACTTGTACGCGGTGCTCGCGGTGAGCCCGGTGTCGCCGTATGTCGTGGCGTTCGCCGGAGCAGTCGCGATCTTCTTGAACGTCGACTTGTCGCCCGGGCTGCGCTGGATCTCGAAGCCGAGCTCGTTCGAGCTCAAGTCGGTCCACCGCAAGGTGATCGCTGTCGTCGACGTCGCGGTCGCAGTAAGGCCGGTGGGTCTTGGCGTCGCTGCCGAAGCCGACGTCGAGACAGTCAGGACAAGGACGACAGCCAGTGCCACTGGACGAGCGAGGCGGCGCGCGTTCATTTCGGTTCCCCCGAACACATCGAAATCAAGCGCGACTCTTGATCGGAAACGTTATCGGCGCGCCATTGGCCCTGACCTGAGCCATTTACCTCATATTTCGCTGGCATATACAGGGTGTCAGACCTCGAACCGCAGGTTGCGTAGATCTTCTCGCTTCTCGTCCGGCCATGGCGACGCAGGCTAGGGGAGGCCGGCCGATGGGTTCGAGCCGGCCGGAAGTACCGTCTCCGGCGGTGAGCAAGGCGCGCGATCCGTTTCTCGTCGTCGTCGTGGCAATCGCGATCGCGCTGGCGGTGGCCGACTCGTCGGTGGTGGTGCTCGCACTCCCCGAGTTGTACTCGACGTTCGACGTGTCGATCGTCGGCGTGTCGTGGACGATCACGGCGTACAACATTGCGATCGTCGTCGGTGCACTCGCAGTGCTGCCGCTCGAGTCGCGCGTGCGCGGCCACGTGTTCGCGACCATCGGGCTCGGCCTGTTCGCCGCGGCATCGCTCGTATGCGGGTTGACCGACTCCTTCGGGGTTCTCATCGCCGGTCGATCGGTACAAGGCATCGGTGCCGCGCTCGCGCTCGCCGGTGCGGTCCCGGTGCTCTCCGGCATTCTCGGGAACGACCGCCAGGCGATCCAGATCTGGGGAGTCGCGGCCACGATCGGTGCTGCGCTCGGACCCGCGCTCGGCGGTGTGTTGACCCAGCTCTTCAGCTGGCGCGCGATTTTCCTGTTCCAGGCGCCCGTCAGTGCGCTGGCGATCCTTGCGGTCGCCGAGAAGCGCGTGCGCGCGGTCGAGATCGCGCCGCGTACCGGAGAAGGTCTACGGGGAACCGTGCGCGCCAACCTCGGGTTCTTTCTGCTGTACGGCGCGCTCGTCGGCGCGTTGTTCCTCGGCGTCTTGCTGCTCGTGGTGGTGTGGGGCTTCGAACCGATTGCGGGCGCGCTCGTGGTCAGCACCCTCCCCGTCGGTGCAATCGCGGTGCGCCGCCTCGGGCCCAACATCCCGTCGTGGCTCGCGGCCGCCACCGGAGGTGTCGCGCTTGCGGGCGGGCTTACGGCGCTCGCGTTTCTTCCCTCCTCGCAAGCATCATGGGTCGCGCTGGCGATGGGTGCATGCGGGCTCGGCCTCGGTTTGCTCGGCGGCGGACTCGGGCCCGCGGCCGTACCGCTCGACGCCCCCGGCGTACGCGCCGCGACCGTGAGCATCGCCGCGCGCCACGCCGGGTTCGTCGTCGCGCTCGCGATCATCGCGCCCGTGTTGTCGTCGGCGCTCGACCAGGCGGCGCTCGACGCCACGAAGGCGACGACGGCCGAGATCCTCGACGCGCCGATCGGCGTCCGCACCAAGGTGGCGATCGCGCTCGACCTGCGCGACCTGGTTGCCGACGCGCCGCGTGGGGAGGTTCCCGATCCTTCCGTGCCGTTTGACGAGCGGGGCGCGGCCGACGACGCGAACATGCGCGAGGCGCGCGACGGAGTCGTGAACTCAATTCGCGACACGGTCACACGCGCGTTCCGATCGTCGTTCCTCATTGCCGCCGCGTTCGGCGCCGCGGCTGCATTGGTCGCGCTGCTGTTGCCCGCGCTCCGCCCCGGGACGCGCAGCATCGACGCGATTGCCGCGGCCGTCGCGATCATGGTCGGGGTCGGCATCCTGCTCGTTGCGCAGTTCCGCGCCGGCGCCGTCGACTATGGGAGCCGCGAATACGTCGAACCCTGCGATGCGCCCGCCGACCCGTATCCGCAAGGAGAAGGACTCGACGGCACCCTGCAACGCATCGCCCTGTCGACCCTCAACGGCGCCGCGTGTGAACTGGGAACGAGTCGCGAAGAGTTGGTGCTGTCGTTGGAGCCAAAGAGCGGTTTCGGACCGGAAGTGACGTGGACGCAGGACACGCTGGAGGACGCGATCGAGGCCGGGCTCGTGCGCGCCATCGACGACGCCGACGAGCGCGACAGCGTTCCTGGGTGGGTCGCGACGGCGCTGAAGTTTGCCGCGGAGCGCGCGCCGATCGACTGGCTCCTCGGCCGGGTCGACATCCCGTTCCTCGAGGACTGAAGCGCGCGGCGCTGTCAGCGCCCCGTGCGCAGGATGTACATGTCGTTGCCACCCGCGCTCGTCGCGGGCCCGAAGCCGAGGTCGATCGTCTGTGAAAACGCTCCGGTGACGACGGCGCCGGTCAGGCTGGCGACAACGTCGAGCCCCTGCGTGCTTCCGTTCTCGCCGTACCGGTTCGACGCGATGTGCACACCCACAGCCGAGTACTGGGCGACGTAGGCGCTAAAGCCCCAGACGGCGCCCTCCATCGGTCCGGTGAGCGGGCCGCCACCGAGGTTGATCGTGTCCTGGAACGAACCAACGATGGTGACGTTGCCCTGGGCGTCGACCGCGACGCCGTTCCCGTAGGTGGCATTGGAGTTGCCGAACGCCTTCGACCACACCGGCGCGCCGCTCGCCGTGAACTTGGCGACGAACCCCCACGAAGCCCAACC
>JANNHK010000357.1:0-5949 GCA_031404355.1 Actinomycetes bacterium
GTCCCGCCCGCAGGCGATGGCGGCGGGCCCACCGGGGGCGCAGCCCACGTCTCGGCGGCAGGTGATGGCGTCGGGCCCACCGTGGGCGCAGCCCACGTGCCTGCCTCGACCCCGACGTCACCGAGAATGTGATCGCAGCCCTCGAAGCCGCGATGGCCGACGGCCCCGATGTTCCGGGCGAGAAGCGGACGCGTCCGCAGCGGCGCGCCGATGCGCTCGGAACCATCTGCCGCCACTACCTCGAGACGCGCGACAAGCCCCACGGGCACCGCGCCACAGTGCAGGCCGGGATCGTCGTCGACATGCAGACACTCGCCGGTGGCGAACCGGTTCTCGACATGATGCGAGCCGACCTGCTGCACATGGGTTCGGTATCTCGGGCCACGCTCCTGCGGCTGACCTGCGACTGCGAAGTCCACCGCATCATCACCAACGGGAAGTCGGAAGTCCTCGACGTCGGACGATCGGTCCGCACCGTCACGAACGCCCAGTGGCGGGCACTCGTCGCCCGCGACCAGCACTGCACCACTCCCGGCTGCGAAGTCCCCTGGTACCGATGTCAGGCCCATCACAAGAAACATTGGGCCGAAGGCGGCGAGTCAAACCTCGACAACTACGAATTGAAGTGCGACCGCCACCACTGGGACGAACACGAAGGCAAGCGGGAATGAGGCTCGGTGGGCGGCTAGGTACGCTTGCTGCTGCGTGAACCCGTACAAGACGTTGCGTTCGGTCGTTCGGTTCAGCCCCGTCGAAACCGACCGGGTCGAACGCCGGCTGGCGCGCGCCGCGTCGGTCGACGATCTGCGCAGCATCGCCAAGCGGCGGCTTCCCGGTGGCGTGTTCGACTACATCGACGGCGGCGCCGAGGACGAACGGACACTGGCCGCGAACCAAGCCGCGTTCGCCGCAGTCACGTTTCGGCCGCGCGTCCTGCGTGGTCTCGAGTCCGTCGACACCGCGTCGACAATTCTCGGTCAGCCGGTCGCCTACCCGCTGGTGCTCGCGCCGACCGGCTTCACCCGCATCGCGGACCCTGACGGCGAACTCGCCGTCGCGCGGGCGGCCCAGCGCGCGGGCCTGCCGTACACACTGTCGACGCTCAGCACGCGCTCGATCGAAGAGGTACGCGCGGTCAGCGCCGGGCGGCTGTGGTTCCAGGTGTACGCGTGGCGTGACCGCGGGTTGGTCAAAGAGATGATCGACCGCGCCGCGGCCGCCCGCTACGAAGCGCTGGTGCTCACCGTCGACACCGCAGTATTCGGTCGACGCGAGCGCGACGTCCGTCGCGGGTTCTCGCTCCCACCGACGATCGGGCCGGGCACTATCGTCGACGGTGCGTTGCATCCCGCGTGGACGTGGAAGTTCGTGCGGAGCGAACCGATCCGCTTCGCGAACGTGGTCGGTCGCGACGTCGGCGACGGTGCTTCTCCCGTCAACCTCTCCGACTACATCAACACACAGTTCGACCCGGCGTTGTCATGGGCCGACGTCGACTGGCTCCGGTCCGTGTGGGACGGGCCGATCGTGCTCAAAGGCATCCAGTCCGTCGCCGACGCCGTGCTCGCGGCCGACGCCGGAGTCGACGCGATCGCGTTGTCGAACCACGGCGGCCGCCAGCTCGACGGCGCGCCCGCGGCGTTCGATCTCGTCGCACCCGTCGCCGACGCGGTTGCGGGCCGCACCGAGATCATCTGCGACGGCGGCGTGCGCCGGGGCAGCGACATCGTCAAGGCGGTCGCCGCCGGCGCGACTGCGGCCATGGCGGGGCGCGCCTATCTCTACGGGCTCGGCGCGGGCGGCGAACGCGGCGTCGACCGCGTACTCGAGTGGTTCCGCGCCGACGTGGTCCGCACGATGAGCCTCGTCGGCGTCGGCCACGTGGCGGGACTCGACCGATCGGTCCTGGCGTAAGATTTCTCCATGGCCACAACGCTTCCCAGCCTGGGCTTCCTCCCGACATTCGACTCCGTGGAGGAGGAGCGCCTGCACCGCAAGCAGCGGCTCGCAGCGTCGTTCCGGTTGTTCGGCAAGTTCGGATTCGACGAAGGCGTCGCCGGGCACATCACCGTGCGCGACCCCGAGCACCTCGACCGGTTCTGGGTCAACCCGTTCGGGATGAACTTCAAGCACATCCGCGTCTCCGACTTGATCTGCGTCGACCACACCGGCGCCGTGGTCGAAGGCGACGCGATGGTCAACCGCGCCGCGTTCGCCATCCACTCGCAGGTGCACGCCGCGCGTCCCGACGTGATCGCCGCCGCGCACTCCCACTCGCTGTACGGCAAGGCCTGGTCGTCGTTGGGTCGTCTCCTCGATCCGATCACGCAGGACGCGTGCGCGTTCTTCGAAGACCACTCGCTGTTCGACGACTTCACCGGCGTCGTGCTCGACCTCGAAGAAGGCAAGCGCATCGGCGAAGCACTCGGCACGAACAAGGCGGTGATCCTGCGTAACCACGGCCTGCTCACGGTCGGTCACTCCGTCGACGCGGCCGTGTGGTCGTTCATCACGATGGAACGCAGCTGCCAGGCCCAGTTGCTCGCCGAAGCTGCGGGTACGCCGGTGCTCATCGGCACCGAGATCGCGCGCCAGACGTTCCAACAAACCGGCACGCCGGTCGCCAGCTATATCTCGTTCCAGCCACTCTGGGAAATGATCACGCGCGAGCAGCCCGACCTCTTCGAGTAGCGCGCGTTACAACGACACGGTTCCGCGCGGCAGCACTAAGGCCAGGTCGTTGTATGTGGCGATGCCCGGCGCCGCCGCGACGACGGCTGCGATCGCGTTGATTGGCGGCGCGGCCGTCATGATGTGGCCGAGCACCATGAAGTCGGCCATCGTCTCGGCCTCGAAGTCGGGCGGCGGGAGCACGCCGACATTGAGTGTCACCGTCGGCCGGCCGTCGATCTGGACCACCCAACCGTCCTGTTCGATCTTCCAGTCGGGCTCGAGCGTCTGGCCCTTACGCCATCTCACGGTGAGTTCGACAACGACCTTGTCGCCGACGAGGCCTTTCCAGCTCGCCGCGATACCGGCAACGCAGCCCTTGGGAATCGTCCAGGAGCCGAGGTCAAGGTCGGCGGTGGTCTGCGCGTACTCGGCGTCGCACCGCACGTCGTCGAGTTCGACGCCGAGCGCGTCGGCAACCATCCGCACCGCTTCGCCGAACACAGCCGTGCCGTGCGCGGTCATGGCCTGGAGGTCGGGATGATCGATCGGATACCCGAACCCGGCCGGACGCTCAGTATCGGGCGAGTCGTAGAAGGTCGAGTCGGCGGCCTCGTTGATCGTGACCTTGTCGACCCGGTCGCACATCGTCGCGGCGACGATGGCCAGCAGCTCGATGAAGCCGGGGCTGATCCCCGACCCGAACATCGTCGACTTGCCGCGCGCGCAGGCCTCGGCGATCCTGTCGCGATCGGCACCCAAGTTGTGGCCGGTGATGAACGCCGCCGTCGACACCACGTTCACGCCGGCCGAAAGGATGCGCACCAGTTCGTCGGTGTCGTGCCACATCGGGTTGTAGACGACGCAGTCCGGTTTCAGCGCGAGCAGCGCGTCGACGTCGTTCGTGGCCGTGACGCCGAGTGGCGCGATGCCGCACAGCTCACCGACGTCGCGCCCGACCTTCTCGGGCGACCGGGCGTAGCAGCCGACGAGTTCGAGCGTGGAGTTCGCGACGATCGCGTGTACGGAGCTCTTGCCGACGTTGCCGGTCGTCCACTGGACAACTCGATAGGTGGGTGGGTTCGCCATTGCGTGCTACCTCACGAACTCGGCGGTTCGCCGGTGGAATCGCCAGGTGCCGTCGTCGCAGTGGAGGACGTCGTGGTAACGGCCCACGATCTCGACCGCCCAGCCCGCGTCGCCTTTCAGCAGGAAGATCACGTCGCTGACCGCGCTCGCTTCGTGATCGTTCCAGTCGGTAACGAGGGTATTGACCACGAGGTGCCGCTGGGGTTGGCGCGGCTTCCACTTCGTGTACGCCGCGTGGATCGCCTCGCGGCCAACGTGGGTACCCATGCCCGGAATCTCGACCACGCCGTCGGCGCAGAACGTCGCGACGATGTCGTCGGTGCGGCCGTCGTCGAGCGCGTGCGTGTACGCGGCGATGGTGGCGCGGATGCCTTCGACAACGTCTCCGAAACCGCGTTCAGAAGTCAATGTCGGCAACCCCTCGTTCGAGGGGATTCACGTTGACCTCCCGGAGGGCGCCGCTCAGCTTGTCGTGGGGAAGCCCGGCGAGGTAGCCGTCGATGGTGCGGTGGAAGTTCGAGATGTGGCCTTCCATCTTCTCGGACAGTCGCATGTACTCGAAGCCCCGCGCGTGCAGACCCTTCTGCTGGCGGGGCAGGTTCGAGAAGTCCTGCGTCGGGATCGGCGGCCAGCGGGGGTCGTCGTGCGCCCACTCGTCGGGCGGCGTCGGCTTCTCTCGCTCGCAACCCTGGGGGTACCGCGTGAGCGACCAAATCTCCATCAACGTTTCTTCGGGTCCGAGGGGGCGGAAGCGGTACGACGACGCGCTGCTGTACATCGGCAACACGAAGTAGTGCGGGAAGACGTAGCCCATCGGCTCGTTCACTCCCCGTGCTTCGAGGTCGTTGAGGTCGGGGATGTCGGAACCCGCGGCGCGGTGCCAGTCGACGACCGCGTCGTTGACCGCGCGATTCCAGGTCGACACCGCCAACTCCGGGTCAGGGGGCAGCTCGATGTCGCGCAAGCCTTCGGCGATGCGCACGTCGTTCGCATGCACCATCCCGGCCATGCCTTCACTCATGGTGCGCAGGTACTCGATCTCGGCATCGACGAACGCGCGCGGGTCGAACGGATCACCGGCGCGGCGCGAGTAGCGCATCCCGGGAATGTTGAGCTGCGGATGGGTTTCGACCACGTGGTACTGCTCGACGAACGCCTCCTGAGCGAGCTTCCAGTTCACCGGGAGCCGGCATGCATACCACCACTCGGTGCGCAGCGACTCGACCTTCCACGCGTCGAGGATCGTGGCGGCCGGCTCGATGCACTGCCGCAACGGCGGCGCGCCGTCGTCGAGGTTGATCCACGCGCACCCGCCCCAGACCTCGCACCGCACGGACACGAGGTTGATGTCGTCCGCCTCCAGGTTGTGTTCGGAAAACGCACGCTTCCGCGGGACGAACGTGTTCGTACCGTCGAGGCCGTAGCACCACCCGTGGAACGGGCACACGAAACCGTTCTCACACGTTCCCCGACCCTCGACGACCCTGACCCCCCGATGGCGGCAGGTGTTCTGGAATGCCCGCACCTCCATGTCGTCGGTGCGCAACACGACGATCGACTGGTCGAGGAACTCGTACTCGACGAAGTCGCGCGCCTCGGGAATCTCCTCCAGCCGGCACGCCATCTGCCACACGCGCGGCCACAACAGCTCGGCTTCCATCGCGTAGAAGTCCGGGTCGAAGTAGCGCTCCTTGCGGACGCGGTCGCGAATCTCCATCGCGTACGGCACCGGGAGTGCCGACGACTTCCGATCCGCGATCGCCACGGCCGTAGAATAGACCGATCGGTACAACGCAATCCTCCGAGACGGAAGTCGACGTGCTCGTCGTCGGCGCGGGCATCACCGGCATCTATCAGCTGTATCGCGCGCGCGAAGCCGGCTTCTCCGTGCAACTGCTCGAAGCGGGCGGTGGCGTCGGGGGCACGTGGTTCTGGAACCGCTATCCCGGCGCGCGGTTCGACTCCGAGAGCTACACGTACGCGTACCTGTTCTCGAAGGAACTGTTCGACGAGTGGGAGTGGCAGGAGCACTTCGCCGAGCAACCCGAGACCGAGCGCTACCTCAACCACGTCGTCGACCGGTTCGACCTGCGGCGCGACATGCGGTTCGATGCTCGCGTCTCGTCAGCCGTGTACGGCGAGTCGTCCGGGCACTGGACCGTCGTGCTCGACGATGGCACTTCGTACCGG
>JANNHK010000358.1:0-8109 GCA_031404355.1 Actinomycetes bacterium
CCTCATTTGTCCCGGCCGTGCATGCACATCGGGCTGATACCCTCGCACCCCGTTCCGCGGGTGTAGTTCAGCGGCAGAACATCAGCTTCCCAAGCTGAGAACGCGGGTTCGATTCCCGTCACCCGCTCTGTTCACATGCCCAGGTCAGGTGTCTCGTCGTCGATCTCGGCCCCGTCGGCCTTCGAGCCCGTCACAGTTGGGATCGCAACGACCCGGCGCGGTCTTCGGTTCGCTGCGCAGCTGCCTGCCGTCGTGAAGCTGCACGAGCTGCTCGTCGACTCGCACGGAGCCATCTTCGAGGTCGATGCAGTGGCGGCAGAGCGCGAGCAGCTCACCCAGAGGAAGCCCACCGGTCGCGGCGAGGGGCACGAGCGCTCGGCATCGAGGGTCGATCGCGTCGACGAGCGCGAGCGGCCTTCCGCCGAACCTGGCGAGCGGTCTCGCCTGCCTCGCGGTGGACTACCCCACCCGGTTGCTGGCGGCATGGAACGCAGTTGACGCGCGGCGCGATGCACGAGCAGGTCCTTCACGTGGCCCGGATGACAGGACTCTCGTGAGCCGGCCAGGATCCAGCCGAGCGGTAAGGGCACCACGGCAGCCGCGCGTTTGGACCTCAACTCCCTTGTCACCCCGACCGATAGAGTATACGTTAGATATCTCGTTAGAGCGTGCGTCTGCGAGGGAGGGGTCGAGATGAGGGTAGTACCCGCTGAAGCCTTCGCCGAAGCCTGGGAACGCGCCTACAAGGACTCCGTCACCGAGCCCATCGAGCGAAAAGCGCAGTTTCTCCTCGAGACGGTCGGACCGCGCATCGCGACTGCTGCGCTTGGTCTGTCAGACGCTCGGCAGTTGAAACGCTGGGCCGCCGAACCCGGTACTGAGCCTCGGGAGCACGTCGTCGCTCTGCGCTTCGATGCGCTGTACCGGGTCGCCCGGGCGATCTCGGCCGTGTACTCGCCGGCAGTCGCGGCGCGGTTCCTTCGATCCGCGAACCCTCAACTGGGCGATGACGCCCCCTTGGCCATCCTCGCTTCCGCCGAAACCTCAAAAGAGATCACCCGCGTACTGGCTGCCGGGCGTGCCTTTCTCGAGGGCTGAGCGCGCATGTTCGACGCCGAAATCGCAGCACGGGCGCAGACCGCATACCCCGGGGCCGGCACATTGCGAGTCCACCCCGCGCCGGAGGTGCTTCCGACTCCAGAGCCCGACGTACCGGGCGAAAACCGATTCGACGATCCAGCGGGCTTGGTCGCAGTGCGGTACACCGCAACGCGTCTCCTCGGATGCCTCTCCGAAACGATGGCGCGGTTCCGTCCCAGTTCCGCCGCTGAGGCGATGCTCTCAGCGGTCGAGGGCGTTGACGACGACGACGTGGACTGGCCGGCCGCTGATACGACAGCAGTGGCCGAATGGCTCGCTGTGCAGCGCGTCGGGACGGTCCGCGTGCTCGACACCGGCTTCTATTTGGACGTCGAGCAGACGGACGTCCTCATCCAACTCGACAAGCACCCGCGCGTACGCGTAGCCGTTGAACGCCTCGATCCTGTTGCGCACCTCGACGTTGCCTTGATGCGGCTCGGTGGGTTGCAGCTCGGTCGGCCGATCAGCCAAGCAGTCGGGGCCGCCGTGCGCGACTGGCTACCGAACGCGCTTGGAATCGCGTACTTCTCTCGGCTGTCGACGAACGAGCCCTGCTGGGCTACGTGGAACACGACCAACGTCGAGGTCACCTCCGTACCGTTGAGCCGTGATGACCGTCAGCATCGCGAGGCCGTGCGCGAGGTAGCAGCCTCATTCGAGATCGTTCTCCCCGACGCGTGGTCGTAAACGGCGCTCGGTCGCCAACGATGGTGTGACCGAGGTCGATCCCATCGCGCGTTCATCGCGCGGCCGCACTCATCTGGGGTCGTCCACGTGCGTCCGTGCAATCAGCTAACGAGGATCGATGCCGGTCAACGCGTCGCCGGAATCGCTTCCCAAGCTGAGAACGCGGGTTCGATTCCCGTCACCCGCTCCGTGAAGTCGCAGGTCAGTGTGTCCGAGGCCGGTAGGGTGAAAGACGTGACTCGGAAGGTCTTGACCGCCGCAAAATTCGAACGGCTCTCACCCGACGAACAAGATCAGGCGTTCGAGTCGAGCATCGTCACCGACCTCGATGCCGTTCCCGCGGAGTTTCTCGCGAAAGTCCGCGCCCGGGTCGAGGCTCGTATCGCTGCATCTGACTCCGCAACCAAGACGTGACACTGCCGCGTCGCGCGGTTCGAGCGCCGGCGACGTTCTTCGACGCGGCCCAGGCTCGATTGATCGGAACAGCGCCGCCGTACTCGCGTTGAGCGCGACTATCGAGGCACCACCAGCTCGAGAATCTCAAGCGGGCGGGTCTTGCCGCTCGAACTCGTCGGGTGTGTGCGGTCCCGGCGGTCCCCTCCAACGACCAATCCCCGCCGGTCGCCGTAGCGGTATGAACGTACTATCATACGACTTATGGCGAAGGAGAAAGTCACCCTCACGCTTGAGGCCGAGACACTGGCCGAGTTGCGCTCGTTGGTCGGGTCCCGAAGCATCTCCGCCTCGGTAGACGCCGCGGTCGCTGCTTACGTCTCGCGACTGCGCCACCTTGCGGCGGTCGACAACTGGCTCGCCGATCTGGAACGAGAGCACGGTCCGCTACCCCCGGAGACGCTCGAGTGGGCGGCGCAACTGGTCGACGAATGGGCCGCCGATACCGGGCCGCGCACTCGGCGCCGCAAGGCGGGATGATGTTGCTGCTTGACAGCGAGGCTCTGTCCGCCGTCGCGCACGGACCCGCCGAACGTCGTGACCGGGTACGCGCGCTTGTGACCGAGATGCGCCGCCGATCGCTGCCGATCGGCACCGTCGCCGCCGTTCTGGCCGAAGTCGTGCGCGGCCGACCCGCCGACGCCTCGGTGTTCGCCGGCCTGCGTCGCGAACGGGTCGAGGTCTACCCCGTCGACAGCCGCGTCGGCATCCGAGCCGGGCAGCTCCTCGGTTCGGCGCGCGCCGGATCGGAACTGGCCGTCGACGCGTTCGTCGTCGCCGTCGCCGACCTCGCGGGCGGTGCCGTCATCGCGACCGTCGACGTCGACGATCTCGCCTTGCTCGCGAGCCACGCGACTCGCGTCTCGGTCGCGACGATTCAGGCCTGATCGCAGCGACTTACGCCCGCGTGATGACGAACCCTTCGTAGCCCTTGGCCGCGATGTCCTCGCAGCGCTCGGCGAACATGGGGAAGCCGATCATCGTCATGAACACGCGGGGTTTTCCGGGGATGTTCGAGCCGAGGTACCACGAGTTGCAGCTCGGGTACACGGTGAGGTCGGCGACCATGTTGACGAACACCGACCAAGCTTCCTGGGCGTCCTCGGTCGCCTCGATCGTGTCGTCACCGCCGGCGCGTAGGTGCGCGATGCAGTCGGCTACGAACTCGACGTCGTGTTCGATCGAGACGAACACGTTCGTCAACGCCGCGGGGCTGAGCGGGCCGGTCAGCGTGAACAGGTTGGGGAACGACGCGACCCCGAACCCGAGGTACGTCACGGGACCGTTCTCCCACGCGTCGGCGAGTGGGCGGCCACCCCGGCCCCTGATGTTCATGCGCAGCAACGAACCCGTGAATGCGTCGAAGCCGGTCGCGAACACGATGGCGTCGACCTCGTACTCGTGGCCCGCGACGCGAATCCCGGTCGGCGTGATCTCCTCGATCGGGTTGGTGCCGATGTCGACGAGCGTGACGTGGTCCTCGTTGTACGTCTCGTAGTAGTTCGTGTCGACGCACAGCCGCTTGCAGCCGATCCGCGACGTGGGGCAAAGGAGTTCGGCAACGACCGGGTCCTTGACGGTCGCGCGGATCTTGCGGCGCACGAAGTCGGCCGCGAACTCGTTGGCGTCGTGGTTGAGCATCAGGTCGTTGAATGCGCCGAGGAACGTGAGCCCGCCGTATGCCCACCGCTCTTCGAACACGCGCTCGCGCTCGGCCTCGTCGACATCGAACACGGATACGGGGTTCGGCGGGCGGCGCGACCCGAACGCGACCGCCTGCTGGCGGTTCGCGGCGCGGAACTCGGGATACTCGCGCTTGATCTCCGCGACGTAGTCGGGGTCGAGTACGTGGTTGTGCGCGGGAATCGAGTAGTTCGCGGTGCGTTGGAACACGAACAGCTCGCGCGCCTGCGCGGCGATCTTGGGGATCGACTGGATGCCCGATGAGCCGGTGCCAATCACCGCGACGCGCTTTCCGGTGAAGTCGATCTCCTCGTGGGGCCAGCTGCCGGTGTGGTACATCGGGCCCGAGAACGTGTCGATGCCCTTGATGTCGGGCCGGTTCAACGACGACAGCATGCCGACGGCATTGATCAGGAACTGCGCGGTGACCGACCCCGCGTCGGTCTCCACGTTCCAGCGGTTCCTCGTCTCGTCGAAGTGCGCGGCCGACACTCGGGTTGAGAACTGGATGTCGCGGCGCAGGTCGAAGCGGTCGGCGACGTGGTTCGCGTACCGCAGGATCTCGGGCTGCCGTGCGTAGCGCTCCGACCATTCCCATTCCTGCTGAAGCTCGTTCTCGAACCCGTACGAGTACTCCATGCTCTCGACGTCGCAACGCGCGCCGGGATACCGGTTCCAGTACCACGTGCCGCCCACGTCGTCGGCCGCTTCGAACACGCGCACCGACAGTCCGAGGCCGCGCACCTTGTGCAACATGTACATGCCGCCAAACCCCGCGCCGACGATGACCACGTCGTAGTGGTCGGCTTCGCTCGCCATGACACATCCCCAGATAGCGCCGGTGCTTTGACGACGGCGCAGGCTACCCGGCGGTGACCATGGGCTCGGAGACGCGCACGAGTTCGAAGCGAATTGGTTGCTAGACAACCATCTAGCTTCAATCACGAGGGGTGGGGACGGCATGGCCCGGATCGTCATGGTGCACGGTGCGTACAACGAGTTGTGGGGGCCGCACGAGATCGCCCAGCGTTGGGTCCCCGCGCTGCGCGACGGGCTGTGGCACCACGGCGTGAGTCTCGAGGAGCGCGACGTCGGGATCTGCTTCTACGGCGACCTGTTCCGCCGCAACCCCGAGTCGGAGGACGACAAGGCGTTCGCGAAAGCCCGGGCCGGTGTCGCCGACGCGCTCGGCAACATGCCCGCCAACGCGTTTCTCGACAAGTTGAAGGACGCGGCCGACAGCGCGCTGTTCGACCGGACGGTCGACATGGTCACGACGATGAGCACGATGCCCGACCTGAGCGATCGCATCCAGGGTCGGGTCGCGTCGCTCGTCAAGGACGACACGCGTGTCGTCATCGGTCACTCGCTCGGATCGATCGTGGCGTACCGCGCGCTATCGCGGCATCCCGAGTGGAAGGTCCACACGCTCGTGACACTGGGTTCGCCGCTCGGCGCCGAGTTCGTGCAGGGGGTGCTCGCGCAAGACCCCGGTCCGGGCGCGTGGCCCGGTTCCGTCGAGTCGTGGGTCAACGTCGCGGCCGTCACCGACAAGATCGCCCGCCCGGCCAAGCTCGCGAAGACGTTCGGTGACCGCGTGGAGGATCATCTCGTCGACAACGGCGCCCGCGGCCACGACCCCGAGCCATACCTGAATGCCGCCGCGACCGGCGGGGCTATTGCGCGCGCCCTCGCCGCGCCGTGACGTCCCCGAGCATCGTCGCGAGCCTCGTGTGCTCGTCGTCGCGGAGGTACTGACCGAACGAGTTGCGCACGGCTTCGCCGTAGACCTCGTTCGCGGCCGTGAACTGCTTGCGGCCGAGGCGGGTCGTCACGACGATCGCCGCGCGGCGGTCGTCGGGGTCGCGGCGGCGCTCGACGAGACCGTCACCTTCCATGCGCTGCACAAGCCGGCTGCATCCGGGCTGGCTGTAGCGCGGATGCATGGCGCGTTGGAGTTCGCCCATCGGCAGCCGGTGCGGCGGGTCGGCCCGCTCGAGGTATGCGAGCGCGGAGAACACACCGGAGTCCATGCCCGCGTGTTCGTCGAGCGCCGCGACGACGTCGTGGAGCACCGACTGGTACACGCTCGCGAGCGCGCTCCAACTCGGGACGGGATCGGTCTGCGTCATTGCCCGCGACGAGGGTCGTCGAGCACGAGCTCGAACTCGCCCGTGATGCGTCGCTCCAACCCGGCGCTGATCGTCTCGCGCAGTTCGTCGGGCGCCAGGATGCAGTCCTCGCACGAGATGTCGTCGAACACGAGCGTCAGGTGCACGCGCGCGGTCGCGGGGTTCGCCTCCCGCAGCAGCAGGTCGGCACCGTCGGCGCGCAGGAACCCGGCCAGTTCGTCGACCGCCGCGGCAACGGTCTCGTGGTCCACTACGCCCTCCACACCACGCGCTTGCTCTGCATCGTGCTCTCACCGAAGCTCGGGAGCGCGATCGCATGCAGGCTGCCGAGGCCGCCGCACACGATCGGCACGATCTGGTCGGGTCGTTCGACGAGGTGCACCCGCCCGTTGGCGTCGACCCGGCCACGGTTGCGCAGCATCTGCGCGTTCGCCTCGGGCCACACGTCGATCGGTTGCCACGCGTTGTCGCGCAGGTACGCGGCGAGTTCGTCGACGTCGGGAAACGCGGCGCCGAAGCGTTCGGCCCAGATCGGGTTGAACGCCACGACGACTTCACCATTCTCGACGTTGCCGAGGAACATGTTCGCGAGCGGGTACGCCATGCTCCTGGCGACGAGGTAGAGCAGGTCGCGCGGGTCGTCGTTGTGGATGTCGGCCATGGGGAACGTGCCCTTGCCGCCGTGCACGGTAACGACGTCGTCGTCGGCCGAGAAGCCCCGGCGTTGTGCGAGCGACGGCCACGGCGACCGTTCCTCCCACTCGCCGATACAGAAGCCCGTGCGCGCGGGCTGCCCGAACACCGACTTCGTCGTCTCGCCCGCGCGCTGACCGCCAATGTTCCGAATGCACAGCGCGACCGCACGCCCGATGGTCATCGACCCGCGCCCCGCCGCGCCGCCCATGCAGCTCGCGCGGTAGTCGATGCCGAGGTCGTCGCGACACGGCCCGTTGACGACGAGCATCGGAAACACGCTCGATGTCGTGGTCGTGAGCCCGAACGCGTTCCATTCGGGCTCGGAGAGCGCTTCGAGCGCGGCAAGTATTACCGGAAACGCGGCCGGTTCAACCCCCGCGAGCGCGGCGTTGATCGCGACGAGCTCGACGGTGGCGACCCCGTTCACCGGCGGCAGCACGCACACGACGTGATCCGCCGGGTAGGGCGAAGCTGCGAGCAACGCCTCGATCGCATCGTCGGTCGCGGGCAACTGCGGGAGCCCGTCGCTCCAGTGCTCCTCAAGCGAACGTTCGTACTGCGCGCGCGGGTCGGCCGGGACCTCGACCCGTTGCGCCTGGAGCGTCATGACGTCACGCCGAGGAGTTCGAGTACCTGCGGGTAGTAGTCGCGCGCGATCTGCTCGAGTTCCGAGGTAAGGCGCGCTTCGAGGGGATACGGGAGCACGAGCACCTTCATGTCGGAGTGGCCGACATGGCGGCTGACGTTGTGCGCGTGCACGGTGAACTCCTCGCACACGACCGCGACGACCGGCTTCTCGAACTCTTCGACCGTGACCGAGTCCTTGATGGTGAACGTCGTGCACGAGCCGCACGTGCCGAGCCCGACAATCGCGGCATCAACCTGCCCCGCGAACTCCTCGATGTGTTTGCGGTCGTTCGACGCGGGCCGGCCGATTTGCGCGCCGGTCTCGACCGCGAGTGTCTGCGCGCCATCGCGTTCTAGGTACTCGGCCCAGAGGTTCGAGATCAGCTGCCACGACCGCCAGGCTCGGTCGGTACGCAGCCCGATCGTGAGACCGGCGAGCGGCCGGTCGAGACGGAACGCCGGCGCGCTCACCTCGCCCGCGGGCTGCGCCGTCGGCCGCCGCACCCAGATCGTGTCGGTTGTCTGACCCATACCGTCGACTGTACAGATACATGCGTCCGCATACAATTGTTCGACACCGTGCGCGGGGGTGTTGTGCGCGGGTGGGGACGCGTACTGTGGCGGGCGAGGAACCGCCGACCTCGGGAGCGAGAATGACCATTCGTGCAGCGCTGGTGCAGACCTCGTGGAC
>JANNHK010000359.1:0-2236 GCA_031404355.1 Actinomycetes bacterium
CGGTCAGTGTGGGTTGTCCGTCAAAGCCAGCACCGATTCGATCGCTTCAGCCAGGAATTCTGAGCGGTCGCCAACCGGGAAGACAACGGAAATCTTGGGATCGTTCATGGATGGTGCGTGGGTGCAGGCGCCGCCTCAGGATCCTCGTGCTCCACCCGGAAAACGGGGCGCTCGGTCAAGCCATGCCGGTGAGAACGGCGCAACGTCGCCGCCATGTCGGTATCGCCGTCGGTCGTGTTCGCGTTCGCCCGCGGCATTGCGCCACTGATTGAACTCGAACGTGATCGGCCGTACCCCGGGACCGAGTATCTGAGGATGTTCGAGGACCCACTCCTGCAAATCGGCCCGCTCCCGCAGGCCCGCATCGGCGAGGGAGATCGCCGTTGCCGGGATCGCTTTCGCGCCCTCGACCGTGAAAAGCAGTTCGTCCACGGGTGAAGCGTGTCACGACTGCGGCTCGGCGAGCCAGTAGGCGGCGCGTGCGCCTGTGCTGGTGTCCCACAGCGCGTATAGCGTCCGCATTGAAGGCGGGGAAGGTGCATGTGGGGGATACAACGTACGAGCCGGCCTCGGCGTTTGGATGGCTGGACTACGACGAACGTGACGCGCAGCGGATGCGCGAGGTACTCGCGGCGTTCGACGAGAAACAGACCGTCGATTCGCTTGGGTTTGGCATCATTCGTGACTCCTTCTCCGATCAGCTGAACCCGGGCACAACCACGATTCAAACTCGTGCTCGTTACTTCTTACTCGTTCCTTGGGCGTTCCTCCTGCTGGAATCGGAGCGCGTTGCGGCGGGCGATCTCGGGCAGCGATTGCGAGATGTCGAGGCGCGCACCATTGACGCACTCCATGGTGTCGGCGCGAGCCAGGGTGTCATCGGCGTTCGAAAGGGTGCGAAGACCCAGCGGCTCGCGAGCGTCGTCTATTGGAATGGGCTCGGCACCTACGGGATACGGCTACACGACGTCTCAATGGATCAGTACCGCCAGTCGGTCGGCCTGCTGGCGCGGCAACGTCAACGGTTGGAGCGCGACGACGACCACGGTGTGCTCGGCGCGGTCCCGCGGTTCTGGGACGCGCACCTTCCACTGATCCCTGACGGCTTCCCCGACGCGCCGACAACGCTCGACCTGACCGCGGACGAGGCGCTCTATCTCGCCAACCGCATTCAGTGGGCCTGTGCCGGAACGTTTATCGCGTCCATCGTGGCAGATCCGGTATTGATTCACGACGCCGCGCTGCCGTGGGACGTACCGAGTGCATCGTTGCCCGACAACGTGAACCTCTTGCTGCGCCACGGCCGCTGCTTCTCGGAACTCGTCTACGGCGCGCAGCTCCTCTACAACCTGCTGCTGTGCGCCCATTCCGAACGCGACCTCGGCGCGGCGCCGGCCGACGTGGCCGAATCGATGCGGGCCGAGCTGGCGGACTGGGCCGCCATGATTGACGCACGGCGTCCCGATCTCGAGAAGTGGTTCGCCGGCCTCGACGAGTTCTGGCCGATCGCGCAGTGGCGTTCGACCGTTGGTGCGCCGACGAAGCGATTCGTGACCGAGTGGTGCCGGCTCGCACTGAGCGACCCGCACGCGATCGCGGACAATCCGGCGGCCCGCGCACTGGTGATCAATCGTGAGCACCAATTGAAGGGCCGGCTTGCCCGCCTCGCCGAGCGGCGCGCGTTGGAGACGTGGAACGGCGAGCCGTTCGGCATCGGCCAACTCTCGTACCGGTGGGCAGTCACGAAGCGACACGTCGCCGACATCGCCGCCGGGCTCGCATCCTGATGCTCGAACCCGAAGACCGCATCACGCTGCTCGACGCACTCCGACCGCCGTCAGGCCATCGCCTCGGACTTCGCCGTCGGGACCACATTCTCGATGAACCTCGACGCGCTCCTCACTGCGCCCGCCGCGTTCGCACTCTTCGACGTCGGCGACGACCGCGCTCCGGGCGACGTCGAACCCATCGAGCTCCTCGACTCGATCCGTCGTCACGCCGACCGCATGCTCGTGTTCTGCCAGACCGGCCAGATCAGTGTCCCCGCCCAACGGCGGCTGTTCGCCTACCTCGAGAATGCCGTCGTACCGGTCGCGGCACCGATGGGCGGCGTATTCCACCCGAAATGCTGGGCGCTGCGATTCGTCGACGGCGAGGCCGGCACCGCCCGCTACCGCATTCTGTGCGCGAGCCGGAACCTCACGTTCGACCGTTCGTGGGACACGCTGCTGCGGCT
>JANNHK010000360.1:0-9001 GCA_031404355.1 Actinomycetes bacterium
CACCGATGACTGGACCGGCGTCACCGTGAGCATGCACGTGCGCGGCTACCCGGCGACGACTGCGTCGAAGATCGCCGAACTGTCGACTGACGGACGGCAGCGGGCGTGGTTCGCGCTCGGCAACCCGTGTGCGAGCGTGTACCTGCCGACGTTCCCACCTCACGTTCCGGCCGCGCTGGGAGTGCCGGAAGTGTGGGGGCGGTTCGCACACGTGTCACGGGCGGTAGAAGCCGATCCCGATCAGCTCGCGAACGTGCGGAACGTTCTCGGACCGGTCGAAGCCGATCTCTGGGTCGAAGCCGACGTGCTCTGGGCCTCGGGCGACCGCGGCGCACTCGCCGCGTTTACCGAACGTTGCTTCGAGCCGGTCGACGCGGCATTGTCGAAACTCGGTACCTGAGCCCTTTCGCTCCGTCCGATCGCTCCCCGCTACGGTCACGCGCCTTGGAGTTCAACCTGGCCGACATGTGGGAACGGGTCGTCGACGTCGTCCCCGACCACCTCGCTCTCGTGTGCGGCGACCGCCGACTGACGTACGCCGAGACCGACGAGCGAGCCAACCGACTGGCCCACGCGCTCGCGGCGCGCGGGATCGGTCCGGGCGACCACGTCGCGCTGTACCTCTACAACTCCACCGAATACCTCGAAGCGATGTTGGCCGCGTTCAAGCTGCGCGCGGTCCCGATCAACGTGAACTACCGCTACGTCGAGGAAGAGCTTCGGTACCTCCTCGACGACGCCGACGCCAAGGCCTGTGTCCACGACCCTGAGTTCGCGCCGAAGCTCGCCGCGGTCGGTCCGCACCTGCCGTTGTTGACGACGACGATCGCAGCCGGAGCCGAGTACGAGTCTCTCCTCGACGCGTCGGATCCGAAGCGCGGGTTCGACCCGAGGTCGGGTGACGACCTGTACGTCTTGTACACGGGCGGCACGACGGGAATGCCGAAAGGCGTGATGTGGCGCCACGAAGACGCCTTCTTCGGTGCGATGGGCGGCGGTGCGAGCGGCGGCACACCGATCACGACTCCCGAGGAGATCGGTGAACGGTGCCTGGCACCGCGCACCCGATGCGTTCCCGTGTGCCCGTTCATGCACGGCACCGCGCACTGGATGGCATTCAGTGCCCTCTTCAGCGGCGGCACCGTCGTGATTCCGGCCGAGCGCGCGTTCGACCCCACCGCACTGCTGCACCTGATCGCCGCCGAGCAGGCGAACTTCCTCGTGATCGTCGGTGACGCCTTCGCCCGCCCGATCGTCGACGCGTTCGACCACGCCGGTGGCGGCATCGACCTCTCGTGCTTGCGCGTGTTGCTTTCCGGCGGTGCGATTCTCTCTCCGACGGTGAAGGGCGCGTTGCTGGAGCGACTGCCGGGCACGCTCATCGTCGACGGGTACGGCGCGTCCGAGACGGGCGGGCAGGGCCAGTCCGTGATCGTGGCGGGCGGCCACATTCCGACCGCACCGCGCTTCTTGGTGAACGACGAGACGATCGTGCTCGACGACGACTTCAAGCCCACGCCCGCGGGCGTGGTCGGGCGTCTGGCGCGCCGCGGGTCGATCCCGCTCGGGTACTACAAGGACACCGTCAA
The DNA here is from genome assembly GCA_031404355.1 of Actinomycetes bacterium. Taxonomy (GTDB): domain Bacteria; phylum Actinomycetota; class Acidimicrobiia; order IMCC26256; family PALSA-610; genus JANNHK01. Next base: position 1,590 of record JANNHK010000360.1, read on the forward strand.
GACCGCGGCCACGTTCCCGGTCGTCGACGGCGTGCGCTGGTCGGTGCCCGGCGACCATGCGGTCGTCGACGCCGACGGTTGGGTGACGCTCCTCGGGCGCGGATCGGTTTCCATCAACACCGGCGGCGAGAAGGTGTACCCCGAAGAAGTCGAAGGTGTGCTCAAGGCGCACACCTCGGTGTTCGACGCGGTGGTCGTCGGCGTGCCCGACGACCGGTGGGGCGAACGCGTCGTCGCCGTCGTACAGAGCCGGCCCGGACATACTCCGTCGCTGCACGCGCTCCAGGAACACGCGCGCGCGCATCTCGCCGGGTACAAGGTCCCCCGCGAACTCGTGGTCGTCGACGCGATCGAACGGTCGCCCTCGGGCAAACCCGACTACCGATGGGCTCGCGTCGCGGCAACCGGCGCAACCCAGCCGTGAACCGCCTCGCGAACGAGACGAGTCCCTACCTTCGTCAACACCGGGACAACCCGGTCGACTGGTACCCGTGGGGCGACGACGCGTTCACGCGCGCTCGCGCCGAAGACAAGCCGATCTTCCTGTCCGTCGGGTACTCGGCCTGCCATTGGTGCCACGTCATGGCCCACGAATCGTTCGAAGACCCCGAGATCGCGGCAGTGATGAACAGATTGTTCGTCAACGTGAAGGTCGACCGCGAGGAACGCCCCGACGTCGACGCCGTGTACATGCAAGCGGTGCAGGCAATGACCGGCCGCGGCGGCTGGCCCATGAGCGTCTGGCTCGCGCCGGACGGCCGCCCGTTCTACGGCGGCACGTACTATCCGAACGCCGACCGCCAGGGCATGCCCGGCTTCACGAAGGTGTGCGAGGCGGTCGCCGACGCGTGGAGTAAACGGCGGGACGAACTGCTCGAGCAGGCCGAGCGACTCACGGAGGCAATCGACACGCAGTTGCCGAGCCGGGCCGAAGCCGACGAGCTCACGGCCGCGCTCCTCGGGACGGCGTACGAGCAGGTGCGCGCCCAGTTCGAGCCCCGCTACGGCGGCTTCGGGCGGGCGCCGAAGTTTCCGCAGGCGATGGCCCTCGACTTCGTCGCCCGAGTGTACGTGCGCAACCGCGCGCCGGAGACGCTGACGATCCTCACGACCTCACTCGACGCGATGGCCACAGGCGGCATGTACGACCAACTCGGCGGCGGGTTCGCGCGCTACTCGACCGACGACTTCTGGCTCGTACCCCACTTCGAGAAGATGTTGTACGACAACGCGCTCCTCACACGCGCCTACGTGCACGGATTCCAGCTCACCGCGGAACCGCGCTACCGCCGCATCGTCGAGGAGACGGTCGGGTACGTGTTGCGCGATCTGGCCCACCCGGACGGTGGGTTCTTCTCCGCCGAGGACGCCGACTCCGAAGGTGTCGAGGGCAAGTTCTACTGCTGGGACCTCGCCGAGATCGACGACATCGCCGGTGCCGACGCGCCCGAGGTCATCCGCTACTACGGCGTGACCGAAGCCGGGAACTTTCTCGACCCCCACACCGGGTTTCGCGGCAACATCCTCCACGTCGTCGACCGTACCGAGGAGCCGTCGGACGCGATACTCCGCGGCCGAGAACGCCTCTTCGCGCAGCGCGCGACTCGCGCGCGGCCCGGTCTCGACGACAAGGTGCTCCTCGGGTGGAACGCCATGTTCCTCGACGCGCTCACCGAAGCCGCGGCCGCGTTCGACCGCGCCGACTGGATGGACCGCGCCCGTGCCAACGCTCGCTTCCTCGTCACCGAACTGCAACGACCCGACGGTCGCCTGGTCCGCTCGTGGCGCGCGCCGTACCTCGCGTACGCCGAGGACTACGCCGCGCTTCTCGAAGCGCTGTGCACGTTGGCCGAGTACGACGACCCCGCCTGGCTGCGCGACGCCCTCCGCATCGCCGACGCGCTCGTCGACCTGTTCCACGACGACGATGAAGGCGGGTTCTTCTCTACGGGTCGAGACGCCGAAGAACTCATCGTCCGCCCGAAGGACCTCTTCGACGACGCGACACCGTCGGCGAACTCACTCGCCGCGCACGGCCTGCTGCGGCTCGCCGCGCTCACCGGCGACACGGGCTACGAGCAGTACGCGGTCGAGGTGCTGCGCCTCGTTGGACCCGCGATGACCACTCACCCCACGCACTTCGCCCACGCCCTCAACGCGCTCGAGCGCTACGTCACAGCACCGCTCGAGATCGCGATCATCGGTCCCGCCGCCGACCCCGCCACCCAGGCGCTACGCGCCGAGGTCACCCGCCGGCTGCTCCCCGCGTCGGTGATGCTGGCCGCACCCGCGGCAGATCCGGCGAATCCGCTTCTCGCCGACCGCGCACTTCGCGACGGCGCGCCCGCGGCCTACGTGTGCGAGGCGTACACGTGCCGCCGACCCGTCACCACGCCCGAAGAACTCCGCACCCTGCTCGACGAGACCCTCGCGGGCCGCCCCGGTCAGCAGGCGGCGACGTAGGAGCCGGCGGCGAGTTCTTCGGCGACGGCCCAACCGAACGCAATCATCGCCTGGCCGCGTTTGGGTTCGAGGTCACCGACGAGTGAGACGATCTTCGATCCGCCGGTGGCCTTGATGCCGCTCGCGTCGAGGACCGGTACGCACGGAGGCTTGCGGCCCTTCACTGCGATCGTGAACGCCCGGTCGTCGAAGTAGCCGTCGAGGCCGTAGCGCTTCGCCAAACGGCGACCCCACGCGCGATCTTCGCCGTTGGCCGTGTAGCCCGGCCGCGGGCAAACGTTCGCGTACGTCTGGAGCAACGTGTACGCGCTCGGCTGGCACAAGCGGGTCGCGACGAGCACGTCCTCGTCGGGGAACGAGATCGCGGCTCGGCGAGAAAGTTCACCCGTCAGTGCTTTCAACACTGCGGGCGCGGTCTTGCCTTTGCGCGCGACACCGGTGCCCCAGAGGATCGACGGCGTGCCACCGATGCGTTCCAGCGACCCGAGCATCAGTCCTTGAAGCTCACCGTCGAACTGCGCGTAGACGGCGAGCGGGAACTGTTCGACCTGATGATCGAGCTCTTCGTCGCTTACCGGAAGGCCGGCAGCAAGCAGCAATTGACCGAACTCATCGAGGTCGGCGGGCTTCAGCGAGACGGAATCACGGGACTCAACGTTCATCGCCAATCCATTGTGGCCGAAGCACACCCATGAGCGAAAGTCGGGTTCGCCAACTACCGCGCTCCGCGCGCACGTGCGCGCGACCCGTCCCAGTACGCCTTCAAGGTGACAATCCGCCCGTCGTCTCCGATATCGAAAATTTCCACGGCATCCATCTCCATCGTGGTGCCGCCGACGACCGTGTGGATCTCGAAGACCATCGCCGCTTCTGACCCGGTCACGATGACATCGCTCGGGTGCAGCTCGATGCTCTCGGCCAGCTCGTGCACCAGGTCCCAGAACGCCCCGATGCCCTCGTGACCGACGTGGGGCGGTTGACCGACCGGATCGTGCCAAAGGGCGTCGGGGCGGAACAGGTCGAGCACAGCCGCCCGATCCGCGGCGTTGGTCCCGGCAACGTAGGCGTCGACGACTGCTCGAACTTCCTCGGGTGTGACCATGCCCCGGAACCTAGAGGCCGCCCTGAGATTCAGACGACTTCGAGCCCGTCGAGATCATCGGCGGGCGGCGGGATCTGCGGGTCCATCGTCTCGAGGGCGTCGACGAGCAGCGTGGCGACGGCCACCGCGCTCACCCACTTGTGGTCGGCGGGAACGACGTACCACGGTGCCCAGTCGGTCGACGTGTGCGAGATCGCCTGGTCGTACAGATGCATGTACTCGCCCCAGCGCTTGCGGGTTTCAAGATCACCCCGGTTGAACTTCCAGCGCTTTTCGGGATCGTCCAGCCGGGCTTGCAGGCGTTCTCGTTGCTCATCCTTGCCCAGGTTGAGGAAGACCTTGACGATCGTGGTGCCTTCGTCGTGCAGCGTGCGTTCGAAGTGGCGCACTTGCTCGTAGCGATGCTTGCGTTCGGCATCGCCGATGAGCCCGAGCACGACCGTGGTCACGAGGTCTTCGTAGTGCGACCGGTTGAAGCAGCCGATCTGACCCCGCGCGGGCATCGCTTCGTGAATGCGCCAGAGGTAGTCGTGATCGAGTTCGGTCTCGGTCGGTGCTCTGAAGGACGTCACGTGGCACCCCATCGGGTTGACGCCCGTGAGCACGCGCTTGATCGTGCCGTCCTTGCCCGACGAGTCGAGGCCTTGCAGCACCAAGAGCACCGACCGGCGCCGCTCCGCGTACAACCGGCTTTGGAGCATCGCGAGTCTCGCGTTCAACGCATCGAGTTCGACGCGCGCGGTGTCCTTGTCGAGGCCGAGCTTGTCGCCGGTGTCGCGTTGGCTGAGGTTCGCAGGCCCACCGGGGCCCACGCGAAGGAGGTCTCGCACGCGGTGACGGTAGCGGTATTACGCGCCGCGGCGGCGCAGGAGCCGGGCCGGCTTTGCGGCCTGTCCGTGGGTCTGCTGCGCGCACGCGGCGCACCACAGGTCGGGTTCACCGATCACGTAGACAAGGCAGTCGATGCAACACGCCCGGCGGCACTGTGCGCACTGCGCTACCGATTCGACGTCGAAGTGCAACATGCACCGCGTGTTCGTGAGATCGGGCGCCCGATGGATCGTCGTGGTCTCGATCGGTGCGGACGCCGTTGCCAGCGCGGCGGGCGCAGCGGGCGCGGCGGGGTCGACCGCCACCGGCGGCACGACGGGTTGCGCCGGGAGCGGGACTTGCATGGACGCCTGCGCGCCGGCGATGCGGTGCGGTTCCGGCCAGTGGAGCACGACCCCGCCTGCGCCGGAAACGGTGTCGGCGAGCGCGGGGTCGTCGCTCACCAGAATGGCTTGCACGTCGTTGGCGCCGGCGAGGAGCGCGACTGCTGCCCGGCGCGGGCCGGGCGTGATGCCGTCGAGCGCGCCGTCGAGAACGAGGGGTAGGCGGCCGGCGAGGACGTCGCCGCGGCGGTAGGCGTCGAGCAGGGCGCTGACGGCGAGCAGCAGGTCTTCGCGATCGAGGGTCACGAGGTGCGCGTCGCGGGCGCCATCGAGACGGATCAGCTCGTTCTCGAGGTCGATCACGGCGGCCGCGTGAAGGTCGCGCTCGCGTGCCAGCGCGATCAGTTCCGCGTCGTCGGCCGTCACCACGGGCGCGGGCTGCGGTTCGGGTTCGGGCGCCGGCACTGCGAACTCCGACACCGCGTTTGCGGCCTGTTCGCCTCGCAAGTACTCGAGTTCGACTCGAAGCGGTGTGCTCTCGGGGTGCTCGACTCGCAGGGCGCGCAGTTCGGCGGCCAGATCGTCGCCGGGGAAGTGCCCGAGCAGTTCTGCGGCCCGCGCCCGGAGCACGAGCGCACCTTCGACGAGTTCCGCTTCTGTCGGCCCGGTGCTGCCGGCGCCCGCCGCCTGCCGACGGGCGTCCTCGAGCTCGCCCTCGGCCTCGGCCAGTTCGACTGCGGCACGGTTCCTCGCGACCGGGTCGGCGACGACGCCCTGGGCCACGTTGACGAGGAACGACGCGTACGACTCGATTCCCGCGACCGCGAGTGCTTCCTGCTCGGCGCGCACCGCGGCGTCGTAGCGGGCGATCGCGCCTGGCCGGTCGCGGCGTTTCGCCTCGCTTACTTCGGCTTCGGCTTCGCCGACCGCGCGGTGGAGCGCGTCGATCTCGACGCGAGCCGCGCCGGTGACGATTCCGCCCTGAGCAACCGACATTGCCGCGCGGGCCGCCTGGACACGGGCGACGAGGTCGTCGAGGTTCGGCGGCGGAGCCGCCGGCGTTTGCGCGATGTGGCGGTCCCACTCGTCGGCCAGCACCAGCGCGGCCGCAAGCGGTACCGCCTCGAGGGTGAGTAGCTGCCGATTGATCTCGTCGATGCGTGGCCCGTACTCGTCGGCGAGAGGCTCGGGGGGAACGACGCCAACCGGTGCGGGCGCCGCAACCGGTGCGGGCACGGGCAGTCGGGCGCGGGCGCGTTCATAGGCGGCTTCCGCGCGATGGCGGGCCAAACGGCGTGATGCGTGGGCGGCGGCCAGCTCGTCGCGCCGCTGCGCCCATACCAACCGCCACTGGGCACGCAGCGCTTCCTGGCCGAGCACCGAGGGGGCACTGGGCGGAAGCAGCGGCGACGGCAGACTGCGAGCCGAGACGAACCGGCCCGCGATCTCGATCGTGCCGTCGGCTCCGGAGGGCCGGGGACCGACGACCGTGGTCGCGATCCAGCGCGCCGCCGCGCTCCGCGCGGACGGAGATGCCAGCACGCAGGCGAAGCCACCGCCGAGCGGGAGTGCTCCCCCTGGCGTCTGGACCTCGACAAGCCGCAGTCGCGTCGATATGTCGGCCTGCATTACCCCGCCTCGGATCCGTCCCCACCGCCGGCCGACGGTGGGGTCGATTTCCTCAGGTTACTGGTCATGCCCGGCCTCTGAACAGGGTCGTACGATCCACTCCCGATGGCTCCCACGCCGCCGCGCCCGGTCGACCCCGTCAGTCGTCGGCCCGGCGATAGTCCGACAAATCGCCGATTCGGGCACGTACTCCATCGGCCCGGTCCAGCCCACGGTAGAGGTTTCCGCCGTCGGTGTGACATTGGCGTCGCCAATCCGGGCCCGACGGGGCCGAGAGGCGGAATCTGCCCCGTCCTGGATACAGTGATGCCACGCGCGGTGCTCGACGGCGGCAGGCAAATGTCTGCTTTATCCGGGAATCACCAGTGACAATCGCGCCCCGCGTGTCCTACGATCTTCCTGAATTTACCGGGTAGGGGGTCCATGGCCGAGCGTGCAGGGCGCGAGGGTTCAGGGCGCGAGGGTGCACGGCGCGTCTTGCGGCTGGTTGCCGCCCGCCGAGCGGCGCCCGCCGCGGCCGTGGTGCGTTTCCACCCCCGCCTCACGGTGCTCACCGGCTTCGCCCCCGACACTCCCCGGTGGCTGGCGAGCCTTCTCGAACCCGGTGCCGCGAACAGCAAGCCCGACGTCGACATCCCCAACACCGACATTGTGGTGTCGCTCGACCAGCAGCAACTTCCACCCGATGCGGTGGCGGCATTCTTGATCCGCGCTCACGACCCGGTGCTCACCGCCGATCGGCTCCGCGCCATCCTCGCCGATCGGGCCACCGACACCGATCGAAGCCTCCGGACCCGCGCGGACGAGCTCTCCCGCCGCATCGCCGAACTCCAGTCCCGCCGCCGCGACATCACTCGGCGTCGTTCGAGAGTGATCGAACAGCTCGAGCGGGCGCGTGCCCGCGCTGCCGAGCCCGACCTCGACATCTGGCTCCACTCGGAAGCCGACGCGCTCGCCGATGAAATCCTCGCGCTCGATACCGAGATCGCGCACACGCGCCCCAGCAGCGAGGCCCATTCCGACCTGCTGAAGTGGGAGCGGGTCATCAGCGAGGCCCACGGGCG
>JANNHK010000361.1:0-4316 GCA_031404355.1 Actinomycetes bacterium
TTCCAGATCCCGGCCCCGGCGGTGCAATGTCTGATGGCGGCATCCATGTCCAGCCATTGCAGCGCCGGCTGCTTGCCGGTTCAGACTGACCCGGGCAACTTCGACGTCGCAACAGCGCAGACAATCCTCAACGCGCTGTGGGAGACGTACTAGAGATGCACGCGTATTCGACGGACGAGTCGCGCGTCGGCATCTACATCGGAATGGCGCTTCTGTCGGTGATCCTCGCGTGGACGATCGTGGCCGTCACTTCGCGCGTCTCGTGGCCCCAGTGGTTAGTCTCAGCCCCCTCAATGGGCGTCGTATTCGTCGCTCTGTACGCCGCGTTCGACCGGTGGGCATGGCGCTGGCAAGTCTGGCGGTCACTCTCAATCGTCGGCATCAACGACCTGTCGGGAACCTACAACGGCACGTTGACTAGCACGTACAAGGATGGAGACGGCAACGCGGTTGAACGCGATGTCACCTTGCAGGTGGTTCAGAAGTGGACACGAATCAAGGTAGAGATGACTGTGCGCTCTGGCACGAGTAGTTCGATGTCAACGTCCGCACTCGGTGCTGTCAGCAACGACGGAACTGCCGCATGCCTGACGTACGTCTACAAGAACAAGGTCAATCCGGGCGTAGCTGACGCCGACATGGGTGACCACGACGGCGCCGCAGATCTACGCATCTACCCCGACGGCCGACTGTCGGGCCGCTATTTCAACAGCCGACCTCGTGCGGGAACCATCACCGCAACGAAATCCCGGTAGTCATCGAGTCCTCCGCGAGCGCCGACGGGGGGAAGGTGCGTTCCCGCCCCTTCGATGACGACATCATCCAGGCGCGGATTAAGCGCAGGTCAGCGCGAACCCGGGCCGCCCGCTGCTAAGAAGCGGTTGTGGGCGGGTGGACTCTCGTTGCGTTGATCTTCGTCGGGTACGCGCTGGCCGCGCGGCGCCTTGATCGTCTCTCGATTACCGCGCCGATCGTGCTCATCGTCGCGGGTGCGGTGCTGGGCTCCGCGTACATCGACGTGCTGCCCGCCAATCCGGAGACCGAGACCATCCGCCTCCTGACGGAACTGACGTTGGCGTTGATCCTCTTCGCCGACGCATCGACGATCCGGCTCCGCCAGGCCGAGGCCGACGCCCGGCTTCCGCTCCGCCTCCTCGGCATCGGACTTCCGCTCACCATCGCCCTCGGAACGGTTGCGGCGTATCTGATCTTCCCGTCGATCTCGTGGGCGCAAGCCGCACTCATTGGCGCGATCCCGGCGCCGACCGACGCGGCGTTGGGCATTGCCGTGGTTACCAACCCGGTCGTGCCGGCGCGTATCCGCCGGGCGCTCAACATCGAGAGCGGCGTCAACGACGGCATCGCGACCCCGTTCGTCACGGTGTTCCTCGCAGTCGTCGTCGCGGGTGTGGCCGACGACGGTTGGGCCGCCGACGCATTTCTCGAACTCGCCCGCGGCGTACTGATCGGCGTCGCCATCGGCGCGGCGGGCGGCTGGATCGTGCGCCGCGCGCAAGCGGCAGGGTGGACGACACCGACATCGGATCAACTCGTCGTACTCGGCCTCGCCTTGCTCTCGTACGGCGCCGCGGTGAACTACTCGGGGAACGGGTTCGTCGCCGCGTTCATCGCCGGCCTCGTGTTCGGCGCCGCCAGCCGCGGGCGCCTCGAGGAGGCGACGGAGTTCGCCGACACCGTCGGCATGTTCTCGTCGTTCCTGGTGTGGATCATCTGTGGTGCCGCGTTCGTCGGCCCCGTCATCCACGCTGGTATCCACGCCCGTCCCGTCGCGTACGCGGTGATCAGCCTCACGGTGGTGCGCATGGTGCCCGTCGCCGTCGCGCTCATCGGCGCCAAGCTCCGGCGCGACACCGTTGCGTTCATCGGCTGGTTCGGGCCGCGCGGACTCGCTTCGGTCGTGTTCACCCTCATCGCCTTCGACGCGCTCGGCGGTGAGCACCTCGCTCGTCAGCTCACCGAGGTCACGACCTGGACGATCCTGTTGTCGGTCCTGCTGCACGGCCTCACGTCCGGGCCCCTCGCCGCCTGGTACGGCCGCCGCCTCGCGGCCGCGCCGCCCGACACACCCGAGTTGGCCGACGTCGCCCCGACCCGCGTCCGCCAGCGCAGCCTCGTCTGACCACTCCCCCCCACGCCGGCGGCGAAGTGCGCGAACCGGGCGCCGATGTAATCGAGGTTTCCGAGGACCCGTCGGATGGGAACGCTCGAAGCCGAGACGACCAGGGTCGAGTTCCAGCTCTGGAAGCCGGCTCCGGGGTACTGATCCGACGAGAACGCCGGCTCCCCGGTCATTCGCCGTCGTCGTGCGTTCCAGGCGGGCGGCCTGACCCCAAGGGGAAACAACAATGGGTACGAGCAGGCGCTTGCGCCGAACCGCGCTGCTTTGTGCAGCTGCGGTCGTGATCGGTGGGCTGACAGCGGATCCCGCTTCAGCCGCCCCGAACAACAACACGTCGAAGAAACTCCGAGCCGCGGTCAGTGCGGCCGGGATCACCGAGCACCTCGAAAAGTTCCAGGCGATCGCCGACGCCAACGGCGGGACGCGCGCGTCGGGAACGCCCGGATACGACGCGTCGGCCGACTACGCAAGAGAGGTCTTCGAGGCCGCCGGGCTCGTGGTGACCGAACAGGTCTTTGATTTCGCCCGGTTCACCGAACTCTCGCCGACGATCCTCGAGGAGACCGCGCCGACACCGCGGCCGCTCGAGAACATCGTCATGGAGTACTCCGGCAGCGGCGACGTCGCTGCTGCTGTATCCCAGCCCGTTGACGCGGGCCGGCTGGGTTGCGCCGCGGCCGACTTCGCCGGGTTCCCGGCCGGGAACATCGCGCTGATCAGCCGGGGAGCGTGTCCCTTTGCGCTGAAGGCCACGAACGCGGCCGCCGCGGGAGCGATCGGTGTCGTCATTTACAACAACGTCGCCGGTGACCTCAACGGGACGCTCGGGAGCACGTTCACTCTCGATCTCCCGGTAACCGGCATCACGCAAGCGCTCGGACAAGAACTCAGGGCCATCGCTGGCCTGACGCTGCACCTCGTCACCGACACACTCCGAGAGACGGTGACCACGAGCAACGTCATCGCCGAGACGCGTTACGGGAATCAGAACAACGTCGTGATGATCGGCGCGCACCTCGACTCGGTTGCGGAAGGCCCCGGCATCAACGACAACGGGACGGGTTCGGCCACGCTGCTCGAAATCGCAGAGCAGATGAACAAGGTCAAGCCGAAGAGCAAGGTGCGCTTTGCGCTGTGGGGCGCGGAAGAAGCGAACCTCGTCGGATCGACGTTCTACGTGAACAGCCTGTCCGAAGACGACGCGGCGAAGATCGCGCTGTACCTGAACTTCGACATGATCGGCTCGCCGAACTACGTCCGGTTCGTGTACGACGGCGACGGTTCCGCAACGCCGGTCGCAGGCCCCGAGGGTTCGGCGGCGATCGAGCAGTTGTTCCACGACTACTTCGCGAGCCAGGGCCTGGCGACAAGCGAGACCGCGTTCGACGGTCGGAGTGACTACGGGCCGTTCATCGCGGTGGGCATACCCGCCGGCGGTTTGTTCACCGGTGCCGAAGGCACGAAGACCGCAGCCGAAGCCGCGATCTACGGCGGTACCGCTGGGGCGCCGTACGACTCCTGTTACCACCAGGCGTGCGACACCATCACCAACGTCAACCCGCAGGCACTCGAAGAGATGGCTGACGCGACCGCCCACGCGCTGATCACGTTCGCGTTCGACACGCGCGCCGTGAACGGCAAGACCGGGCATGGTGGCCACGGCAATCCCAGTAGCCACGTCGGTCACGGGAACCGCGCGGCGTAACACGTACGAGGTGGCAGCTGCTGCGCTGACTTGCAGCAGCTGCCACTCGCCGGGACCCGTGTCGCTCGGGTCGCCACGGGACCTACGACCTCGTACGGTTTCCGTGCATGAGCGACCTCGCCGCATTCATCGCCGGGCTTCCGAAGTGTGAGCTGCATCTGCACCTCGAAGGCACACTGGAGCCCGACCTCAAGCTCGCGCTGGCGAAACGCAACGGGATCGCGATCGCCGAGAAGACCGTCGCCGAGGTTCAGGCAACGTACGAGTTCGACTCACTGTCCAGCTTCCTCGCCGTCTACTACCCGGCGATGAACGTGTTGGTGACGGCCGACGACTTCTGCGACCTCGCGTACGCGTACCTCACCAAGGCCGCGTCGCAGGGCGTGCAGCATGTCGAGACGAAAATTCCGTTGATTGCGTCTATGAGGAACAGTCGCGGAAATTTCGCGTTGACCGGATTGGCGCGCAATC
>JANNHK010000362.1:0-2481 GCA_031404355.1 Actinomycetes bacterium
GGGGTCGACCGCAAGCAGTTCAGCGAGTCGAGCATCGGCTCCGCGCACCATCGTTCGGAGCTTCACAAGCCGAAATGGTCGGCCGCGAAGGCCCTCGCGGGACTGCCGGTAGAACACAGGCCCAGGGTCGACCACGAACACCACCGCCGCTGACATGAGGAGAACCGGCAGCGCGAGCATCATGAGCAGCATGGCCATGAGTGTCTCGACGAGGCGTCGCAGAAATATCACAGTATGAGCCGTCCGCACTGGAACGCTTCGGCATAGTCCGCACCGACCTCGGCGCCTCGCGCGCGGAAATGTGCTTCGAGGTCGTCGGGACGCCGTCCAGGCACGATTTCGCCGGGGTAGAAACTCAGCGCTTCGAGGGCGGCATCTACGTCGCGCCGTTCGAGGACAGAGTACGCCTGAGGAATGAATTCGCGCATGAACGTCTGATCCGTCGACGTTGGCACCTCGAAGAGAAATACATCACGCCTCCGACGAAAGGGTCGAGTCGCGATCTCCACTGCGCGGGAGACACCCTGGTGAGACTGGTGAACATCGGCGTAGTGGTGAGTCAGGACGACGTCGGCGACATCGACGAAAGGCACGAGAGCATCGTGGAGTAAGTGGAGGTCAACGTTGAGGCGGTTCTCGTCGAGAAGAGGGTGTGCGAAAGCGGCCACTGCGCCGAGACGAGCACAGGACTTCTCGAACGAGGAGATCAGATCGGGCCATGCGCGCCTGCCACGATCATCGACCCGTCGCGCGGCGAGCACGATGGTGACCTCTGCGGCCGTGCGCGAGATGCGAGCGATCGTCGCACCACATCCCAGTACCTCGTCATCGGGATGCGCCACGAAGGCGACGACGCGCCGATCAGTCCAGTCCATGACGGCGAATCGCATCGTCGAGGACGCCGGATGGCAGGCGGGCGTACGAATCGAATGAGTTCTCAAGCGCGATCTGCCATGGAGTGAAAGAAAACGGCCCGACAACACCGAGCATGTCCGCTGTGTCTGCCACGAGTTCGGTTCCTGGTACCTCGCCGACGCGCATCGGGACGTGCTCAATGCCCGCGGCGTTGCCAGCGATCTCGTTGATCGCGACAGCGACTTCGTTGACGGTGATGCCAACACCGGTGCCGCAGTCACATGCCAACGGTGGGACAACGGGGCTGTTGGCGAAGGCAACCGTTAGGCGCGCGAGATCTACGGAGTACACCATGTCGACGACTTGGTCGCCATCGCCGAAGATCCGGAGTGGACGACCCCGTAACGCGAGCGCGGCAAAAACCGGGAAGATCTTGCGGATCGGTCCGAGGCTTTGCCCGGGCCCGAACGCGTTGAAGTAACGCAACGATGGCACTTCGACGCGACCCGTCTCGTGATAGAGAGCGGCGAGGCGCTCGGATGCGTGTTTCGTGATCGTGTAGGTATTGGTCCAGACGTTCGGCTTGGTCGGGTAGAACACTCTGCGGACGCCGGCCGCCGTAGCTGCCTCCAAGAGCCGAACCGTCCCGAGCACGTTGACCTCGACTGCGCTCTCGATGTCGTCATCGAGTTCGGAAGTTCCGAGCTTGCCGGCAAGGTGGTAGACGACGTCAGCGCCCGCAAATGCATCGGTCAGCGCGTCTCGGTCGAGGATCGAAGCCACAAAGTGCTCTACCAGCGAGGATTGGGTCGACGGAGCCGTTACTGCCGCATCGACGACCCGAACCGTCTGGCCGAGCGAGGCGAGTTCCGCGACGATGGCGCGACCAAGAAATCCGCGCCCTCCGACGACGACTGCCGCACCCATGGCATCGGCTTGGCGGTGCCTATCGTGCGACGTTTCGATGGTGGTAGCCATTCCCTGCCTCTTCCTGGATGTATGCGTTCTTCCACGATGCCGCGATTGCCGCAAGTGTGTCGCTCGGTATCCCTGCTGTCTAGGTCAACCGCTGCGGCCGGATGAACTGAGTGCGTTGGTGAAGATTTCGGGCGAGCCCTTCATTGAGTGATCCGGATCGACGCCAAGGAGTCCGAGGATCGACGGAGCTGCGTCGAGGACGTTTACTCCTGTTCGTGATTGGTCGGACCGGATGTCACGACCGAGGGCGAGGAGCACTCCCTCGGGAACATGGCGGCCCGAGTCCCCGCCGAAGCTGCGTCCCCGAACCGAGACGCCGAGATCAGACGTGACGCCGTCGACGTCGGCGGTCCCGCCGAGTGGCCGCCAACGGGCCCTCTCATCGAGATCTTCGGTGTCGTGGCGGTAGTGGATCTCGAAGGAGAGCGTTCGGCCTTCGACCCTGAGGTCTCGAAACAATGGTTGGCGGTCGGGCGTCGCAACTGATCGGATCGGCGCGGCGGAGGCACCCGCAAGGGCTGCATTGGCAAACCGCAGCGTTATTCTCGGATACATGCACGGTTCCCTCTCAGAAGATGGGAGCGCGAGCGCCGAGTTCAGCCGAAGTATGTCGTCAAGCACGTAGGTGCGCGGCATCGATCGGCGAGG
>JANNHK010000363.1:0-1847 GCA_031404355.1 Actinomycetes bacterium
CGCGACAGAAACGGCGCCGCCGCGAGGGGTCGTTTCGAAGACGCCGCCCCGCCCGAGCCAGTCCGCGGTCGCAATCCGTCACGCTCGCCTTTTCCGGCAGCTCGAGATCGCCAGTGGGCACAAGTCGGAGTTCCTCGCGAGCATGTCGCACGAACTGCGCACGCCGCTCAACGCCGTTATCGGATTCTCCGATGTCCTACTCGGGCGCAAGTTCGGAGAGCTGACCGGGCGTCAGGACAAGTACGTCAAGGCGATTCGCGACTCTGGGCAACACCTGTTCGAGCTGATCAACGATGTCCTAGACATCTCGAAGGTCGAGGCCGGCGGTACGGAACTCGACCTGGCGCCCGTGCCGTGCACACCCCTACTGGAGTACGGGCTCGCGATGGTCAGCCAACGCGCGGAAGAGCGTCGGATCTCGCTGAGACTTGCCGGTGACCTGGACGCGGTGATGCTGGCGGACGAACTGCGGATGAAGCAGGTGGTCCTCAACCTGCTGGCTAACGCCGTCAAGTTCACCGCCCCCAAGTTCAGCGGCGACGCCGGGGCGTTTACGGCCGGAGGTGAGATCACCGTCTCGGCGTGCCGCGTCGACGATTTCGTTCACGTGACGGTCGCCGACAACGGGATCGGGATCGCGAAAGAGGACTGGGTGCGGATCTTCGAGACTTTCGAACGCACCGGGCACCGGACGAGCGTCGACGGGACAGGGCTTGGACTGGCCCTCTGTAAGCGCATCGTGGAGCGTCACGAAGGTTCGATCTGGGTCGCGGAGAGCGAGCTTGGAGTCGGCAGCACGTTCGAGTTCACGATCCCCGTATCGCGAAATTCGGCGGAGGTGTTGCCGGACCCAGTGGCGCCGGCGACCTCCGCAGTGATTCTTTCGGCCCGCGCGCATCACGGCGACCGCGTGGCCGACCTGTGCACGGTCGTGGTCATCGACGATGACCCGGTGGACCTCGACCTTGTCGAGGCGATGCTGACTCCCGAGGGCTACGCCGTAGTGCGCGCTTCGAGCGGATCTGACGGTATCCGACTCGTCCGGACGTCGCACCCTGGCGTCGTGCTGCTCGACCTGATGATGCCCGGGATGGACGGATTCGAGGTCGTGGAGGCGTTGCGCGCGGATCCTGCCACCGCCGACGTTCCGATCGTCGTGCTCACCCATAAGGACCTGACGCGAGACGACCGTGACCGGCTCGCCGGCCGGGTCAGTCACCTGGCAGAGAAGGGCGAGCTCGGCCAGGCGGCACTTGTCGACCTCGTCCGGCGACTCGGCGCCCCGCGCTCGCTCGAGGGGGGCCGGCATGACTGAGCCCCGGGTTGTCCTCATCGTCGAGGACAACCCGCACAACCTGATGCTCGTGCGCGATCTCCTTGAAGCACACCTCTACAGCACGCTGGAGGCGACGAACGCCGAGGACGGAATCGTGCTCGCGCGCGCACACCACCCGGACCTTGTGTTGATGGACGTGCAGTTACCTGGCATGGACGGCGTCGAAGCGTTGCACGCGCTGCGCGCTGATCCATCCACCGCGTCGCT
The DNA here is from genome assembly GCA_031404355.1 of Actinomycetes bacterium. Classification (GTDB taxonomy): domain Bacteria; phylum Actinomycetota; class Acidimicrobiia; order IMCC26256; family PALSA-610; genus JANNHK01. The sequence continues at coordinate 1,544 of JANNHK010000363.1, forward strand.
GCGCATCGTTGCGTTGACCTCCTTCGCGATGAAGGAAGACCGCGCGCGGTATCTCGCGAGCGGCTTCGACGGCTACCTCGCCAAGCCGATCAGCGTGCGCGAGTTTCCCGGCCAGGTTGAGGTCCTGATGGCGCCGCATGCGAGCGGGCGGGCGTGACGGCCGCCGCCCGAGTCCTGGTCGTCGACGACCTCCCCGAGAACATCCTGTTACTCGACGCCGTCCTCAGCCCCCGCGGCTATGAGGTGATCACTGCCGACTCGGGGCGTTCGGCGCTCGCGATCGTCGCTGCTAACCCCGTAGACC
>JANNHK010000364.1:0-10280 GCA_031404355.1 Actinomycetes bacterium
CCGCCTCCCCGACATCGCCGACCACCGCAGTATGGCGCTGTAGCTGCTCGCGCTCCGGCTGGCGGGCGGGTGGGTCAGCCACCCCGTGCAGCGACCGGCCTGGGGTCGGGCCATCGTCGCGGTGCGTTCGGCCGAACCGGCCGCCGCGACATCGGGTGTGTCGCCGACGCGGGTCAAGCTCGCGATCTTCGCGATTTCCGCGTTCATCGCAGGTCTCGGCGGGGTGATGTTCGCGTCGGTCGACGGCAAGATCACCAACTCGACGTGGAACCCCCTCATCGGGTTGGTCTGGCTCGCGGTTGCGGTGACGTTCGGGATCCGCCGACCCGGGGGCGCGGTCGTCGCGGGTCTCATGATGCAGGCGTCGCCCCGCATCCTGAGCAGCGGTTTCCACTTCGCGTTCCTGCCGACGTGGTTCCACTGGAACGGCACCACATCGGTGTACATCCCACAGATCTTGTTCGGGTTGGGCGCCATCAACCTCGCGCGCAATCCGGACGGCGTGCTCGCGCTCGTCGCGCAACGACGCTGGGAGCGCCGCCATCGCCGCGCGGCCGAACCGCCCGTCGTGGTGACGTCCGATACGCCGGCCGCGCCGGGGCCGCCCGGGGCGTCGGTCCTGGTGCTCGACCGCGTGTGTGCCGGTTACGACGAGGTCGAGGTGTTGCACGGCGTCAACCTCGCCATTCCGACGGGTTCGGTCGTGGCGCTGCTCGGCGCCAACGGCGCGGGCAAGTCGACGCTGGCCGCGGTTGTCGCGGGCCTGCTGCCGCCGACGGCGGGCTCCATCGTGTTCGAGGGAACTGACGTCGCCCGACTCCCGGCGCACGAGCGGGCCCGCGCCGGCATCATGCTCGCCCCCGAGTCGCGTGGCATCTTCCCGTCGCTGTCGGTCGACGACAACCTGGCGTTGTGGCTGCCGTCTTCCGGCGATCGTGACGCCGCCTACGCGCGCTTCCCGCATCTCGCCGAACGGCGCAAGCTTCCGGCGGGCAGCCTGTCGGGCGGCGAGCAGCAAATGCTCACGCTGGCGTCCGTGCTGGTGCGACCGCCGAAGCTGCTCGTGGCCGACGAGCCGACGCTCGGTCTCGCGCCGCTCGTCGTCGTTGAACTGATGCGCGTCTTCGCCGACCTGTCGGCCGAAGGCGTCACCTTGCTGTTGGTGGAGGAGAAGGCTCGCGACGTGCTCGAGGTCGCGGATACGGTCGCGTTCCTGGAACTCGGCCGCGTGCAGTGGGTGGGGCCCCGCGGCGAGGTCGACGAAGAGCGGCTCACCTCCGCGTATCTCGGTTCGGGCTGATCTCACCGTCGAGGAGACAAGATGGCGTTACCCAAGGAAATCCAGGAACTCGGCCGGCGAGTCTCGAACTGGGGTCGGTGGGGCGACGACGACCAGCGCGGCACACTCAACTTCATCGATGCCGACGCGACGCGACGGGGTGCCGCGGCGGTGCGCCGGGGCGAGTCGTTCTCGTTGTCGATTCCGTACAACGCCGACGGCCCGCAGACGGGTTCCATTCCGGGTCGCATCAACCCGCAGCACACGATGATCATGTTCAACGTGCCGTTCACCGGCGACCCGGGTGACTTCACGACGAGCGACGACCGGGTCGAGATGGGCATACAGGCGGCGACGCACTGGGACGCGCTCGCGCACGCCGGTTACGACGGCCTCCTCTACAACAACCTCCCCGATTCGGTCATCACCGAGGCGGGCGCGTCGAAGCTCGGCATCGAGAACTTCGGTGCCATCGTGACGCGCGGGATCCTCCTCGACATCGCCCGGCTGCACGGCGTCGACTACTTCGACGCCGGCTACGCGATCGGGAGCGACGATCTCGAGCGGGCCGCGAGCGCGGCGGGCGTGCGCGTGGCGCCCGGCGACATCGTCCTCGTCCGCACCGGCCAGATGCACTGGCTGCGCGAGGGTGACAAGCAACGGTTCAACGACCCGAGCCCGGGTATCGGCGTGGGGTCGATCGAATGGCTGCACGACACGCAGATCGCCGCGGTCGCGACCGACACGCTCGTATTCGAGGTGTGGCCGGGTGAGGACCCCGCCGCGCTCTTGCCCGTGCACCTCGTGAACCTGCGGGATCAGGGTCTCGTGCAGGGTCAACTCTGGTATCTCGACGAACTCGCCGCCGACTGCGCGACCGACGGCGTCTACGAGTTCTTGCTGGCGGCGACGCCGCTGCCGATCACCCACGCCGTCGGCGGCGCGGTCGCGCCGACAGCCACGAAATAGATCGTGGCCTGCTACATGCCCTCCACCGGAGGGCCGGACAGGTAGCCGCCGTCGACGACGAACTCGGCGCCCGTGGAGAACGACGACTCGTCGGAGGCGAGGAACAGCACGAGCCGCGCGACCTCCTCCGGCTGTCCGATCCGGGGAATCGGCATCTTGGCGTACGTCGCGTTGCTGTCGAGGTGCGCGAACTCCGGGATCTTCACCATGTCGGTGTCGATGCCGCCGGGGTGCACCGAGTTGACACGGATACCGGCGTGGCCGAGTTCGAGCGCGGCGACCTTCGTCATGCCGCGGATCGCGAACTTGCTCGCCGTGTACGCCGCGAGGCCCACCGTCCCCGCGAGCCCGGCCGTCGAGGAGATGTTCACGATCGAACCACCGCCCCGCGCCCGCAACGCCGGGATCACCGCTTGCATGCCCAGAAAGCAGCCGACCTGGTTCACCATCACGACGTCGAGATACGTCTCGAGCGCTAGTTGTTCGATGAGGCCCAGCTTCAAGATGCCCGCGTTGTTCACGAGTACGTCGACACCACCGAATCGCGTGGTCGCGTCGGCCACGGCCGCGGCCCACTCGTCCGGGCTGCGCACGTCGAGGTGCCGGTACGCCGCCGCCGGCCCGAGGTTGGCGGCCACCTTCTCGCCCAGATCGTCGAGCACGTCGGCCACGAGGACCTGGGCCCCCTCCTCGACGAAGCAGCGGGCCTCGGCCTCACCCTGACCGCGCGCCCCGCCGGTAACGATTGCGACCTTGCCTTCGAGTCGTCCCATAGATGCGAACCTTTCCCGTAGCGCGCGAGGCTGTCAAGGGCGGGGAGGTCGCATGAAGTTCTCGATGATCTTCGAGGCGCAGATGACCGACACGGCGGTCACGAACGAGCGCGCGGTCATTCGCAACTGCGTCGAACAGGCGGTGTACGCCGAGGCAATGGGGTTCGACGCGGTGTGGGCCGTCGAGCACCACTCGCTGAAGTGGTACGCGCACATGACCGCGCCCGAGATCTTCCTCACCTACGTCGCGGCGCGGACGTCACGCATCCGAATCGGGCACGGATGCGTGCTGATGCCGTTCAAGTTCAACCCGCCGATACGGGTAGCCGAACGGGTGGCAATGCTCGACATCCTCTCCGACGGTCGTCTCGACGTCGCCGGCGGCCGCGGCGCGACGTTGCAGGAGATGTCACTGTTCGGCGTCGATCCGCACGACACGTACCCGCAGATGGAAGAGACGCTGCGCGTGCTGAGTCACGTCTGGCGTTCCGAGACGTTCGAGTGGCACTCCGACCTCCTCGACATCTCGCCCCACCCGATCCTGCCCCGGCCGGTGCAGGAGCCGCACCCACCGCTGTTCATCGCCTGCACCAAGCGCGACACAGTGGCGCTCGCGGCCGAACTCGGTGTGGGCGCACTCGTGCTCGGGTTCGCGGGCCCCGAAGACGTCGCCGACATGCACGAGATCTACGCGGCGACGATCGCCGCGCGCGACGGCACCCGGATGGTGAGCGACCGCGCCAACGACCACTTCTCGGCGTTGTGCCCGACGATCGTGCTCGACGACGCCGACGACGCGCTGAAGGTTGGCTCCCGCGGGCAGCGGTTCTTCGCCGAGGCGATCACGCACTGGTACGGCGGCGGGCCCCCGCCCGCGACCGACACCGCCGACGACGACAACGTGACCGAGATCAAGCACTCGGAGGAGCGCCTGGTCGCCTGGCTGCACGAGTCGAAGATCCCGCTCGGGCCGCAGACGACGGCCATCTTCAACGTCGAGCACGCGTACGGCGACGCCCATCAGGCGATTGCGTACGTCGAGCGGCTCGTCGACGCGGGCGCCGACGAGATCATGTGCCTCATCCAGATGGGGCCCGTACCCCACGCGGCGGCGATGGAGACGATCCGCCACTGGGGGGAACGGGTGATTCCCTACTTCCGCGCGTGAACCCAGAGTCGGGTTTCGCGGGCCGTGACAGGAACGCGATCGTGCAGGGCGCGTAGCTGCCCGCGGAAGTCGATGATGGCGAACTGATGGACGGCCCACGAAATCGCCTGGAGATACCACGCGAGTGCACCGACGTCGGAGAAGCGGCGCACTTCGGCGCCCGCACCGGAGTGGACGATCCTGAAGCCGGCGGCTTCGACTTGCGCGATCGCGAGTGGGAGCCACGAGCCGTCGTTCGGCGGCGGGTCGAGGCCGAGCAGCGTGTAGTAGTTGTCGAACGCGCCGTTGTCGACCTGCTGCGTGAGGAAGTCACCGCCCGGTGCGAGCACTCGCGCCACTTCAGTGGCGACGAACGCTTCGTGGCGGTTCACGACCACCTGGAACGCGCCGTCGCGGAACGGCATGCGGCCGCGTGGGTCGCGCGTCGCCTGGTCGGCGTTGTCCGCGGCGCCTTCGTCCTGCACGACGGGAACGCCGATTGCCGCGAGGTTCCGGCCGGCAACCGCGACATTCGGCGGCCACGCCTCGGTCGCGAACGTGCGGCCCGGGCGGTCCGGTACCGCCGCCAGCCATTCACCGCCACCGGTGCCCATGTCGAGCAGGTCGGGGGAGCGGGCCGCCAGATCAGCCGCCCGCGCCGTGTAGTCCCACGGCGCGGGCTCGATCGTCATGCGACCGGCCAGCCACGAAAAGTCCCAGCCCGTGAACGGCTGCGCCTCCGCGCCCGCGATCAGCTGCTCAAACCCATTCACCGAACCCGGGGCGTCCACGACGGTCGCTTTGCCTCGTAGTCGCTGATCGCGTCGGCGTGGCGCAGTGTGAGGCCGATGTCGTCGAGTCCGTTGACGAGCCGGTACTGCGTGAAGTCGTCCATCTCGAACGCGACGTCGAGCCCGATCGCAGGGGCTGCGACCCGGCGGTGTTCGACGTCGATGACGACTTCGAGCGCGGGGTCCTCTTCGATCGCGTCCCACAACGTCTGGATCGCTTCCTGGGGAATTGTCGCCACCACGAGACCCATCTTCCCGGAGTTGTTGCGGAAGATGTCGGCGAACCGCGACGACAGCACCGCGGCGAACCCGTAGTCCATCAATGCCCAGACTGCGTGCTCCCGAGACGACCCCGTCCCGAAGTTCGGCCCGGCCACGAGCACGTTCGCACCGTCGTAGCGCTCCTGGTTCAACACGAAGTCGGAGTTCTCCCGCCACTCCGAGAACAGCCCCGCGCCGAACCCGGTGCGCTCGACCCGTTTCAGCCAGTCGCTCGGAATGATCTGATCGGTATCGACGTCGGACCGGACGAGCGGCACCGCCCGTCCCGTGATCACACGTACAGCGTCCATCACGTTCTCCCATTCCAGGAGGATGCGTCGATAGGCAACACTCCACTGTGCCCTATCGACGCATCCCTCATGTGAGGTCTTCGGGGGTGGCGAAGTGGCCGGCGATGGCGGTGGCTGCTGCGACCGCCGGCGACACCAAGTGCGTGCGGCCGCCTTTGCCTTGACGACCTTCGAAGTTGCGGTTCGACGTCGACGCGCAGCGCTCGCCGGGGGCGAGTTTGTCGGGGTTCATGGCCAGGCACATCGAGCACCCAGGTTCGCGCCAGTCGAAGCCGGCCGCAACGAACACCTGGTCGAGGCCCTCGGCTTCGGCTTGTGTCTTCACCGCGGCCGAACCGGGCACGACGAGCGTGCGCACACCCGGCTTCACCTTGCGGCCGCGCGCCACGGCGGCGGCCGCGCGCAGGTCTTCGATGCGGGAGTTGGTGCACGATCCGATGAACACGGTGTCGACGTCGATGGCGCGCATCGGTGTGCCCGCCTTCAGGCCCATGTACAGGAGCGCCCGGCGGGCCGAGTCCTGCGCGGAGGGGTCGGCGAACGAGTCGGGGTCGGGGACCGTGTCGTCGATCGAGATCGTCTGCGCGGGGTTGGTGCCCCACGACACGTGCGGGCGCAGCACGGTCGCGTCGATCACGACTTCCTTGTCGAACTGCGCATCGTTGTCGGTGCCCAGCGTACGCCAGTCGGCGACCGCGCGCTCCCAGTCGGCACCCTTCGGTGCGAACGGGCGGCCTTCGAGGTATTCGAACGTCGTATCGTCGGGCGCGATCAGGCCGGCTCGGGCGCCCGCCTCGATCGACATGTTGCAGACCGTCATGCGACCTTCCATCGACAGCGCCCGGATCGCCGCGCCCCGGAACTCGAGCACCGAGCCGATACCGCCACCCGTTCCGATGCGGGCGATGATCGCGAGCACGATGTCCTTCGCAGTGACACCGTCGGGCGCGTCGCCCTCGACCGTGATCGCCATCGTCCCCGGCTTCATCTGCGGCAGCGTCTGCGTCGCGAGCACGTGCTCGACCTCGCTCGTCCCGATCCCGAACGCGAGCGCCCCGAACGCGCCGTGCGTGGAGGTGTGGCTGTCACCGCACACGATCGTCATGCCCGGCTGCGTGAGTCCCTGCTCCGGCCCGATCACGTGCACGATGCCCTGCAACGGGTCACCCATGCCGTAGCAGCGGATGCCGAACTCGTCGCAGTTGTGCGCGAGCACCTCCATCTGCTTCGCGGAGATCGGGTCTTCGAGCGGCCGGTCGAGGCCCGCGGTCGGGACGTTGTGGTCCATCGTCGCGACCGTGAGGTCGGGGCGGCGTACACCGCGGCCCGCGAGGCGCAGACCGTCGAAGGCCTGGGGCGACGTGACTTCGTGGACGAGGTGCAGGTCGACGAAGAGGAGGTCGGGTTCGCCGCGCGTTCGGTTGACGATGTGGCGCTCCCACACCTTCTCGGACAGGGTTTGGCCCATGAGATCATCTCACATTCTGAGACGGTAGTATCAAGACGTGGACAGTTTAGTCACACCCGTACAAACGCTCGATCGGGCGATCGGGGTCGTCGAGGCCGTGGCGCGAGCACAATCGTGCACCCTTGCCGATCTCGTGCGCATCACCGGTTTGTCGCGCCCGACCGCGCACCGCTTGGCGACGGCGTGTGAGGCGCACGGCTTGCTCGCGCGCGACGCCGAGCAGCGGTTCCGCCTCGGCAGCCGGTTGGTCGGTTGGGGTGTGCAGGCGGCACGGGCATTGGGCTTGGCCGACGGTGCGGGGCCCGTGCTCGCCGATCTCGTGGCCGAAACCGGCGAAAGTGCCCAGTTATATGTGCGCGAGGGCGACCGGCGCGTGTGTGTGGCGGTCGCGGAACGCCCGAGTGGCTTGCGCGACACCGTGCCGCTGGGTGCGGTCATGCCGCTGACGAAGGGGTCGGGCGGCAAGGTGCTGCTCGCCTGGGCGGCCGATCGTGACCAGTTCGATGTCGATGCTGCCGCCCTTGCCCAGGTCCGGCGCCGGGGCTGGGCCGAGAGCGTCAGCGAGCGCGAAGCCGGCGTCGCGAGTGTGAGTGCCCCGGTCCGCGGTGCTGACGGTTCGGTGGTGGCCGCGATCAGCGTGAGCGGGCCCGCGGAGCGCATGGGCGCCCGGCCCGGGCGGCTCTGGGCCGCGGTGGTGGCGAGCGCGGCAATGCAACTGAGCGTCACGTCGGTGTAACTCTGGCGAAACATTCGGCCCGTACCGTCGCCCTCGTGGATGTCGAGGTGCTGCGGTGGCCGGTCGACCAGGCCCGAGTTGGTGAGCTCCGCGAGACGGGCACGCCCCGTTTGCTCGTCGTCGACCAGGGCACCTCGCCGCCCGCGCCACCCGATTGCCTCGAAGACTGGATTGTCGACGGCGCGAGCGTCACCGAGATCGAAGCCCGCCGCCGGGCCGTCATGTCCCGGGCGGTGCAGCACGGCGCCCGGCCCGTCCTCGACGACGACGGGCTCCTGCATCATCGCGACACCTGGGTCTCGCTCTCGCCGGTCGAGCAGTCGATCGCCGCGGCCCTGCTCGACCGGTTCGGCACCGTCGTCACGCGCGACGCCCTCGCCCAGCGGGCCTGGCCGTTCGGGCTCCCGACCCGCAACGCCCTCGACGTGCACGTGTTGCGGTTGCGGCGGCGCATCTCGGCCATCGGCCTGGAGATCAGGACGGTCCGCGCCCGCGGCTACCTGCTCCAGCCGGCGCCCAACGGCCACCACTGACGCAAGAATGCACCCGTGCGCACGGGTGTCGACACCGGAGGGACGTTCACCGACGCGATTGCCGACGACGGCCGTATCGCGAAGGTGCCGTCGACGCCCGATGACCCGGCCCGGGCGCTGAAGGAAGCGGTCGCGCACCTCGGCGGGCAGGCAACGCTGCTGGCGCACGGCACCACGGTCGCGACCAACGCGTTGCTGGAACGGCGGGGGGCACGCGTCGCGCTCGTCGCAACTCGAGGGTTCGCCGACGTGATCGAGATCGCGCGGCAGGAGCGACCGTCGCTCTACGACCCGTTCGTCGACCGGCCCGTGGCCCTGGTGCCGCGTGCGCTGCGGCTCGAGGTCAACGGCCGGCTCGACGCGACCGGCCGCGAGCTCGTACCGGTTGGTTCCGTAGTGATTCCCGACGGTGTCGACGCGGTTGCGGTCTGCCTGCTGCACGCCGACCTGAACGACGCGCACGAACGCGCGGTCGCCGACACGTTGCGCGCCGCGGGGCACGACGTCACCGCGTCGCACGAGGTGTCGCCCGAGTTCCGTGAATATGAGCGCATGGTCACGACGGTCGTGAACGCATACCTGCGGCCCGCGTGCGCGCCATACCTCGCGGCGATCGGTGACGTCGCGTCCGAGGTGCTCGTGATGACGTCGGCAGGTGGGCTCATCCCCGCGACCGATGCCGCGCGGATCCCCGCCGCGTTGTTGCTGTCGGGTCCCGCGGGCGGTGTGCGCGCCGCGGCCGCGGTCGCAGCCGCGTGCGGGTATCCCGACGCGGTGTCGTTCGACATGGGCGGGACGAGTACTGACGTGTGTCTCGTGCGGGGCGGGGTGCCCGAACCGGCGCCCGAACGCGTCGTCGCCGGGTTTCCCATTCGTCTGCCCGCGCTCGACATCCACACGATCGGCGCGGGTGGCGGGTCGATCGCGGCGATCGACCCGGGCGGGGCGCTGACCGTTGGGCCGCGCAGCGCGGGCGCGCGACCCGGTCCGGCCGCGTACGGGCACGGTGGCACCGAGCCCACGGTGACCGACGCCGACCTCGCCCTCGGCCGCATTGACGCGCAGGCCGCGTTTCCGGGTTTGGGGCGCCTCGACCTGGGAGCGGCGCGCGCTGCGTTCGACCGGACCGGTATCGACCCGCGGGGGGTGGTCGACGTGGTCGACGCGTCGATGGTGCAGGCCGTGCGCGCCGTGACGGTCGAGCGCGGTGTCGACCCGCGTGCGCTCGCGCTGGTCGCGTTCGGTGGCGCGGGTCCGTTGCACGCGTGCGCGATCGCCGACGCGCTCGGTATGGAGGTCGTGATCGTGCCGCCGCGGGCGGGTGTGCTGAGCGCGGTCGGTGTGTTGTGTTCACCGCGCCGGCGCGAGGTTGTGCATTCGGCGCCCGCGTCGCTCGACGACGTTGCCGCCGAAGCGCTCGCGCTCGTCGGCGCCGGTGCGACGGTCGAGACGGCCGTCGACTGTCGCTACGTCGGGCAGAGCCACGAGTTGACCGTGCCGAGGGTGGAGGACTTCCCGGCGGAACATGAGCGGCGCAACGGGCACGCCCGGCCGGGTGCGCCGGTCGAGGTCGTCGCGGTGCGGGCGCGTGCGACGGGCGCCGCGCCCCTCGACGTCGTCGACCTGCCTGCGGTCGTGCGCGCCCGAGTCGTTGGGCCGGCGGTCGTCGCCGAAGAAGACTGCACCGTGTGGGCGCCCGCGGGCTGGGTCGCGGAGCCGCAGGCCCTGGGTGCCTGGGTGATGACCCGTGCTTAGTCCCGCCTCGCTGCAAGTGTTGATTGCCCGGCTCACCGGGATCGCCGAAGAGATGGGCGCCGTGCTGCGCCGCGCCGCGTACAGCCCGAACATCAAAGAGCGGGCCGACTGTTCGGCTGCTCTCTTCACGGCCGACGGCACGCTGCTGGTGCAGGCCGAGCACATCCCCGTGCACCTCGGCTCCATGCCCGCCGCGGTGCGCGCCGCAATTGACGCGTGCGGGGCCGGTATCGAGCCCGGGCAACAGGTCATCGTCA
>JANNHK010000365.1:0-3572 GCA_031404355.1 Actinomycetes bacterium
CGTCGTCGTCCAGCTCGACGTCGACCAGCACGAGCACATCGACGTCAACGACGTCGCCGGAAACGACGACGAGCACGACGCCGGTGGGGCCGACAACGGTGCCCCAACCGACGACGACGACGAGCACGACCGAGGCGCCGACGACTTCGACGTCGACGACGATCCCGACCACTACGTCGATCCCGACCACTACGTCGACACGGCCGCCGTTCGGGACGACCAGCACCACTCAGGGCAGCGGCGGCTGATTTTACGAAGGCGTGACGGGCTGACCGTCACGCACGACGAAGAACTGACGGCGGTTGTCGTCCTGCGATTCGGCAGGGCCACGGCCGCCGTCTCGCGTCGGTCGATAGGCGACTGCGCCGTCGGGGGCGTATTGCACGATGTACGCCTTGCGCACTTCGTCTGTGAGGTTGCGCGCGGTGCAGTGCGGCGTGAGTGACGTGAAGACCACGATGCTGCCCGCGGCGACGGGAACGAGCACCGCCGTGTCGTGGTCGCCCCAACATTCCTCGCCGATGTCGGTGTGCTCGTGGCGAAGCGTGCCGGTGCGATGCACGCCCGGCATCACCGCGACGCAGCCGTTTTCAGGTGTCGCGTCGGTGATCGCCACCCAGCAGGTGAGATACGCCTGCGGTTCGACGAACGTGTAGCCGTTGTCCTGGTGCCACAGCACCGGTTCGGCCGACTGCGGCTGCTTGTACACGGCCTGATCCCAGTAGAGGCGAACGTCCGGGCCGATGAGGTCGCGCGCGAGGCCGGCGAGCACCGGGTGCGCGCAGAAGTCGCGCAGCACGGGCGAGCGCAACACGAGATGCGGCGCCACTGTCTGCGTGTCGGCACCGGCGACGCCGAACCGCCCGTCGGGCAGCTCCGAGAGAAACGCGCGCACGCGCTCCTCGCCCGGCGCGATGGCTTCGTCGAGCGCGGCGAGCATTGCGGCGTCGAACGCATCCTCGACGACGAAGAACCCGTCCTCGTCGAACTGCTTCGCCTGGGCATTGGTGATCGACGTGAACGGGCCCGGGTGATCGGGCCAGGCGAACCCGGCGTTCCACGGGTGCGGGGCGCGGGCGACGGCCATGGCGCGCACGCTATCCGTACGGGCTATCCGGCGGTGCGGGAGGCCCGGCCGACGACCGACACGCCCTGCGAAGTCACGTTGCGCACCTCGATCGTGGCGTGGTCGCCGTCGATCTCGACGGTGGAGTCGATGGTCTCGTCCGCGAGCACGACGCCGACGAAGCGCACGTCGATCTCGCCGTGGTCGAGGAAGTCTTCGCCCCAGGCATCGAGGAGCGCGCCGTACGCCGGTCCCGCAACCTGCACCCCCTGGGCGACGATTCCGGGGAGGCCGAGGGCGCGGGCCGTGCTCGCATCCGAGTGGTAGTTGCCGCGGCGTGAGTAGCGGCGGATGTCGGCTTCGGTGATCGTGCGCCTGATACTCATGGGTCCAGGGTCGCGGTCGGGGTGAACCTGACCTCCGACGTCCACAGCGGGTCGTCGGGGCGGTCGGCGCTCGTCACGGTCACCGTGATATCGACGTAGGCACGCCCGCGTTTGGTGTAGCAGTCGGTGACGTGTCCGACCGTGACGAGCTCGGCGCCGGCGGCCTGGCGCCGGTGGCTCACGAGTCGCTGGCGGGTCTGGATCACGGGGTCGGAGCAGAGTTCGGCGAAGGCGAGCACGGTGAGGTTCGCCGCGATCGGCGGATAGAGCGCACCCGCGCGGAGGCTCTCGTGGTCGACGCCGGCGGCCTGCCAGTACCGCTCGTTCGCCGCGTCGGAGACAGTGACCCGCAGCGGGCCCACCGGGTCGCCGGCCCGCAGGGACGCGAATCCCACTGGTGTCTTATGCATAGGTGTGTATGATATGCGTCATGGCGTATAGGGCGGCCGTGGTCGGCGGATCAGGGTACACGGGGGCCGAACTGCTCCGACTGCTGTCGGGGCACCCCGAAATCGAGGTGGTGCACGTCACCGCCGATACCAATGCCGGCGCGCGCATCGCCGATCTGTTCCCATCGCTGGCAGCCGTCGTGGGCGAGGAACGGTTCGCGCCGTTCGACGTTGCCGATCTCACCGGGCTCGACGTCGTGTTCACCGCGCTACCGCACGGCGCGTCGCAGTTGCTGATCCCCGAGATGCTCGAACGGGTGGCGCACGTCGTCGACCTGGGTGCCGACTTCCGCCTGCCCGCCGACGTCTACGAACGCTGGTACGGCGAGCGCCACGCCGCGCCCGAACTCGTCGACCGCTTTGCGTACGGGCTGGTCGAGTTGTACCGCGACGAGATCGGCGGGCGCCAACACATCGCGGTACCGGGCTGTTACCCGACCGCCGTGAGCATCGCGCTGGCGCCGCTCGTCGCGGATCGCAGCGTGGAGTTGCGCGGTCTCGTTGCCAACGCCATGTCGGGCGTGTCGGGTGCGGGCCGGGCGCTGAAGACAACGAGCCTGTTCTCGGAGGCGAACGAAAACGTCTCGGCCTACGGACTGCTGACCCACCGGCACACGGCCGAGATGGAGCAGGCGCTGTCGAAAGTCGCGCGCCGTGACGTCGAGGTGCTGTTCACGCCGCATCTGGTACCGACGACTCGCGGCATCCTCGCAACGTGTTACGCGCGTCCCGCGACCCCGGGTCTGTCCACCGCTCGGTTGCTCGAGCAGTACCGCGAGTTCTACGCCGACGATCCGTGCGTGGTCGTGGTCGACGAGCCGTCGGGCACCAAGGCCACCTACGGCGCCAACGTGGTGCACGTCACCGTGCGCTTCGACGCGCGCACCGACACCGTGCTCGCGATCGCGGCCGAGGACAACCTGACGAAAGGTGCGTCCGGACAGGCGATCCAAGCCGCCAACTTGGTGTTGGGACTGCCGGAAACCACCGGACTGCCGCTGGTGGGGGTGGCGCCGTGACGATCACCGACGTGCAGGGGTTCGTCGCCGGTGGCCTGGCCTGCGGGATCAAGTCCTCGGGCGTTCCCGACCTCGCGATGGTCGCGACCGAAGACCGTCTACCCGTCGCGGCGGCGGGCGTGTTCACGACGAACCTCGCGCAAGCCGCGCCGGTCCAGATCAGTCAGCGTCATCTCGCGGGTGGCGTCGCGACCGCCATAGTGTTGAACTCGGGCAACGCCAACGCCGCCACCGGCGTGCAGGGGCGCGCCGACGCGTTGCGCATGTGCGCGTTGACGGCGGGCGGTCTCGGCATCGAGACGACCGACGTGCTCGTGTGTTCGACGGGCCTCATCGGCATCGCGATGCCGATGGATCCGATCGAGACCGGGATCCCGAAGCTCTGCGAGCAGTTGTCGCCGGCGGGGGGCATGGACGCGGCCCGGGCGATGATGACCACCGACACCGTGGCGAAGCATGCGGTCGCGGCGGCGGGCAGCGCGACCGTCGGCGGTATCGCCAAGGGCGCCGCGATGCTCTCGCCCGCGATGGCGACGATGCTCGCGGTCCTCGTCACCGATGCCGCGGCCGACCCGTCGGCGCTGCACGGTGCACTCGAGCACGCAGTGCGCGACACGTTCAACGCGCTCGTCGTGGACGGTTCCATGAGCAC
>JANNHK010000366.1:0-7493 GCA_031404355.1 Actinomycetes bacterium
GACCGTGCCACAACGCGCGGCAGGGCCTATAATCAGGCTATCGACGGAATCGGGCTCTGCCGCGGAATAGGAACAGTTCATGCCGGTGCAAATGCAGTTGTCGCGGATCATCATTAGCGACCCCGAAAGAGGCAGCGATTCGGTCATAGGCGCGCGTGCGCACCCCGGAGAACGGCTCTACCCCGGGGCGTGCGACTTGTGTTTGAAGCTAAGTGGTTGCTGCGCAACCACTGCGCTTCAAACATCAGCGTAGGGCAAGCCATTCCAAGAACATGCGTCCCCGTGGGGGCCGGGCCGGCGAGGGAAGCCCCAAAGCGCGGGCAACCTGGTCGGCGATCATCCAGTCGGTAAACGCGGAGGTGAAGACAAGCACCGCGTACCCGGCCAGCACGAGCTCGTTCCCCCGCATCGCGTCGTCGTCGAACCGCTCCCGAAGCCCATGGAAGTTGAATCCCATCGGCTCCAACGCCAGCATCTCGTCGACGTAGCAGAGGTCGATCCGCCGCTTCCGCCCCTTCAACACGACTTGGTGCTGTGGAACGGGAAGCGGAAGTCCGAAGCGGCGCAGCGAATCGAACACGAAGTCTTCGAGGTCACTCTCACGCGCTTCCCCACCCTCAATCCGCCGGGCCAGCATCTGCCGCACCTTCTTGACGCTGCGACCGGGCGCCTTCCCGAGGATGTGTGACGTCTCAGAGATGGCGGCGAGCGTTGTCAGACCCTTCCGCACCGCGACATCGGTCATTCGCCCGAGTTCGTGGACAGATAAACGTGACGAGAGTTCGACGATGGTCCGAGCGGCGTTCGTAATCGGGATCCCGTGCTCGATCACGATGTCGCCCTCGTCGAGACGCCCGCTCCGGTGAACACGCACGCCGGGCAACGACGGACACCGAGCGAGCAGCGTCGTGACTTCGAGCAGCGCTGGGCAGGGAAGTGGGAGCCCGAGCACGGCGGCGGCCGTTTCGTGCGATCCGTACGCCGACTTTCCCGCAGCAAGCACTGCCGCCATGATCGTTTGGTGGTGCGTTCGCGGGGCGCCCGCAACGACGAATACGTGATGACGGATTTCCACCAGTCGCCGGCTTGCAATCATGTTTCGGATCACTTGCCGTGTGCACTCGAGCCCTTCGAGCTGCGCGTACGTGATCAGGCCGAGCTGTTCCGCCGCTACGCCGTCTATGAGTTTTTCCAACACCGCTTCCCCTCCGTCGTGCGATGGGGAAGGTGCCGCCGACTCTACGGCCCGGGTGAGACAACCGTGTTTGAAGCTACGTGGCTGCGGAGCAGCCAGTTAGCTTCAAACACAATCGTTCACGCGGGTCGTGTGTTGTAGCGGTTCATCGCGGCGTCGATGCCGTCGGTGGCGATCGACTCGACGGCGTCGGCGGCTAACTCGAGGGTGACCTCGATCTCGGTGCGTTCGCGCTTGCCGAACCGATTGAGGACGTGGTCGGCGCCGCGGTCCTTGGACACCGGTTTTCCGACGCCGATGCGGACGCGGAGGAACTCGTCGGTCTTCAGGTGCTGTTTGATCGAGCGCAGGCCGTTGTGACCGGCGAGCCCGCCTCCGACCTTCACCTTCAACACCGCGGGCTCCAGGTCCAACTCGTCGTGCACGACGACGATCTGATCGGGCTCGACGTCGTAGCGGCGGGCGAGCGCGCCGATCGCCTGGCCCGACTCGTTCATGTACGTCAACGGGATCGCAAGGGCGACGCGCTTGGCGCCGATGCGGACCTCGTCGGCCAGCGCCCGTTCCCGCTTCGCCTTCTTCAACTTGGCCCCGTGCCGACGCGCCAGGATCTCGATCACCTCGGCACCGACGTTGTGGCGCGTGCGCGCGTACTCGTCGCCGGGGTTTCCGAGTCCGACCACCAACAAGTCGGTGATGCTGCGCTCCTACGACTCGGACGAGCTTTCGCCCGCAGGTGCGCCACCCTCGGCCGCTGCTTCGCCTTCGGCCGCTTCGCCCTCGACCGCTGCGCCCTCTTCGACTTCGGCGACACGGGGTGCGGCCAGTTGCGCGACGAGTTCTTCGGGGTCGTTCGTGATGGTCACGCCCGGCGGCGGCGTGATGTCGCTGATGTGGATCTGGTCGCCGATCTCCATCGCGGACACGTCGTACGACATCGACGGCGGCAGGTCGCCCGGCTTCGCCTCGATGCTGATCTGGAAGATCATCTGCTCGAGGTGCCCGCCGCGCTTGACGCCTTCGGGGTCGCCTTCGAGGTTCATTGTGATTTCGGCGGAGACCGCGACGTCGGCGCTGATGCGGATGAAGTCGACGTGCACAATCGTGCCCTTCACCGGGTGCCGGTGAATCTGACGGGCCAGCGCGAGTTGTTCGCCGCTCTCCATGCGCAACGTGATGAGCGAGTTCGAACCGGTCTCACTCGTAAGAATGTGCTGCAGGTCGTGCTCGAGCACGGCGATCGCGTCGGACTCGCCACCCATGCCGTAGACGACCGCCGGCACCTTGCCGGAGCGGCGCAGGCGTCCCGCGGGCCGCGATCCTCGTTCGGTACGGGGTTCGGCGATCAGCGTGTTGTCGGCCATGGCGCGTCGAGTCCTCGGAAGGTGTGTCAGGAACCGGTAGAGACTACCGGTTAGACGTTGTCGCCGCCGAAGAGCTCGCTGATCGAGGCATCCTCGAACACGGCGTCGATGGCATCGGCCACCAGGGGCGCGATCGAGAGGACCCGGAGCCCGTCGAAGCGCTTCTCGGAGGCAATCGGGACCGTGTCGGTCACGATCACCTCCCGAATCGGTGCGTTCTTCAGCCGGTCGACCGCCGGCCCCGAGAGCAGCCCGTGGGTCGCGGCGATGTATACGTCGGAAGCGCCCCGGTCGATGAGCAGCTCCGCAGCACTGACGACCGTGCTCGCGGTGTCGATCATGTCGTCGACGAGCACGCAGGTGCAGCCTTCGACGTCGCCGACGACTTCGGTCGCGACGGCGACGTTGTGCGTGCCCTTCGGGCGGCGCTTGTCGATGAACGCGATGTCGGCACCGAGCTTGTCGGCGAAACGACGGGCGAGCTTGCCGCCACCCGCGTCGGGAGCCACCATCACCGCGTTGTTGCCGATCACCGACTTCAGATACTCCGCAAGGACCGGCACCGCGGTGAGGTGGTCGACCGGGAAGTCGAAGAAACCCTGAATCTGACCCGTGTGCAGGTCGACGGTGACGACGCGGTCGGCGCCGGCCGCGGTGAGCAAGTCGGCAACGAGCCGCGCGCTGATCGGTTCGCGTCCTTCGGCCTTACGGTCCTGACGCGCGTACCCGTAGAACGGCACGACCGCGGTGATGCGCTTCGCCGACGCGCGCTTCCCCGCGTCGATCATGATGAGTTGTTCCATCAGCCGGTCGTTCACCGGGTCGCAGTGCGACTGGAACACGAACAGGTCGGCGCCGCGAATGTTCTCGCCGTACCGGCAGTAGATCTCGCCGTTCGCGAAGCTCGAGAGCACAATGTCGGCGAGCGGCACCTTCAGATGCTGGGCGACCTCTTCGGACAGCTCGGTGTGACCGCGCCCGGCCACGAGCACCAGCTTCTTCTTGGTGACGAGCTCCATTACTCCTTATCCTCGCGCACGGGGCGGGCCACGCGTGCGGGACTTCCCTTCACGAGCTTTCCGGGCGGCACGTCGCGGGTGACAACCGACCCGGCGCCGGTCTCGGATCCGTCGCCGACCTCGACCGGAGCGACCAACGACGTGTGGATGCCCGTGTGGACCCCGTCGCCGACGGTCGTGCGGTGCTTCTCGCGCCCGTCGTAGTTCGCGGTGATCGTGCTTGCGCCCAGGTTGGCGTTGGCGCCTACGTCGGCGTCACCGACGTACGAAAGATGTGGGATCTTCGAGCCGGCGCCAATCTCGGAGTTCTTGACCTCGACGTACGTCCCGATCTTCACGCCCGACCCCAGGCGCGTGCCCGGCCGGATGTACGCGAACGGACCGATCTCGCAGTCGTCGCCGATCTCGGCCTCGCGGGCGACCGCGAGCCGCACCGCGACCCGTTCCCCCACCACCGTGTCGCTGAGGTGGCAGTCGGGGCCGATGACGGATCCGGTTCCGATCGACGTGCGTCCCTCGAGGATCACACCGGGCAGCAGCCGCACATCAGGGTCGAGTTCGACGGTCGAGTCGATGTAGGTGCGCGACGGGTCGACCATCGTGACGCCCTCACGCATCCAACGCTGGTTGATGCGCAGCCGCAGTTCGGCCTCGGCCGCCGCGAGCTGCACGCGGTCGTTGACGCCGACGGCCTCGACCGCGTCGGCCGCGTCGACGGCGATCACCTTGTGCCCCGCGGAGCTCAGCACTTCGAGCGCGTCGGTCAGGTAGTACTCGCCCTGCGCGTTCTCCGGGCTGAGGCGGCGCAGCGCGGGCGCCAACAAGTTGCGCCGGAAGCAGTAAATCGACGTGTTCACCTCGTCGATGTCGCGCTCGTCCGGGGTCGCGTCGGCGTGCTCGACGACCTTGGCGATCCAGTCATTCTTGCCCCGAATGATGCGGCCGTATCCGGTCGAGTCGGCGAGCCGGGCCGTGAGCACCGTGGCCGCGGCGTCCTGGAGCCGGTGCTCGGTCGCGAGCCGCGCCATCGTCTCGGCCCGCAACAACGGCGTGTCGGCCGGAAGGACGAGGATGTCGTCCTCGGCGTCGAGGTCCTCGAACGCGCTCAACGCGACGGCCATCGCGTCGCCCGTGCCCTGTTGCACATGTTGCTCGACGAACTCGACGTCGACTTCCGTCACGAGCTGTTCCTGCAGCGTCTTCGTGACCCGTTCCGCGCCGTGGCCGACGACGATGATGATCCGTTCGAGCGGCAACTCACCCAACGCGTCGACGACGTGCAACACCATGGGCCGTCCGCACAGCGAGTGCAGGACCTTCGGCGTGCCCGACCGCATCCGCGTGCCTTCGCCGGCGGCGAGCACCACTGCGGACAACGGCCTGTATTGACTCACGCCGGCTGGCTCATTTCGTTCCTCGTGGACCGGAGGTCGCTCGGGGGCGAGGTTTCGAACCTCGACCTAGGACTCCAAAGGACCTCGTGCTGCCTTTACACCACCCCCGAATCCGCTCCCGACGATACCCGCCGGGGAGCGGACCCCTGACCGCGATTGCCCGGGCCTGCGGCGCTTCCGGTAGCGTTGCTCTTCGCCATGGGTTCGCTGATCAAAAAGCGCCGCAAGCGCATGAGGAAAAAGAAGCACAAGAAGCTTCTCAAGAAGACCCGCTGGCAGCGCCGTCAGCAGGGCAAGTAGCTCGCCGCGTAGACGGCACCCTCCACCGCGCGTTCCACGCGCGTGTGCAGGTCAGCGTCACCCGAGGCAATCACTGCGTACGCCGAGCCGCTGCCCGCGAGCAGCGCGGGTCGGCCCGCCGCTTCTTCGACTGCCCGGCGGAACGCGGCCAGGCGCGGCTCGACGTGCTCGGCCGCGGGTTCCAGGTCGTTGCCGAGCGGCGGGAGGCCCTCGACGCCAGTGTCGATGGTTCGGCCCGTCGGCCCACCCAGTTCGTCCCACGCCCGGTAGACCGCGGGGGTCGAACAGCCGAACGGCGGCACGGCGATAACGATGTCGAGTGCGGGCACGGTCGCGGGTTCGAGGATCTCGCCCCTCCCGCGCATCCAGGCCGCGTCGCCGTGTACGCAGAACGGGACGTCGGACCCGAGATCGGCCGCGAGGTCGGGCCGCCCGAGCGCGACGAGCACCGCGGCCGCGTCGGCCGAGCCGCCACCCAACCCCGCTCCGTTCGGGATGCCCTTGTGCAACGTGATCGCGACCGTCACGCCCGCGAGATCGGCGGCGCGCACCGCGAGGTTGGTCGCGTCGACCGGGACTCCCGACGCGAACGGACCAGTGACGGCGATCGTCGTTCGCTCGGCCGCCTCAATCGTCAACGCGTCGTGCGGTTCGCCGATGGCAACGGTCAGCGCTTCGAGATCGTGAAACCCGTCGGCGCGCATGCCGAGGACGCGCAACGACAGCGTGAGCTTCGAGGGCACGACGATCACGCGGCTACGTCCTCCGGCGCTCCATCTCCACACCACGTCGGAGCACCGACCGCGCCTCCGGTCTGCGCCTGGCCTATCACTCGGTGACCTCGGCCAGCCGGGCCCACTGCACGAGGTCGAGTGTCTCGGCGCGGGCCTTCGGGTCGATGCCCGCTCGTTCCAACACGGCCGCCGACTCCGGCCCGAACACGGTTGCGAGCGCGTTGCGCAACGTCTTGCGGCGCGTCGCGAAGCCGGCCCGCACGAGCGTGAACATGCGCTCGGGGTCGGCCACGTCGACCGGCGGCGGCCTCCGCACCAACCGGACGAGCGCACTCTCGACGTTGGGCCGTGGTACGAACACGGTTGGCGGCACGGTGCCGACTACCTGCGCGTCGGCGTAGTACGCGATCTTCACCGAGACGGCACCGTACGCGCCGTCGCCGACGCCGGCCGCCATGCGCTCCCCCACCTCGCGCTGCACCATGACGAGAAACCGGTCGACCATCGGCGCGGTTTCGAGCGCCCGCACCACAACGCTCGTCGCCACGTTGTACGGCAGGTTCGACACCATCGCCCAGCGGTCGTGTCCGGCGAGCAGCGTCGACCAGTCGGCGTCGAGCGCGTCGGCCGTCACGATCTCGACCGGTCGGCCCGCGACCGTTTCGCCCAGCGCGGGCAGGAGGTGCCGGTCGAGTTCGACCGCGAGCACCGATGCGCCCGCGTCGGTCAGCGCGAGCGTGAGCGACCCGAGACCGGGACCGACCTCGACAACGTGGTCGCCTGCGTCGACACCGGCGAGGCGCACGATGTGCGCGGCCATGTTCGGGTCGGCGAGGAAGTTCTGGCCCAGCGCCTTGCTGGGCCGGAGACCGTGCGCGGCGAGAACGGCGCGGACGTTCACCGGCCGAAGACGCGCGCCGCGTTGGCCCGAGTCACGGCGGCGATCATTTCAAGTTCGTCGCCCCGCGCCGCCGCGAGCGCGGCGCCGACGACCGTCACGAGCGCCGGTTCGTTGGGCTTGCCCCGAAGCGGCTCGGGCGTGAGGTACGGGGCGTCGGTCTCGACAAGGAGCCGGTCGGGCGGCGTGAGGCGGGCCGCGTCGCGCAGATCCTCGGCCGACTTGAACGACACGATGCCGCTGTACGACAGGTACGTGCCGAGGTCGAGCGCGCGGCGCGCCTCGGCCGGGCCGCCGGTGAAACAGTGGAACACGGTGCGGTCGGGCACGCCCTCGTCTTCGAGCACCCGGAACGTGTCGTCCCACGCGTCGCGGGAGTGGATGACGAACGCCTTGGCCAACTGCTTCGCCAAGCGGATCTGGGCCCGGAACGCGACTTCCTGGGTGTCCCGGGGCGAATGCTCGTAGTAGAGGTCGAAGCCGGCCTCACCAATGGCCACGCACTCATCGGATGCGGCAAGCGCGGCGAGCGCCGTCCACTCGGCCGCAAGCTTGGTCGCGTCGTGCGGGTGCAGCCCGACCGTTCCGA
>JANNHK010000367.1:0-4061 GCA_031404355.1 Actinomycetes bacterium
GGCCACGGCCCGCATGCTCGTGCCGCTCGCCCCTTCGGTGGCCATCAGGCCCAGGGCGGCATCCAAGATCTCGGTCCGGCGGTCCATCGCCCAACGAGCCTATCAAACGTTCGTTTGGTCAAGGAGATTTGTCCGTTCTCAGTCCCGGTGTTGAAATTTCGGCCGCGCGCGTCGACCGCAAGGGTCCACTGCGCGACGATGCACGGAGCCCTTCTCCCACCCAGGACGTGTATGGCGGCACCAGTGCGAACGCCAGTAGCGCGCCCCCAGGCCTTGCAAGCCTTGCGCGTTGCCGACTCAGGAGTGTCCCTGGCGCGCCGCTTCGGCGGTCGCATACTGGACTCCCTGCAGGTATGGCTTCGTGCCTGGGAACTTCGGTTGGACCCTGCGTTCGCGGAACGCCGCAAGCAGGCGCAGAAGGCGATCGAGAACGGGGAACGGAAAGACGCCCGTGGACTCGTCGAGCGGTGGTTGGAGTCAAAACCCCAGCGCTAACTGGATCATTGACGACTTCAATGGGTGCGTAGCCGCGTGGCTCGCAACCGATCCACCGCGCTCGGATGTCGAAGCGCTGTTGCTCTGGCTATCAGTTGTGGAGATCGACGGGCCGCCGGTTGAGCGCATGTACCCGATCGTCGTCGACGAATCGGCCGTGGCGCGGATTCCGGGCACTGATCTGACGATCGCGTACCACGTGTTCGACTACGAGCGGCGACTCGTGGTGGACGAGATCCGGTAGGGCGGTCTGCGAGCCGACAACCACGCGTCGGTTGTTTCTGCTCACTGTGAGTCTTAGCCTCGCGTCCGTGGCCGACGACGAAGCGTCCTTTCTCGCCGCGTACGACCCGGCGGCGTATCCGCGCGTCGCGGTCACCGTCGACGTGGTGCTGCTGACGGTGCGCGCGGGGCGGCTGGCGGTGCTGTTGGTGGAGCGGGGCGGGCATCCGTATCGGGGGCAGTGGGCGTTGCCGGGTGGGTTCGTCGAGCCCGACGAAGATCTGGACGGCGCGGCTCGGCGCGAACTTGCCGAAGAGACGGGGATGCATGTCGACGGGGGCGACGAGGCCGTCGAACTCGGGTTCCTCGAACAGTTGCGGTCGTACGGCACTCCCGGACGCGACCCGCGCGTGCGCAACGTGTCGGTGACGTACATCGGGTTCGCGGCCCCCGGTGAACCTGTCGCCGGGTCGGACGCGGCCGACGTGCGGTACTGGGCGGTCGACGATCTGGCCGTCGCCGGGGTTGGGAGTGACGACGGGGTTCCGCTCGCGTTCGACCACGATCGCATCGTGGGCGACGGTGTCGAGCGGGCGCGCGCCAAGCTTGAGTACACGACGCTCGCGACTGCGTTCCTCGACGAGCCGTTCACCCTCGGCGAACTCCGGCGCGTCTACGAAGCGGTGTGGGGCGAGACGCTGCACGAGGGCAACTTCCGGCGCAAGGTGCTGTCGACACCCGGGTTCGTCGAACCGACGGGCGAAACCGCCCCCACCGACGGCCGACCCGCGGCGCTCTACCGCCGCGGACCCGCGACGCGCCTGCATCCCCCAATCCTGCGGTGAAGGCAATCCTGCGGTGAAGGCAATCCTGCGATGAGAGGCGTCTATCCCGGCAGCTTCGACCCGCCGACGATCGCGCACGTCGCGATCGCCGAAGCCGCACGCGACGCGGCCGGGCTCGACCACCTCGACTTCGCGCTGTCAAGAAACGCGCTCGGCAAGGACGACCACGCCGCGCCGCTCGACGCTCGCGTCGCCGCGCTCGAACGGCTCGCCGCGACGCGGCCGTGGTTGAGTGTGATCGTCACCGACGAACAACTGATCGCGGACATCGCGCGGGGTTACGAAGTCGTCGTGCTCGGCGCCGACAAGTGGGCCCAGGTCCGCGACCCGGCGTGGTACGCGTCGGTCGCCGACCGCGACGTCGCGCTGGCGCGCCTGCCACGCGTGCTCGTGGCGCCCCGCCCGGGGTTCGCCGTCGAAGGCGCCGAAGTGCTGGACATCGATTCCGAGCTGGGCACCGTGTCGTCAACCCTCGCACGGGAAGGCCGCCATGACCTGGTCGCTCCCGGTGCGCACACGACACGGCTCCCTCAGTCCGCCGTCCGTGGCTCCCCTGCGTCCGCACGCCGACTCATCGTCGATGCGATGAACGTGATCGGCACCCGGCCCGACGGCTGGTGGAAAGACCGCGACGGCGCCGCCCGCCGCCTGATCGCGTCACTCCAGGACCATGCGCGCCAGACCGGCGCGCGCATCGCGGTCGTGCTCGACGGCCGTCCCCTCACCGACTACGCCGAAGGCGTGCACGAAGGCGTGCTGGTCGCGTACGCGACCCGCAGCGGCAGAGACGCGGCCGACGACCGCATCGTCGCCGAAGTCGAGCGCGACGCGCATCCCGAAACCCTCACGGTCGTCACGTCCGATCACGGCCTGCGCGACCGCGTCGAAGCGCTCGGCGCGCTCGTCGAGTCGGCCGGGTCGCTGCTCAGCGCGTTGGAAAAGGAACCCCGGTAGCCGCGTCGTCGCGTTCGACGCCGAACGAGTTCAGGGCCATTGACACGAGCATGTACTGCCCGACGGTGAACACGATGTCGATGAGTTGTTGCTCGTCGTAGTGCTCGGCCAGGCCCGTGAAGGTCGCGTCGCCCACGCACTGGTCCGCGTGCAGTTCGTCGGCGGCGCGCAACAGCCGTGCTTCGTTGGCCGACCACCCGGGCGCGTCGGGACCGTCGGCGATGCGCGTGATCTCGTCGTCGGTGATGCCCGCAGCGCGGCCGATGACGACATGCTGACCCCCCTCGGAGACCGAGCGCGCGTTCCACCCCGTCCGCAGGATCAACAGTTCGCGGTCGCGCCCGGACAGGGTGCTCTTGGCGAGCACGTGGTTGCCGAACACGAGCCAGCGCTTCAACAGCTTCGGATGGTGGGCGAGTGTGCCGAAGATGTTGAGGTAGCGGCCCCCGAGCGCGGTGCGCGTCTCGTCGTCCCACTCGTCGATCGGCAGCGGCGCAATTCGAGGCGAGGTCATAGGACCGCGAAGCGTAGGCTCGACCGGATGTCGGGCGCCCCTCACAACATTCGCACGGACACCACGCTCACCCCCGATCCCGATTTCCCGGGCCGGATGCACGCCGACATCCCGTCGGCGTGGAACGTCATGCACATCTTCGGCGGCGTATCGATGTACACGGCGCTGCGGGCGATGCAGGAGACCCTCGACCGGCCCGACATGCCGCTCGTCACCGCCAACGCGATTTTTCTCGCTCCGGTCACGGCCGGACCTGTCACGGTCGACGTCGACGTGCTGCGCGGCGGAAGGCGCGCCTCGCAAGTTGCCGCCGACCTCCGCGTCGCGGGAACCGAGGGAGTCGCGCTGCGCGCCCACGGCGTGTTCGGCCAAGCGCACGACGTCGATCACCATTACCAAGAGGTGCGCTTCCCCGAAGCGCCGCTGCCCGCGCAAACCCCGCTGCCGCCCGACCCCGAGCGCCCGAACCCGTTCGGCGAGATCAGCTTCCACCAGCAGACGGCATGGCGGCCCGTGAGCCCGCTCGACGACCCGGGGCGTGGGCAGTTCTTGTCGTGGGTCCGGCTCCTCGAAGGCGAACCCGACCTGCTGACACTCGCGGTGCACGGCGACGTCCTCGGCCCCGCCGTCGGGCGCGCGCTCGGCCCGTCGCTCTACGGCCGCATGGTGCTGTCGCTCGAGATCGGGATCCGGTTCATCGCGGTGCCCGTCACGCCGTGGGTATTGCAGGAAATCGAGGCGTGGCACGTCGGCGACGGGTACGCCACGGGTCCGGCCCGCCTCTGGGACGAAGACCGCAACCTCTGCGCGATCGCCACCCAAACCGCGCACCTGCGGGTCATGAAACCGCAGTCGCCGCTCCGGCCTATCGGAAGTCCTTGACGATGATCAAGAACTCCGCTTCGACGACAAGGTATTCAGCGGTGATGCGGGAGCCCGCTATCTGAGACAAGTGGACATCGGCGCCCGCGTCGCGCAACGATCTCCTTGGGGTCTTCCGGCTGTTCAGCCAATCGACGAGCGAGATCGCC
>JANNHK010000368.1:0-9182 GCA_031404355.1 Actinomycetes bacterium
CGGGAGTGTCGATGTGCTCGAGGAAGTAGTCGACCCCGAACCGTTCGATCTCAGACGCGTCCTCGGTGAAGCGTTCGCGGGCGATGACGACGCGCCCGTCGGCGTACACCGCGACGGCCGGTTCGCCGAGGACGTGGACCCGAGTGCACTCGCCGCAGCTCGTGATCGATTCGATCACGGGCAGCTCGAAATCGGCCGGAGGCCGCTCGACCGTAATCGTCGTCGTGGCCGCCGATGGTGGTGGACCCGCCGCATCGTCGGTACCGTCGCCGCCGCACGCCGCGAGCGTCAGAACGCCCGCCAGAACAAGCACACCCGCCCGCCATTCGATCACAGATGATCTGACGTCGCGGCCGGTCTTCTTGGTTCCGCGCGCGATGCCTGGGCGCCGGCGCCCAAGACAGCCGCCCCGCCTGGGGCGCCGGCACCAAAGCTTGGGAGGGTTCGCGTGCGCGGGGTCAGACGCGTACGAGCGCGCGGGACTTCGCCGCCTTGCGCCGGAGCAGGGGCCGGCGTTCCTTCCGGGGTTCGGGGAGCATGTCGCTCGCAGGTTCGCAACCGGCGGTGATCAGCAGTGCCTCTACCGTCGGCCATGTCCGGGATGCGTGCTTCATGTCTCTATGACGCTGCCGCGAGCGCGGAAGTTGCACGGAATTTCAACGCATGCGCATTCGGCGCAACGCTTCTGGCAACTCCTGGGCGCCGCGTGAACGCAGGGCCGACGTCTCGTCGGGCACGTCGCACACCTCGGTGTCTTGTCCGCGCGCCTTGGCGCCGCCCGGCTCCCGCAAGATGAACCGGCAGCCGTACTCGGTCTCGATCGACATCGACTCGGCCATGAGACCCTCTTCGACGTCGATCGTCACGCCGTCGTTCGCGGGGTACAGCGCGCGCAAGTACGCGGGCGCGAACACCGGCACGTCGGCGACGACGCCGACCTCTTCGTGGTCGGGCCCCGGCCAGAAGTCTTCGTAGAGGAACGGTGCGGTGCTCTCGCAGCAGCCGGTCCCGATCGTGAAGACGAGGGCACCGCGGCGGTCACGTTTCGCCCGTTCGACGATGCGCGCTGCCGCTTCGGTGCCCTCGATCTTCATGCGTTTCCCCGTGTTGGCGTAGTGAGACGACCGTAACGGTCGCCCCAGTACGCCAAAAACCTTCTTAGATGTTGCCCGACAAGGCGGCGAAGTGCATGTAGCCGCTGCGGTCGGTTGCGGTGTTCTGCCACACGTGCTTGATCTGGCGGTACTCGTTGTAGCCGTAGTCGCCGAGCTCACGACCGATGCCCGACTGCTTGTACCCACCGAACGGCTGGCCGGGCGTGATCATGTGGTAGTCGTTGATCCACACGGTGCCGGTCCGCATTTCGGCCGCAACATTGTTGGCGCGGTCGCTGTTCGTCGACCACACGCCGCCGCCGAGACCGTAAATCGAGTCGTTCGCGATCTTGATCGCTTCGTCGTCGGAGTCGAACGGGATGACGCACAGCACCGGGCCGAAGATCTCTTCCTGGGCGATCTTCATCGAGTTGTCGGCTTCGAAGATCGTCGGCAGGTAGAACGCGCTCGCGTCGAGACCGGCGGGCAGGTTCGTGGGCTTCGAGCCGCCGCAGAGGAGCTTGGCGCCCTCGTCGAGACCGAGCTTCACGTACCGCTCCACGGTGTCGACCTGCGCCGGCGCGACGAGCGGGCCGAGATCGGTCGTCATCTCCATGTTGTCGCCGATGACGATCTTGCCCGCGCGCTCGACGAGCATGGCGACAAACTCGTCGTAGATCTTGCGCGACACGAGGGCACGGGTGCCCGACTCGCACACCTGGCCGTTGTGGAAGAACGTGCCCCACAACACGCCGGCCGCGGCGAGGTCGAGGTCGGCGTCGTCGAGGACGATGTTGGCCGACTTGCCGCCGAGTTCGAGCGTCACCTTCTTCACGTTGCCCGACGCGAGCTGCATGATGCGACGGCCGACGTCGGTCGAACCGGTGAACGCGACCTTGTCGACATCCGGGTGCTGCGCGAGCTCTTCACCCGCGCTGCCACCGGGACCGGTGACGAGGTTGACGACGCCGGGCGGGATGCCGGCCTCTTCGCACGCCTTCACCATCTCGACCGCGCTGAGCGACGTGAAGCTCGCCGGCTTCAGCACGACGGAGTTGCCCGCCGCGATCGCGGGCGCGATCTTCCAGCTGGCCATGATGAACGGGAAGTTCCACGGCACGATGCCGCTGCACACACCGATCGGCTCGCGGCGCACGGTGCTCGTCGCGACCGGGAACGGGTTGGTGCCGCGGTCGATCACGTCGGGCTCGTTCTCGGCGCAGTCGGCGAAGAACGAGAACGACCCGGCGCCGCCGGGTACGTCGGCGAACATCGCCTTCTTGATCGTGCCGCCGCCGTCGCGCGCTTCGATCTCGGAGATCTCGGCCGAGCGGCCGTTGATGATCTCGGCGACCTTGCGCAGCTTCTCGGCCCGCTCCTTGCCCGACAGGCGCCGCCACGGGCCGTCGTCGAACGCGGTCCGGGCGGCCTTGATCGCCTTCACGGCGTCGTCGCGACCGGCCTTGGCGACGTCGGCGATCTTCTCGCCGGTCGACGGGGCATACGTCGGGAAGGACTCGCCCGAGGCGGCCTCGACCCATTCGCCGTTGATGAAAAGCTTCGTGTCGGCCACGGATTGGGCCCCCTCCTGCGCGATGTGCGGACGGGGCACGTTACGTGGCGACCCGCCATTACGCCAAGGGCGAGCCGTACCGGATCAGGTTGCCGTCCGGGTCGACGTGGCAGCCCTCCCGCAATCCGTACTCGGTGTCTTCGTTGTCGAAGCACTTCCCACCCGCGCCGCCGGCCTTCCATTCGGCATCGAGGCCGTCGGCGTCGGCGACGTAGAGGTAGACCGCGCTCGTGTTCGTCGCCGGGTCGAGATCCTTCACCTGACTCAGGTGGATCTGGACCGGGCCCCGGCTGGCGAATGCGTACGGCGCGCCACCGTCGTAGCGCCGGACGTCGAATCCCAGCTTTCGGTAGTGCTCGATCGCGGCGGCGATGTCGCGCACCGGCAAGACCGCGGCCAGTTCGGTGAACTCGATCATGGACCTAGTCCAGCGCGGTCAGGCCTCCGACCACAAACGTGGCTGCCAATTCCGACGCTTCGGTACGTGAGAGCGTTCCCGGCTGCGCTCGCCATGCTTCGCCGGCGGCTTCGGCCGCGCCGACCACGGCGGCCGCGGCGAGACGGAGCCGATCTTCGGTCGCGCTCGGGTACACGGCGCGCAACGCGTCGGTGACGATTGCGGCGAAGCGGTCGCGCAGTTCGGCGTACCCGGGGTGGCCGCCCGGGTCGACGGTGTGGAACTCGGGCCGTTCGAGGACCGAGAACCACACGTCCATCGCCGCGTCGACCGGGTTGGAAGCCGCGCTGACCGCGGCGGTGATGCGAGTCGCAAGGTTCTCGGCCTGGCGCTCGATCACGGCCGCGAACAACTCGTCCTTGGACGGGAAGTGCTTGTAGAGCAGACCCGTCGCGACTCCCGAGGCCTCGGCGATGTCGTTCATGCGCGTCGCGTCGAAGCCCTTGCGCCCGAACACCGCTTCGGCCGCGTCGACGATCTCGGCCCGGCGCCGGTCGCCGCTGAGGCGGGTCTTCGTCGGCTTCGCCCTTGACACGAGGTGAACGGTAGTTCACCATCAGTAGGTGAATGTTGATTCACCTACCCCGTCCGAGCCGGCGGCGTCGCCACGATCGCGGTCGCGGCGGTCGCCGCGTCGCGCCACTGGAGCCGGCGGTACCCCGCCCCGTTCCCCCATGCGCAGCGATGGGTGCTCGCGCTCGGCCGCCTCGGGCCGAAGGCGAGCTACTTCGCTCGCTTCGTCAAACCGTCAGCGCACTGACCAGGCGCCCTTGAACGTCTTGCCTTCCACCTTGCCCTCGCCCTTGAGCTTGAGCAGGTGGGCGTACACCTGTCTGCGGGCCATCTCGATGAGTCCTTCCGGCGTTTCGGTGTACAGCCGGTCGACGATCACAGAGATCTTGGTCGGGCCGACCTTCAGCGTCTTCATGATCTGGCGCTCGCGCAGCTTGCGGTGCGCGACGTACTCGTCGAGCGTGGCCTTCGGGTCTTCCATCACGTCGCCGTGCGCAGGCGCGATACGAGCCAAGCGCTTGATCTTGCGCAACCGCTCGAGCGACGCGAGGTACTCGACCATGTCACCGCCGCGCTGTGGGTTCACGACGGTCGTCGTGCCGTTGAGTACGTGGTCGCCGGTGAAGAGCATGCGTTCCTCTTCGAGGAAGAAACACAGATGGTTCGGGGCGTGGCCGGGTGTGTGGATCGCTTCGAGACGGAACTCGGTGCCTTCGATGTCGTCGCCGTCGCCGAGCACGCGGTCGAGGGTGATGTCGACCTCGTCGGCCTTCGGGAATTTCCCGAACGCGGCGATCTCGGCGCCGGTCTCCTTGCGGATGCGCGCGGCCGCGGGCCAATGGTCGGGGTGCGTATGCGTGAGCAGCACCCAGCGCACCCGGTCTTTCATCGATGCGCCCACGATTGCGTCGACGTGCAACTTGTCGTCGGGGCCGGGGTCGATGACCGCGACTTCGTCGATACCGACGAGGTACGTGTTCGTGCCCGGTCCGGTCATCAGCCCGGGGTTCGGGGCGACGACACGACGCACGAGCGGGGACAGCGCGCTCGGGACCCCGGGAACGAGTGGCCGTCGTGGCGCGTCGGGATCGAAGGCCATGTCAGCCCAACTCTTCGGCGAGCAATCGGGCCTCGTCGCGCCACGAGATGTCGGGGAGCGGAATCGTCCACTGGGCGGCGGCGGGCGCGTCGTCGAACGGGAGCCGCACCCGTTCGCCCGAGGAGTCGGCAACGACGAGCGGCCGCCCGTCGTCGGCCCGCGGGACCGCATCGAGCGCATCGAGCAGTTCGTGTGCTTTCCCGAAGTGGGCGAGCGCGATGAGGCTGCGCATGGTCGGGAAGATCAGCTCGATCTCGCCGCGGGCGCCGAGTTCGAGCAGCTCGTGCGGCGCGACCCAGGCTGACGCAACCAACTCGACGTCGTCGTGCGCGGCCTCGTAGCCCTCGGGCGCGGGCGCGGCAAAAAACCACGTGTTGTACCGGCGGGGTGCGCCGACCGGCGTGAGCCAGTGCGAAAAGAGGCGGAGGTCGCCGGCGGCGATGGTGAGGTCGTCGGCGGCGAGGACCCGCTCGAACGTCGCGTGCCCGGCGTTGAGCGCGTCGCGCCATTCGGCGTGGGGCTCGGCGTAGTTGCCGGCAGTGTCGCGAGCGAGGAGGACACCTGCTTCCTCGAAGCTTTCACGGACGGCCGCGACCCGGAAGGCGAGCCCGCCTGCGTCGACACCGTGTTCGACACTCGCGGCCGGGTCGTCCAAGCCGGTAACCCGGTCGAACACGGCGGCGTCGCCCGTGTCGACGGCCCCACCGGGGAACACGGTGGCGCCCGGGCCGAACACCGCAGTAGGCGTACGGCGCAGCACGAGCACCTCGAGATCGGGACGGTCGCGTACGAGCATCACCGTTGCTGCGTCTCGGACCGTTACCACTACATGGCTCCCTCGGTCGTCGCGAGTTGCCTCCGGCCGGAGGCAACTCCCTTCGTCCGCACGATGACCGATTCTAGGTGGCGCCGATCCGGTTCCTCGTCCCGCTCTAGCGTGGGTGAAGTGGACCCCCGCCGAGGACTGCCCAGCGTCGAGCGGGTCCTCGCGTCGCTCGCGGAGGACCTCCCCCACGGCGTTCGAGCCGAGATCGCGCGCGATTCCGTCGCCGCGGCCCGGGCCCTGGTCGAACGGGGCGTCGAACGCGACGTCGACGCCGTCCTCGCCGATGCCGCCGCGCGCGCCGACGCGTTCCGCCTGCGCGAACTCGGTCCTGTCGTCAACGCGACGGGCGTGTTGTTGCACACCAACCTGGGGCGGGCGCCGATCGGTGACGACACCCTGACTGCGATGCGCGGCGCGGCCGGTTACGCGAACCTCGAGTACCGACTCGCGGAAGGCGTGCGCGGGTCGCGGCACGAACACGCCGGGCACCTCCTCGCGACCGCGTGCGGAGCCGAAGCCGGAATCGTCGTGAACAACAACGCCGCCGCGGTTCTGCTCGTGCTCGCGACGCTGGCGCGCGGCCGTGAGGTGATCGTGTCGCGCGGGGAGTTGGTCGAGATCGGTGGCGGGTTCCGCGTCCCCGAGATTCTTGCCGAGACGGGCGCGCGACTCGTCGAGGTCGGCACGACCAACCGCACGCGCTACGCCGACTACGAGCGCGCCCACACCGACTCGACTGCGCTGGCGTTGAAAGTGCACGCGTCGAACTACCGGATGATCGGCTTCGTCGAGTCGACCCCCGTCGACGAACTCGCCCGGCTCGGCCCGCCGGTCGTCGTTGACGTCGGTTCCGGCCTCCTCGACGAGGCCACCCCGTGGCTGGCGGCCCGCCCCGCGTGGCTGCACGACGAACCCGGTGTGCGGCAGTGCCTCGCGGCCGGCGCGGCGCTGGTCACGTTTTCCGGCGACAAGTTGCTCGGCGGACCGCAGGCCGGCGTCATCGTCGGGCGCCGCGACCTGATCGACCGGTGCAAGGCCCATCCCCTCGCCCGGGCGTTGCGCGCCGACAAACTCACGCTCGCCGGTCTGCAACAAGTCGCGCGCGCGTACCTGGCCAACGACGCGGGTGCGATTCCGTTCTGGCGGCTGGCGACGACACCAGTCGACGCGTTGCGCGCCCGCGCCGAAGCGATCGTGCGGGTCGTGGCGAACGCGAAGGTCGAAGACACCGAAGCGGTGGCGGGCGGCGGTGCACTCCCGGGGCTCGGTATTCCATCGGTGGGAGTGAGCGTCGAGGTCGACCCGGTTGAGCCCGCCGCCGCGCGTTTACGCGCCGGCCGTATCGTCGCCCGCGTCGAGAAGGGCCGCATCGTGTGCGACCTGCGCACGGTCGAATCCGCGGACGACGCTCGTCTCGCCGCCGCACTCCTGTCGTTGTGAGAGTTATCTCAACTGCGGGGCACGTCGACCACGGGAAGTCGTCGCTGATTCTGGCGCTCACGGGCACCGATCCTGATCGGTTCCCCGAGGAGAAGGCGCGCGGGCTGACCATCGACCTCGGGTTCGCCTTCTTGGACTTGCCGTCGGGTCAGGTCGTGGGCTTTGTCGACGTTCCGGGCCACGCCCGGTTCGTGAAGAACATGCTGGCGGGGGTGGGTGCGGTCGACGTCGCGTTGCTCGTCGTCGCCGCGAACGAGGGTTGGATGGCCCAGACCGAAGAGCACGTCGCGATTCTCGACCTGCTCGACATCGAGCACGGCCTCGTCGCGCTCACGAAGGCCGATCTGGTCGACGCCGACACTCTGGAACTCGCGCGCCTCGACATCGAAGCGCGCCGGCCGGGCTGGCCGGTGGTCGCCGTCGACTCGCTCTCCGGTCGCGGACTCGACGCGTTCCGAGTCGCGCTCGATGAGGTGCTCGAGTCGGAACCTGCGTCCGGCGATCGGGCCCGACCCCGGCTCTGGGTCGATCGGGTCTTCGCCGCGCGCGGCGCGGGGACGGTCGTGACCGGGACGCTCGTCGGCGGCGCGCTCGCAGTCGGCGACGATGTCTTGATCGAGCCCGGGTCGCGTTCGGCGCGGATACGCGGCATCGAGTCACGCAAAGAACACCTCGAATCGGCGCCGCCCGGAAGCCGCGTCGCGCTCAACCTCGCGGGGATCGACCACACGGCGATCACACGCGGCGACGCCGTCGTGCTCGCCGGCCAGTGGGAGGCGGTGTCGACCTTCGACATCGCACTGCACCTGGTGCCCGGTCACACGCTCGCGCGCCGGGCCCGCATGCAGGCGCACCTCGGCTCGGGAGAGACCGCCGCCCGCATCCGCATCCTCGACGACGCGGCCCGTTTCGCGCGCGTGCACCTGCCCACCGCACTTCCCCTGGCCCCGGGCGACCGCATCGTGCTGCGATCTTCGGCCCGCCAGACCACGGTCGGCGGCGGCGAGATACTCGACATCGCGCCCGCCCGTCGTGTCGTCGCCCTCGCCCGTCTCGACCTCCCGCTCGGCGCGCGCCTCATGCGCGCCACGCCGTGGACAACGCCGGAGCAACTCGCGCGTGTCGCGGGTGCAAGCGACGCGGCCGAGAACATCGAACGCGACGGCGACGCGCTGCGAGTAGGAGAGTGGCTCGTAGCTCCCGGCGAGCTGGCACGCGTACGCGCCCACGTGACAGCCGCGGTCAAAGCCGATACCGGACCGGGTGTCACGCTCGCGACACTCGCGCACGCGTGCGGGATCGACGCGCGCCGCTTGCGAGCCGCACTCGACGGTGAGCCCGCGATCGTCATCGACCAGGATCTTGTGCGCGACGCGTCACGCGTTGCGATCGCAGACGATCCCGCCGCGGTCGCGCTGCTCGACGCGCTCGCGTCAAACCCGTTCGACCCGCCCCCGCCCGCCGCTGTGGACGCGCCACCCGCGCTCGTACGGGCACTCGTGCGCGCGGGTCGCCTCGTCGATCTCGACGGGATCATCTTCCACGCTGACGCGATCGACGACGCGCGCCGACGCGTCGCCGTTGCGGTACTCGAGCGCGGTTCGCTCACCGTCTCCGAGGTGCGGAACCTGTTGGCGTCGTCGCGGAAGTTCGTCGTGCCGATCGTGAATCAGCTCGACGCCGACGGCATCACCCGCCGGCGTGGTGACGAACGAATACCCGGACCGACTGCCGAACTATTCGCTCGGAAGTAGGCGCCTGCGCTCGGTTTCGGTGAGACCGCCCCAGATGCCGTGCGGCTCTCGGACCCGCAGCGCGAAGTCGAGACACTCCTGGCGCACCGGACACTGGAAACAGATCGCCTTGGCGTGTTCCTCGCGTTGGTCGCGGTCCTCGCGCCGTTCGGCCGTGTTCGGTGGGAAGAAATAGATCGATTCCGGCCCCCGGCACTCTGCCTTCAGGTGCCACGTCTCGTGGATGATCCCGAGCGCCACCGTCTCCACCCCCTCCGGCCCCGCAGCCGCGGGCGGAACGTATCTCCGGGTCGAGAAAGCGACAAACGGGCTGCTCAACCCCGGCGCGCTCGGTCGCGGTAGTCGCGCGCGCCACCCTCCTCGGGCTCGACTTCGAGCATGACGCCCTCGACCGCGACGACCCGGACGGCATTGCCGGCCCCGATC